>JAHEDU010000087.1 GCA_024641015.1 Micrococcales bacterium
GAGTTGAGCCCCGCCGCTTCCGCGACGGGGCCCAACCAGGTTGCTAAGGACTAGGCCTTGCGACGGCGAACCGCGAGAGCGATTCCGCCGGCTGCGATGAGTCCTGCAGCAGCAAATCCAATCGGAGTGATCTCAACTCCAGTCTCAGCGAGAACCGGAGGGTTCGGCGAAACAGTCGCAGTGAGTCCCCACACATCGTGGAAATCGACCGATCCACCAGTTCCTGCGGTGAAGCCAATCTTTACCGACGACACATCAGCGAATTCAGCGGGAAGCGGAACGTTGATGATTTCGACATCGTCGTAGTAGACAACCACACGCGGGTTGTTCGCCGTCACTGGGTCGACGACAACTCGAACGTCAGCCGCGGCGTCTGCTCGATTGCTGTATCCGTCCACGAGAGGGGCGAGCCCGAGGTCATCGAGCCACGCAACGTCCGCGAGTCGGCAATAACCTTCAGTTCCCTGGCCGGCTCCGCGAAGAACGATAACGTTGTTGTCTCCACCGCCAGTCGACTCTTCGTAGCCGAGGTCTGCACATCCGGTTCCGTCAACATCAGCAGTTCCGAATGAACCATACCCGTCAAGGCCAATTCCCAAGAGAGCGCCCGACAGACCGTCACCACTTGAAGGCGCATAGCCCATGGCGCCACCGGTTCCACCGGGGTTGGTGTCGGTGTCCGCGCCATCCTTGATGAAGAATACGATGCCGTCTGCCCCGTCTCCACCAAACTGTGCCTGCGAGAATCGGACATCAATACCGGCGGTGACGGAGATTGCTTCGTTGTAAAGTACGAAGCCGTTCTGCGTTCCGTCGTCGTTGGTCAATCGAAGAGCGTATTCCGGGGTATCGCCAACTTCCTGGACAACCGACGGGTCCACCGTTCCCGAAACGACCCACGGAGCGCTCAGTGCGCCGGGGGTGTCGAGCGGTTCGTCAATGTTGACGGCAGCGAAAGAGGGCGTCGCTGCGATGCTTGCGATGACTGCGATTGATGATGAAATCAAGAATTTCTTTGCCATGGATGTTCCTTAGTGTCGAAGGGCTCCTCAAGACTACCAGTCGGAATGAGGTTTTCGAGCATTTAGGCTAGAGGAATGACAAAGGTTCTCGCATCCCTTCCCGTCGGCGAAAAGGTCGGCATCGCGTTCTCTGGCGGACTCGACACGTCGGTCGCCGTCGCGTGGATGCGTGAAAAGGGGGCGATTCCTTACACCTACACCGCCCACCTCGGACAGCCCGATGAGACGGACATCGAGTCGATTCCCGAACGCGCATCCGTTTACGGCGCCGAACTCGGCCGTCTCGTCGATTGCCGTCAGTCGCTTGTCGAAGAGGGTCTTGCTGCGATCGCCTGTGGCGCGTTCCACATCCGCACCGGCGGCAAGGTCTACTTCAACACCACTCCCCTGGGCCGCGTTGTCACCGGCACCCTGTTGGTCCGTGCGATGCACGAAGACGGCGTCGAGATCTGGGGCGACGGAAGCACCTACAAGGGCAACGACATCGAACGCTTCTACCGTTACGGTTTGCTCGCGAACCCGAACCTGCGCATTTACAAGCCGTGGCTGGACGAGACGTTCGTCAGCGAACTCGGTGGGCGTCACGAGATGTCGGAATGGCTTCTCGCCCGCGACCTGCCGTACCGCGCCTCGGTCGAGAAGGCGTACTCGACGGACGCGAACATGCTGGGCGCCACCCACGAAGCGAAGTTGCTCGAGCACCTCGACCAGTCGTACGAGCTCGTCGAACCCATCATGGGCGTCAAGTTCTGGGATTCGTCGGTCGCGATTGAGCAGGAGGACGTGACGATCACGTTCCGCCAGGGTCGCCCCGTCGCCATCAATGGCAAGGATTACAAGGACGCTGTCGAACTCGTCGACGAGGCGAACCGCATCGGTGGCCGACACGGACTCGGGATGTCGGACCAGATTGAAAACCGCATCATCGAGGCGAAGAGCCGCGGAATCTACGAAGCACCGGGAATGGCCCTGCTTCACATCGCGTACGAACGCCTTCTGTCGGCAGTTCACAACGAGGACACCCTCGCCGCGTATCACAACGAGGGTCGCCGCATGGGGCGCCTGCTTTACGAAGGCCGCTGGCTCGACCCGCAGACCCTCATGCTGCGCGAATCGCTGACGAAGTGGGTCGCGTCGGCCATCAACGGGTCGGTCACGCTGCGTCTCCGCCGCGGTGACGACTACACGATCATCGACACGCGCGGTGAAGGCTTCTCGTACCACCCCGAGAAGCTGTCGATGGAACGCACCGAGGACGCCGCTTTCGGCCCCGCCGACCGCATCGGTCAGTTGACCATGCGCAACCTGGACATTCAGGACACCCGCACCAAGCTCGATCTGTACCGCCAGCAGGGTCAGATCGAGGGCGGTCAGTTCGAACTGACCTGATTCGCGTGATGGCGGTGTGACAGTCGTACCACGATCACCGCGATGATGACGGCGAAAACCCACGTCACGACGGGGAACCAGTACGCCTGATCGATTCCGGCGGATTCCGCGGTTTGTCCCATCATCCACTTCATGACGAAGATCATGGTGGTCTGCATGACGCTCATACGCGTCAACGCGGCTGCGGCCGACATGCCCGAGACAATCGACGCTGACGACAGGAACGACGGGGTCATCGACGCGGTGCCAAGTCCGGCCAGTGCCCACAGTGCGCTGACGACAAGAAGTCCCGAGTTCGGGTCGGCGACGACAAGCCCCGGGCCGACGAGAATGCTGGTGGTCATTGCGAACGCGGCGACGGTTCCACCGATTGCCGCTTGAAGGCTGATGTGCACCTTGCGACCGATGATGTCGATGAGGATTCGCCCGACGATCATCGAGATGGCGAAGAACGCATACGGGATTGCCGCCCGCGTCGGGTCGAAGCCAAGAGCGTCGCGGCCGTACACGGAACTCCAGTCCCACATCGCGGCTTCGGGGAATACGCCGACGGCAAGCCCGATGCCCAGCAGGTAGACGCGCTTCGGCATTCGACGCCAACCAACAGCCTTTTCGCCCGAGTTCGCCTCGGCGATCAGCCCCTCTTCGCGGTTCAACAGGTTGCGCACGACGACGTAAAACGCGGTCAGCCCCACCACGGTAAACAGCGTGAGGTGGATCCCAACGGGCAGGATTGCGGCGAGGAAGCCGGACACCGCCGCGGAGGACGCCGCACCGGCAGACCACGCCGCGTGGAAACGGCCGATGATGACTCGACCCGACAGCGTTTGCAACACGACGGTTTGCGAATTGACGGCGATGACGAAGACGCTCATCGACACCGCGACGACGAAGTTCACAAGGAAGTAGAGCGTCGAGTCGGTGATCCACCCAAACGACGCGTTGCCCAGCCCGACTATTCCGAACGCGACCATGCCGACGTGTTTGACACCGAATCGTTCCAACGCTCGGTTGGCGAGGAACAGCCCAGCGGCCGATCCGACGGTGCCGAAAGCCGAGATAACACCCCAGTGCGCAAAGCTGACGTGGATGTTCGCGATGATGTCGGGGACGCGCGGAATGATCGCGGCGGATACGAAACCTTGAATGAGGAAGACGACGACGAGCGCCCGTTGAGCCTGCGTTTGGCGTTCGCGCGAGATAACCGTCACCGTCGAAGCCTAGCCCTCGAGAGTTCGTTTGGTCGCGGTAGGCTCGTGGAGGTAACTCAGCGAGGAGTGAAATTAGTGACTGACTGGCACGGGCAAATTCCCCCGATCGACGACATCGACGGATTGATTGGCGAATCAATTGAACAGGTGAACGCCTGGGTTGCCGCCGCAGCCGACATCCCGCCGTCGCTCGCGTCCGAGCGTCTCGCCGGTGTCCTGCGCGACCCGAACGGCCTCGCCTTCACAGTTGGCTTTGTTGACGGAGTTGTCCGCCCCGAATCCATGCGCGTCGCCGCCCGCAACCTTCGCGCACTGACCCGCATCATCCCCAAGTTCCTGCCGGGCACGCTTCGCGCCCTCATCGCTCTGGGAGGATTCGCATCGCGCTATATCCCCGGAATCGTCGTCCCTATTGCGCGTCGCGTGCTTCGCGGAATGGTTCGCCACCTCATCATCGACGCGTCCCCCAAGAAGTTGGGCGGCAAGTTGCGCGCACTTCGCGCTCGTGGCGTGGACCTGAACATCAACCTGCTGGGCGAGGCCGTTCTCGGCCCGGCAGAAGCCGCCAAGCGCCTGCAGGGAACCATCGACCTGCTGTCACGACCCGATGTCGACTACGTGTCGGTCAAGGTTTCCTCTGCCGTCTCTCCCCACTCGCCGTGGGCGTTCGACGAAGCCGTAACGCACGTCGTCGACAAGCTGCTGCCGGTTTACCGAATCGCGGCCGAGTCCGAATCGCGCAAATTCATCAACCTCGACATGGAGGAGTACCACGACCTCGACATGACGATCGCGGTGTTCCAGAACATCCTCGACCGCGACGAATTCCTCAACCTTGAGGCCGGAATCGTCTTGCAGGCGTACCTGCCGGACGCACTCGGCGCGATGATTCGCCTGCAGGAATGGTCAAGCGCACGTCGTGCTCGCGGCGGTGCTGCCATCAAGATCCGCGTCGTCAAGGGCGCCAACCTTCCGATGGAACGCGTCGACGCTGAAATCCACGGTTGGGCTCTCGCCACGGTGAATTCGAAGCAGGACGCCGACACGAACTACAAGCGCGTCCTCAACTACGCGTTCACGCCCGGTCGCATCGCGAACGTCAAGATTGGCGTCGCCGGCCACAACCTGTTCGACATCGCTTTCGCGTGGGCTCTTGCCGGTCGACGAGGAGTCCGTGACGGCATCGAATTCGAGATGCTCTTGGGAATGGCGGAAAGCCAAGCCGAAGCCGTCAAGGCAACAACCGGAAGCCTTCTGCTGTACACGCCCGTCGTCCACCCCGCCGAGTTCGACGTCGCCATCGCGTACCTGATTCGCCGACTGGACGAAGGGGCGAACGAGGACAATTTCATGTCCGCAGTGTTCTTCCTCACCGAAAACGAATACTTCACCCGCGAGACCGAGCGTTTCACCGCCTCCGTTCGCGCCCTGGACGACACGGTACCCACGCCGCACCGCAGCGCCGAACGCCACCACGTCGACTGGCACCACTTCGACAACGCGTCCGACACCGACCCCGCGATTGCGTCCAACCGCGAGTGGGGCACCGCGATCATCGAGCGCGCGAAAAACTCGACCGTTGGTGTCGAGGCACTGGCCGCAGCCCAGGTTCGCTCGGCTGACCAGCTCGAATCCATCATTTCGGCGGCCGTCGACGGCGGCCGCGCGTGGGGACAGCGCTCAGCTGAAGACCGCGCCCACGTCCTTCGCATGGTTGCGCAGAAGCTCGAAGAACACCGCGGCGAACTCATCGAAGTTGCCATGGCCGAAACGGGCAAGACCATCGAACAGGCCGACCCCGAGATTTCGGAGGCGATTGACTTCGCTCGCTACTACGCCGAGCGCGCGTTCGAACTTGACCAGATGGACGGAGCCCAGTTCCACTCGGTCGATGTCACCGCGGTGACTCCCCCGTGGAACTTCCCCATCGCGATCCCGGCGGGTTCCGCCCTCGCGGCTCTTGCCGCTGGTTCCGCCGTGATCTTCAAGCCCGCCGTTCAGGCCGCGAAGTGTGGCGCGTACCTCGCGCAGTTGATGTGGGACGCGGGCGTTCCCCGTGACGCGTTGTTCTCGATTCAGATTTCCGAGAACGACCTGGGCCGCCAGCTGATTTCGGACGAACGCGTCAACCAAGTGATTCTCACGGGCGGATTCGAAACCGCCGCACTGTTCCGCGAGTTCCGACCCGAGCTTCGCCTGCTGGCCGAAACCAGTGGCAAGAACGCAATCGTCATCACCGAATCGGCCGACCTCGACCTCGCCGCGAAGGACCTGGCGTATTCAGCTTTCGGTCACGCCGGCCAGAAGTGCTCAGCCGCGTCGATCGGAATCCTCGTAGGCGGAGTCGCCGACAGCGAACGATTCGAGCGCCAGCTCGTCGATGCGGTCGCCGCGATGGTCGTCGATTACCCGACGAACCCCGAGGCGCGCATCGGGCCTGTCATCGAGCCCGCTCAGGGAAAGTTGCTCGACGCACTGACGACGTTGAACCCGGGCGAGAAGTGGCTTCTCGAGCCGCGCAAGCTCGACGAGAGCGGTCGCCTGTGGAGCCCCGGAATTCGCACGGGCGTCAAGCGTCGCTCGTCGACGCACCTCGTTGAGTTCTTTGGACCGCACCTGTCGCTGATGGAAGCCCGTGACCTCGAGCACGCGGTTCGCATCCAGAACCAGGTCGACTACGGCTTGACAGCAGGAATTCACTCGCTGAACCCGCGCGAGGTCAACTACTGGCTCGACACTGTTGAGGCGGGAAACCTCTACGTGAACCGCGGAATCACCGGCGCGATCGTTCGACGTCAGCCGTTCGGCGGCTGGAAGAAGTCGGCGATCGGACCGGGCACGAAGGCAGGCGGACCGAACTATCTGCTGG
>JAHEDU010000030.1 GCA_024641015.1 Micrococcales bacterium
TCCGCGGTCGACCGCGAGTTGCGCGGACTGGTCGACGCCGTCACAAACCGCACCGTCTAATTCGCGACACGCCCGAGTTGCGAAACCTCGAAGGTGAGTTCACTTCCCTTTGAGAATGGGGTGAACCCCAAGGAGGTGCGGTGGCCGAGCACGAAGCGACAGAGTCGTCCCCGAACCCCATTTTCGCCGGCTTGAAGCCCGAAATCACCTCCGAACGCCGAGCAGCCCGACAGGCACGTGCGATTGCCGCCGCAGCGGGGGCTCTTCCACTCATCGCCGCAGGCGCCGTGACCTGGGTCACTTCAACGCCCGCTCCTGCGCAACTTGAGCCTCAAGGTCAATCCCCTGTCGACGCCGAATCGACAGACGACGATGCGTCCGAAGCCGTCTCGGCAAGTGGCGCGACAACGCACACCGTCGAACAGGGCGATTCGCTGCAGTCAATCGCCGCCACCCACGGAATTCCCACCGCGGCGCTCCTCGCACTCAACGGCCTATCGTGGCAAACCTCGGTTCACGCCGGTCAGATCCTCGTCGTGAGCAAGCGGGCCGCTCCGGCTCTGGCCGAAGTGGCTGCACCGCCGGCACTCGCCGCCGCTCCTGTTCTCGGCTCGGGCGTCCGCGCTGATGCAACCGATGACGCGGTCATCACCCACCTCACGGACGAGATGACGGTCAACGCCCGAATTATCATCCAGGTCGGTCGCGAGATGCGTATCCCGAACTACGGAATTGTCATCGCCCTCGCGACCGCCGCGCAGGAATCGAAGCTTCGCAATCTTGACTACGGCGACCGTGATTCCGTCGGACTCTTCCAACAGCGTCCGACCGCCGGCTGGGGATCGGTCAGCCAGATTCGCGACCCCCGTTACGCAGCGCGCGCCTTCTTCGGTGGGCCCTCCTCCCCCACCCCCGGCAACAATCGCGGACTTCTCGACATTGACGGCTGGCAGAATCTGACGGTCGCCGAGGCCGCTCAAGCAGTTCAACGAAGCGCATTCCCCAGCGCCTACGCTCGCTGGGAAGTTAGCGCGTGGAATTGGCTCTTCGACCTGACCTAGGTCGACCTCGCCTCCCCCGATAAACGCGACCACGTAAACTAGTCCTTATGGCTCAGGAACCCACAGACCGGCTCGTCGGGTCGACCATTGATGGTCGATACCAGATCGAGTCGCGCATTGCGCGCGGTGGGATGGCCAAGGTTTACCTCGCGACAGACCTTCGACTCGAGCGCAAAGTCGCCGTCAAGGTCATGCACGACCACCTCGTCGACGATTCCGACTACGCCGCCAAGTTCATCCGCGAAGCTCGTCACACCGCACGACTCGCTCACCCGAACATCGTGTCCGTGTTCGACCAGGGTCACGAGGGCGACATCCTCTTCCTCGTCATGGAATATTTGCCGGGAATCACGCTTCGCGAACTCCTGAACGACTACGGCAGCCTGACCGTCGAACAGGCCCTGGACATCACCACCGCGGTCCTTCAGGCACTCGTCGTCGCCCACCGTGAAGGAATCCTGCACCGCGACGTCAAGCCCGAAAATGTCATGCTCGTCAACGACGGACGCATCAAGGTTGGCGACTTTGGTCTGGCCCGACCGGTCACCAGCGCAACCGAGACGGGAAAGTCGCTGCTCGGAACCGTCGCGTACATCGCCCCCGAACTTCTGACTCGAGGCCAGGCAGACAACCGCAGTGACCTGTATTCCGTCGGCGTCATGCTGTACGAAATGCTCGCGGGAAAGCAGCCGTTCACCGGCGACTCCCCCATGCAGATTGCGATGCAGCACGCGAAGAAGCAGATGCCCTTGGCGTCGCTGACCAACCCTTTCGTCGGTCAGGCCGTGGACGACGTCATCCAGTGGTCGACCGCCAAGGACCCGAATGACCGACCCAAGGACGCCCGCGCGTTCCTCGACGCGTTGCGCAAGGCGTCGGTTCGACGCGTCTCGGATGCGACACACGTCCCGGCTGACGCACCCGACGATGACGACGACATCGCGTTGACTCCCACGACCGTCATCGACGAAGACGACGCGACGGCGATCATCGAAGCGTCGATGACGGATATCGACGACAGTGTCACCACCCCGATCACGGCTGTCGTTACCGAACCAAAGCCCAAGGCAAAGCGCACCATGCCACAGATGCCGCAAATGCCACAACTTCCGACCATCAAGATTCCCCGCATCTCCCTGCCCGCCAAGAAGGGCCGCCCCGCAGCTGTTGCGGACGAGAACGGCGTCCTGCCGACTCCCCGTCGCAGTCGCGGCGGTGCGCTGATCCTTGCGTTGGTCGTCGCCGTTGCCGCTGTTGGCGGTGGCGCCGGCTGGTGGTTCAACATCGGACCGGGGTCTATGGCCCACGTCATCGACGTCCGCGGAATGGCTGCAGCCGACGCGACCACCGCGCTGACGAACGCCGACCTAGTCGTCGTCGAACCGACCATCGAACAGTACGACGACGAGGTCGTCAAGGGAGCCGTCATCGGACTTGACCCCGACATTTCGGGTGACGTCAAGAAGGGCACCAAAGTCCACCTCATCGTGTCGAAGGGACCGCAGCCAGTCGATCTTCCCGTGTACGAGAACATCACCGCCGAAGCGTTCTCGGCGCAGCTCGCTGGACTGAAGATTGCGGTCACCAAGACCGACGACCAATTCAGTTCCGACGTTGCCGAGGGTCTCGTCATCAACGTCCTGTCCGAAAACGGAACGGTCGTCCCCGCGGGAACAACGCTGTACCACGGCGATTCGGTCGTCATCGAGCGTTCGCTCGGTCCGGTCCCGGTCGTGACGGGAAAAACTGCCGCGGAAGCGACCACCGACCTTCAGAACGCCGGCCTCGTTGTCGTCGTGTCAGACACACGCGAATTCAACGACACTGTTCCGGACGGCAAGGTGTCCTCGCTCACCGTCAACCCTGGTGTGGTTCGCCCCGGCGATACGGTCACGATCGTCCTGTCGAAGGGCCCTGAGCTCGTCGAGGTGCCGTCCGTCCTCGGACTGACCATCAAGAAGGCGAATGACGCGCTCGTCGCCGCCGGATTCAAGGTCATCATCATCACCGACATCCCCCGCGAGTTCTGGGGCGACAGCTTCGC
Organism: Micrococcales bacterium; assembly: GCA_024641015.1. Classification (GTDB taxonomy): domain Bacteria; phylum Actinomycetota; class Actinomycetes; order Actinomycetales; family Microbacteriaceae; genus MWH-TA3. Next base: position 3,106 of record JAHEDU010000030.1, read on the forward strand.
CAAGGCGAAGCGCACGAACCCGGCCGCCGGAACAAAGGTCGCCAAGGGAACGACCGTCAAGATTTACGGAATCTTCTAGCCCAGAGTCGACGTGGCGAGAATCGCCGCGATCACGAACATCGTCACGGCGATGATGCTGTCCAGCACGCGCCAGAAGACGGGTTTCGTCACGTAACGCGACAGCCCTCGGGCACCGTACGCGATGCTGAAGAACCACAGGAAGCTCGCCGTGCAGGCGCCGAGAGCGAACCACCAGCGGTCAGCGCCGAACTGGTTGGCGACCGACCCGAGGAAGATGACGGTGTCGAGATACACGTGTGGGTTGAGCAGCGAGAACGTCACCGTGCTGAGAACGATTCCCCAGCGAGTCGTCGCCGAATCGCCATCGAGGGACATCACCTCGCTGGCGAACGCACGACGGACCGATTGAATTCCGAACCACACTAGGTAGGCAACGCCGAACCAGCGAACGATTTCAAAGATGACGGGAACGGCCTGAATAATTGCGCCGAGGCCGCCGGTACCCAGCAGGATCAGCGTCGCGTCGAGAGCGGCCGACACGATGGCAATTTCAAAGACGAATCGACGCGTGAGCCCCTGACGGATGACGAAAGCATTTTGCGCGCCGATTGCAATGATCAGCGACAGTCCCGTGACAAGACCGGGCAGAACCGCGGCTACTCCGGTCACGAACTAGTTTCCTGACGCGATCTCTTCAGCGACGAGGAATGCGAGCTCGAGAGACTGCTTGTGGTTGAGGCGCGGGTCGCACAGGGACTCGTAACGTGACGCAAGAGTCTCTTCGTCGATCATTTCCGAGCCACCCAGACATTCGGTGACATCGTCACCGGTCAGTTCGACGTGGATTCCGCCGGGGAACGTGCCGACCTGACGGTGCGCCTCGAAGAACCCCTTGACCTCGTCGACGACGTCATCGAAACGACGCGTCTTGTAGCCGTTGGGGGTGGTGATTCCGTTGCCGTGCATGGGGTCAGTGACCCACACCGGCAGAGCATCGGAATCGCGAACGACTTCGAGCAGCGGCGGAAGAGCGTCGCGGATAACACCGGCGCCCATTCGCGTGATGAACGTCAGGCGACCGGGCTCACGGTTCGGGTCAAGGATGTCGATGAGCTTCTTGACGTCGTCACCCGTGGTCTTCGGACCGAGCTTGACGCCGATCGGGTTCTGGATGCGCGAGAAGAAGTCGATGTGCGCACCGTCGAGGTCGCGGGTGCGCTCGCCGATCCACAGGAAATGCGCCGAGGTGTTGTAAGGATTCCCAGTACGCGAGTCGATGCGCGTCATCGGGCGCTCGTAATCCATGAGGAGCCCCTCGTGGCTCGAGTAGAACTCGACCGTCTTGAGTGATTCGAAGTCGGCGCCAGCGGCCGCCATGAACTTGATCGCCCGGTCGATGTCCTTCGCCAGCTGTTCGTAGCGCTTGTTCGCGGGGTTCTCGGCGAAGCCCTTGTTCCACGAGTGAACCTCGCGCAGGTCCGCGAAGCCACCCTGGGTGAAGGCGCGGATGAGGTTGAGGGTCGAGGCGGCGGTGTGGTAGCCCTGGACAATGCGGTGCGGGTCGGCGGTGCGCGATTCCTCGGTGAAGTCGTAGCCGTTGACGATGTCCCCGCGGTATGCGGGCAGAGTCACGCCGTCGCGCGTTTCCGAGTCACTCGATCGGGGCTTGGCGAACTGACCGGCCATGCGGCCCATCTTGACGACCGGCATAGCCGCGCCATAGGTAAGAACGACGGCCATCTGCAAAATCGTTTTGACACGGTTGCGAATCTTGTCTGCGGTTGCACCGTCGAACGTCTCGGCGCAGTCACCGCCCTGCAGCAGGAACGCGTCGCCCCGCGCGACACGAGCAAGTCGGTCCTTGAGCTGGTCGACCTCACCGGCGAACACCAACGGAGGCAGCTTCGCGAGTTCCGCGGTGACGGCGTCAAGAACGGCTGCGTCGGGCCAGGCAGGCTGCTGCTTGATGGGCAGAGACTTCCATGCGTCGAGCCCTTTGAGGACGTCGGCGGTGGCGGTAACAGTGTTTTCGGTCACGGGAATCCTTTGGCGTCAAGGGTTCCAGCCTATCGCGAGCGAACTATTGACCGGCGCGAGCGCGAGCCGAGCTCGCGTACTCGTCTGCGTATTCCTGTCCGGACAGCGCGAGGATTTCGAACATGATTTCGTCGGTAATCGCCCGAAGTACGAATCGGTCGCCCTCGTATCCGTGGAATCGCGAGAAGTCGAGCGGCTGACCGATGACAACGCCTACGCGCTTCACTGTCGGCATCGGCTTGCCGATGGGCATGACCTTCTCGGTGTCGATCATGGCAACGGGGATGACGGGAACGTTCGCTTCCAACACCATTCGCGCGATTCCGGTTCGACCACGGTACAACTTGGCGTCGGGGCTGCGCGTCCCCTCCGGGTAGATCCCCAGCAACTTACCTTCGTTCAAGACCGCAAGTCCCGTGTTGAGAGAGTCCTCGCTCGCTTTCCCGCCTGAACGGTCAATCGGAAGCTGACCGGCGGCGAGGAAGAATTGCCGAACCAGCCACCCCTTGAGCCCGCGCCCCGTGAAGTATTCCGCCTTCGCAAGAAACACGACCGGTCGGCGAAGTACGAGCGGAAGGAAGATCGAGTCGACGAACGACAGGTGGTTGCTGGCGAGGATCGCGGCGCCCGTCGTGGGGATGTTCTCGATGCCGCGCACCCAGGGGCGGAAGACGCGCAACAAGAGCGGCCCCAGGATGAGGTTTTTCACGAGCCAATAGAACACGTCGAAAGCATAGTCTCCCTGAAATCGTTTGCGGCAAGCCCTCGCCCAGCACCGCGGCGGACAGTAGAGTTGTCCCAATTACCCACGCGTCGAAGGAGACACCCTTGTTGGAGACGACAAACCCCCTCATCGTGCCTCACGACCCCAAGAGGACCATCTCGGACTTCCTCGAAGAGCGTTTCCATTCGCACCCGGACCACGTCATCTTCGGCATCCCCCGCACCGACGGTGGTTGGGACCCCATGACAACGGCCGAGTTCCGTCATCGCGTTGTCGCGTTGGCCAAGGGTTTCATCTCTGCCGGCATTCGCCCGGGCGACAAGGTGGGCTTCATCTGCGCGACTAAGTTCGATTGGTCCCTTGTCGATTTCGCGATGTTCTACGCCGGTGGAATCCTCGTCCCGATTTACGAAACCTCGTCCCCCGCACAGATCGCGTACATCCTGTCGGACTCGGGTTCGGTTGGACTGATCGTTGACACGGCCGAGCAGTTCGCGCGTTTCGACGAGGTTCGTGCCGAGACTCCGGGTGTCGGAGTCGTCTGGCAACTTCACCACGGTGACATCGACAAGTTGGTTGCACAGGGCGCCGACATTCTCGACGACGAGGTCCACGAGCGCCGAAACACTGCAACGGGTGACGATATCGCCACGTTGATCTATACCTCGGGCACAACCGGCAGCCCCAAGGGGTGTGTACTGACTCACGCCAACTTCGTCGACACCATCGCCAGTGCGACGATCTGGATGGAAGAAGTCGTCCTCACCCCCGGTGCGTCCACGCTACTGTTCATCACGACCGCCCACATCTTTGCGCGCGTTGTGTCGATCCTCTGTATCCACGCTGGTGTTCGCGTCGGCCACCAGCCCGACACCAAATTCCTCCTTCCCGCTCTCGCGTCGTTCAAGCCGACCTTCCTGCTCGCCGTGCCACGCGTGTTCGAAAAGGTGTACAACTCGGCGGAACAGAAGGCTGAAGCCGGCGGTAAGGGCAAAATCTTCCGTCTTGCGGCGCACACCGCGATCGCGTACTCAAAGGCGCTGGACGCGGGCAAGGTCCCGGTGGGCTTGCGTATCCAGTTCACCGCGCTGGACAAGCTCGTGCTGTCCAAGCTGCGTTCGGCGATGGGCGGCAACGTCGTCTACGCGATCAGCGGATCGGCGCCTCTGGGTCTGCGACTCGGACACTTCTATCGAGCGCTCGGCATTCGCGTCCTCGAGGGATACGGGCTCACCGAAACAACTGCCCCCATCTCGATCAACGTTCCCCAGAAGTTCAAGATCGGAACGGTCGGACCCGTCGTCCCCGGCGTCAGCGCCAAGATTGCCGACGATGGCGAGATCCTCGCAAAGGGCGTCAACGTCTTCAAGGGCTACTGGCACAACGACAAGGCGACCTCCGAAGCGTTCGTCGACGGCTGGTACCGCACGGGTGACATCGGGACGATCGATGAAGACGGTTACCTGACGATAACCGGTCGCAAGAAGGAAATCCTCGTGACGGCGGGTGGAAAGAACGTTGCCCCGGCGGTTCTCGAAGATCCGATTCGCGCGAACCCGCTCGTCGGCCAGGCGGTCGTCGTTGGTGACAACCGTCCGTACGTTGCTGCGCTTATCACCCTTGATTCCGAGATGCTGCCGACGTGGCTCGCAAACAACAAGCTTGACCCGGCGATGACACTCGAGCAGGCTGGCGCACACCCCGCCGTGCTCGCCGAGATACAGACTGCCGTCGATCGCGCGAACAAGAAAGTGTCACGCGCGGAGTCGATTCGAAAGTTCATCGTCCTCCCCCTCGAATTCACCGAGGCGAGCGGTCACCTGACGCCGAAGATGAGCATCAAGCGACACGTGATCGTGCACGACTTCGCCGCAGAAATCGACGGAATCTTCGACAGCAACCCGGACACCAAGGGGCTTCGACTGGCTGACTAGATCTGGAACCAGGGCGAATCGCGAATGTCGCGCATCGCCTGACGTTTCATCTCGGGCTCGAGTCCCTCGACATAGACGCGCCCGTCGAGGTGGTCTGTCTCGTGCTGAAGCGCCTGACCCATGAGCCCGTCCCCGGCAAGTTCGACGGGATTCCCATCGAGATCCACACCCGCCACACGCGCCCACGGGTGACGCAGTCGCGGATAGCCAAGCCCGGGAACAGAAAGGCACGCTTCTTCCACGAGAGTCGGTTCGCCGCGCACTTCGACCAAGACGGGGTTCAGGATGTACCCAATTCGTCCATCAATGTTGTAGCTGAACGCACGACGACCTACGCCAATTTGATTCGCGGCGACACCGGCACGCCCGGGGAGTGCAACAGTGTCGAGCAGATCGCGCACGAGCGCTCTGACCGACTCGTCGGCGGGACCGATGGGGTCGGTCGCACTGCGCAAAACGGGGTCGCCAAAGAGGCGAATCTCTCGAATGGCCATTACTTGGTGAGGGGAAGTCCCTCGACGACGAGAGCGGCGAGCAGGCTCGCGGACTCACGCGTGAGCTTGGACAGCTTGTCCCACGAAATGACCGACCCGGCAGCGATGTGCGAGTCATACGGAATGCGAACAACGTCGCGAACGCGCGACTTGAAGTGGTTTTCAATCTCGTCGAGCTTCACGAGGACCGTTCCCTGGGTCGCGGTGTTCAGCGCAACAACCGAGTTGGCGACCAGGTCGGCATAGCCGTTTGATTCCAGCCAGGTCAGCGTCTCGGAGGCGAGGCGGGCCTCGTCAATCGAACCACCCGACACGATGACGAGTCCGTCAGCGCGCTGCAGGATCGGCTTCATGACCGAGTGAACGATTCCCGTACCGCAGTCGGTCAGGATGATCGAGTAGTAGCGCGAGGCGATGTCGGCGACGATGTTGTAGTCGAATTCGTCGAAGGCCTGCGACAGCATCGGGTCGGCATCCGAGGCAAGGACGTCAAGTCGGGTCTGGTCGCGGCTGACGTACTCGGAGAAGTCCGTGAACGAACCGATCGACGGAGCCTTCTGGACGACGGTGCGAATTGTGTGACGCGTTGAACGCTGAATGCGCTCGACGAGAGTTCCACGGTCGGGGTTCGCGTCAATTGCGATGACACGGTCTTCACGGACTCGGGCAAGAGCCTGGCCGAGGAGAGTCGTCGTCGTGGTCTTGCCCACGCCACCCTTACGAGTCAGGACGGGAACGAATCGTGCGTCGCCCGACAGAGCCGTCGCAATACGTGCCTCCATCGCCTTGCGGGCACGCGCCTTGCGCGAATCCCCCAGGTTGACGGTGTGGAACGTGATCGCATAGATGAACGCCTGCCACCAGCCCTCCGGCGCCGCGAGCTTCTCCTTGATGTCGAGCAGTCGCTCGTCGGTCAACAGCGCGCTGGGCTCGGGGGTGTTCGACACACCTGTGTGGCGACGCGTGTACATCTCGTCGCCGTCGGTCGTCGCCGAAACCGGAATCGAAACCTCGGCAACCGATATGTCGATCGAATCGGGGGTTACATCGAGGCTGGGAACGCTGACCGGAGTCGACTCCGCGGGGACGTCAACTACGACCTCGTCGTCCTTCTTCGTCGACTTCTTTCGTTCCGCCACCTGTGACTCCTTCGTTGAGGTACCGCGACTGCCAACTCTACCCGAAACCGATTACGCCGAAGCGTTCGGCTCGAGCACCACGAGCAGGTCCCCCGGCTCGACCTGTTGGGTCGTCGGAATGACAAGTTTGCTGACGGTTCCGCCGGTCGCCGAGGTGATCGCGGCCTCCATCTTCATCGCTTCGATCGTCGCAACCGTGCCTCCGGGGGCGACGACATCACCGACCTTGACCTGCAGAGTGACAACGCCAAGGAACGGAGCAGCAACGTGGTTGACGTTTGCGGGGTCGGCTTTTTCCGCCGTCGCCGCGTGAACTTCGACTCGCTTGTCGCGAATGAGCAGCGGGCGCAGTTGGCCGTTCAACGTGGCCATGACCGTGCGAATTCCCTTGTCGTCCGCCTCCGAAATCGCCTCGAGCGTCATAAACAGGCTGACGCCCTTGCGCATGTCGACGACGTGTTCGACGCCGAGCTTCAGTCCGTACAGGTAGTCGTGAGTGCTGAGTACGCTGACGTCGCCGTACTGTTCGCGACCAGCGAGGAACTGCTGGGTCGGCTGCGGGAACAGCAATCGGTTGAGTGTTGCACGACGAGTCGCCGAGTCAGTGGCCAGCGCCGCTTCGTCCTCGGGTTCAAGAGTCTCGGCAACGGGCTTGTACACGCGACCCTTCAGTGCCTTCGTGCGGAACGGTTCGGGCCAACCACCGGGCAAATCACCCAGCTCGCCCGACAGGAATCCAATGACCGAATCCGGAATGTCGTACTTCTCGGGGTTCGCCTCGAAGTCAGCGGGATCGGCGTCGGCTGCGGCTAGCTGCAGCGCGAGATCACCAACGACCTTGGACGACGGAGTGACCTTCGGCGGACGACCAAGAATGCGGTTCGCCTCGGCGTACCAGTTCTCGACCTTCTCGAAGTGATCCCCGAGACCGAGCCCGATCGCTTGTTGGCGCAGGTTCGACAGCTGCCCACCCGGAATCTCGTGGTGGTAGACACGACCCGTCGGACCGGGCAGACCGGACTCGAACGGGCGGTACATCAGGCGTACCGCTTCCCAGTAGGGCTCGAGTGCAGAAACCGCATCAAGCGACAGTCCGGTGTCACGCGGAGTGTGTGCGAGAGCCGCCACGAGCGCCGAGGCGCTGGGCTGGCTCGTCGTTCCCGCCATCGGTGCCGACGCGACGTCGACAATGTCAGCGCCGGCGTCGCTCGCTGCGATGAGAGTCGCGAGCTGGCCACCAGCCGTGTCGTGCGTGTGAACGTGGACCGGAAGGTCGAATCGATCGCGCAGCGCGCTGACGAGCTTCGTCGCAGCTCCTGCACGCAGCAGCCCGGCCATGTCCTTGATGGCGAGGATGTGCGCGCCGGTCGAGACGATGTCCTCGGCCATCTTCAGGTAGTAGTCCAGCGTGTAGATGTCTTCGGCGGGGTTGAGCAGGTCACCCGTGTAGCAGAGCGCGACTTCGGCGACAGCAGTCCCCGTTTCGAGCACAGCATCGATGGCCGGACGCATTTGCGAGACGTCGTTGAGCGCATCGAAGATTCGGAAGATGTCGACGCCCGTGTCGGTCGCCTCGCGAATGAACGCGGAGGTCACCGCCGTCGGATACGGCGTGTAGCCGACCGTGTTGCGCCCGCGCACGAGCGCCTGAATTGCGATGTTCGGCAGCGCTTCGCGCATTTCAGCGAGTCGTTCCCACGGGTCTTCGCCGAGGAAGCGAAGCGCGACGTCATACGTCGCCCCGCCCCACGCCTCGACCGAGAACAGTTCGGGGGTCAGGCGTGCAACGTGCGGCATCACCGCGGTGAGGTCGCGCGTGCGAACGCGCGTCGCAAGCAAGCTCTGGTGCGCGTCACGGAAGGTGGTGTCGGTCACCGCGAGGCGCGACTGCTGACGAATCTCTGCGGCGAACTTCGCGGGACCGAGTTCGCGGATCAGATCGCGCGTGCCCTTCGGCGCTGCGGCCGTCAGGTCGACCTCCGGCAGCTTGGTGGCCGGGTCGAATGCGCCCTCGCCCGTCCCGTTGGGTCGGTTGACCGTCGTTTCGGCAAGGTGCGTGAGAATCTTCGTTCCGCGGTCCTGGCTCGCACGAGCGTGCACGAGATGGGGACGTTCGTCGATGAACGACGTCGATAGGTCACCGGCGATGAAGTCGGGATCGTCCAACAGCGCCTGCAGGAACGCAATGTTCGTCGTCACGCCACGGATGCGGAACTCGGCAAGTCCACGACGAGCACGCGCGACGGCGGCGGTGAAGTCTCGTCCTCGCGTCGTCATTTTGGCGAGCATGGAGTCGAAGTGCGGCGACACCCGTGCACCCTGCGCGATGCTCCCGCCGTCAAGACGGACGCCAGCGCCACCCGGCGAACGGTATGTCGTGATGCGACCGGTGTCGGGGCGGAAGCCCGCGTTCGGGTCTTCCGTGGTGATGCGGCACTGAAGAGCGGCGCCACGAACGGTCAGCGTGTCCTGCGATAAGCCGAGCGACTCCAGCGTTTCGCCGCTCGCGATGAGCATTTGCGACTGGACCAGGTCAACATCGGTGATCTCTTCGGTGACCGTGTGCTCAACCTGGATGCGCGGGTTCATCTCGATGAACACGTGCTGACCGGCGCGGTCCCCCGCGGTGTCGAGAAGGAACTCGACCGTCCCCGCGTTGACGTACCCAATCGACTTCGCAAATGCGACGGCGTCGCGGTACATCGCCTGACGAATCGACTCGTCGAGGTGCGGTGCCGGAGCAATCTCGACAACCTTCTGGTGACGGCGCTGTACCGAGCAGTCGCGCTCGAACAAGTGCATGGTGTTGCCCGTAGCATCGGCGAGGATTTGAACCTCGATGTGACGAGGACGAAGGACAGCCTGTTCGATGAACATTCGCGCGTCGCCGAACGCCGCTTCCGCTTCACGCATCGCCGCTTCAAGAGCGGGTCGCAGGTCTTCGGCGGTTTCGACGCGACGCATGCCGCGCCCTCCGCCGCCGGCGACGGCCTTAGCGAAGACGGGGAATCCGATGGTGTCCGCGAATGCAACAAGCTCGTCAAGGTTGGTGGTCGCCTCGCACGACTTGAGGACCGGGACTCCGGCCGAGATCGCGTGCTCTTTCGCCGTGACCTTGTTTCCGGCCATCTCGAGGACATTGGCATTCGGGCCGATGAACGTGATTCCGTGCGCCGCGGCAGCACGAGACAGCTCGGGGTTTTCGCTGAGGAACCCGTAGCCCGGGTAAATCGCATCCGCGCCGGACTCTGTCGCAACGCGAATGATTTCGTCGATGTCAAGGTACGCACGGACGGGGTGACCGACCTCGCCAATCTGGTACGCCTCGTCAGCCTTGAAGCGGTGAGTCGACTCACGGTCCTCATAGGCAAAGACGGCGACGGTCTTCGCGCCAAGCTCGAACGCTGCGCGGAACGCACGAATCGCAATTTCACCGCGGTTTGCGACAAGAATCTTGCTAAACATGGTCCCCCTCTGCTGCGCGACGAGCCCCGGAACGGGCGCAATCAAGAGTTCCAGCCTACTTGACGGCTAAAGTGGAGTTCGTGCAGGTTGTCAGCGTGAGCTCTCTAAAGGGCGGGGTCGGTAAGACCACGATTACCCTCGGTCTCGCGTCCGCCGCGTTCGCACAGGGACTTCGCACCCTCATCATCGACATGGACCCGCAGTCGGATGTCTCGGCGGCTCTCGCTTCACGGTCAACTCACGGCTTCACCATCGACACCGTCCTCAAGGCCGCGACGAAGAAGAACGTCCGCCAGGCGATTATCCCGAGCTCGTGGACCGGTCCGACCGACGTCGCCGTCGACGTCCTCATGGGGTCACAGTCGTCGGCAAACCACGACATCCCCAACCCCACCAAGAACGATTTGTGGCGACTCGAAGAGGCGCTCGTGCTGGTCGAGAAGAACTACGACCTCGTCCTCATTGACTGCCCTCCGTCGTTCAACGCGTTGACGCAAACCGCGTGGACCGCGTCGGACGCCGTCGCGATCGTCGCCGAGCCGGGACTCTTCTCGGTCACCGCCGTGCACCGCACGCTGCTCGCACTCGAATCGATGCGTCAGCAGATGTCGCCTCGACTTCGTACCGCCGGCGTGATTATCAATCGTTACCGCCCCGACAGCCGCGAACACCAGTTCCGAATGGGTGAAATGGATCAGTTGTTCGGTCAGCACATCCTGTCCCCCACCGTCGACGAGACGTTGACGATGCAGCAGGCGACCGGAGCAGCGACGCCGATTCACCGTTGGCCCGGCGAACTCGCACAGACGCTCGCGCAGAAGTTTGACCTTCTGCTACGTCAGATCCTCAGCGAAAATCGCGGCTAAGAAGCGCGCGTTGCTCGCTTGATAGCGAGCTCGTCAATGACGGCCGAAACGGGCGCGGCATCGAACTCGATGAGGGTGGTTTCGACCTCGCGAAGAACGGCACCGACGGCGATTCCGAAGACGCCCTGTCCGCGGTTGACAAGGTCGATGACCTGGTCGCTCGAGGTGCAGAGGTAAACCGACGCACCGTCGCTCATGAGCGTGGTGCCGGTAAGGTCATCGATTCCGGCCGAACGAAGCTGGTCGACAGCGATACGAATTTGCTGAAGCGAGATACCGGTGTCGAGAAGTCGCTTGACGAGCTTGAGGACGAGGATGTCGCGGAACGAGTAGAGGCGCTGTGATCCTGAACCGGTCGCGGTCTGAACGGTCGGTGCGACGAGTTCGGTGCGAGCCCAGTAGTCGAGCTGGCGGTACGAGATGCCGGCGGCCTTGGCCGCGACAATGCCGCGGTAGCCTTCGGCAGCGTCGCCGAGGTTGTGTGTCATGTCAGTCATGCTGAACCAACCTTCACCTTCTACTTGAGAGTTAATGTCTCCACTGTAGTGACGGAAACAGTACTCGCGGCGAAACGCTCTGGGCGTGTCGCGCTAGTCGATCGACTCGTCTACCGACCTCATCATTACAGCCAAACGCACTTTTTCAAGATTCACAGCGAGGTCGCGGGCCATGTCAATGGCCTTCTGTCGCCCAACTCTACTGGAACTCTTCGCAACCGGAAGGACGACATTTCGAAGCGTCGCTGCGTCCTTTTCCGCCTGAAGCTTCAGGGTTCGCATGTGGCGCGGTTCGAGCCCGGACTTCTTCAGCTCAACGAGTGCACTGAGAATCGTGAACGACTCTTCGCCATAAATCTCGGAGGGAACGATCAGCCCCATCGACACGGCGTCGTTCAACAGCGAGGCAGGAGCACCCGTCTTCGCCAGCAGCTCGCTGCGCGTGTATCGAACCTCGATCGACAACATCGACTCGACGGTGAGTTCGGCACCGCTGGGAAGAGCAGGCTTCTTGCCAGCGTCGACATCGTAAAGGATTCCCTGAATGACCTTGAGCGGCAGGAAGTGATCGCGCTGCAGCGTGAGGACCATGCGGATTCGCGACACGTCAGTCGACGAGTACGAGCGGTAGCCGCTCGACAGTCGCGTCGGGCTAATGAGCCCTTCGTCTTCGAGGTAGCGAAGCTTGGTCGACGTCAGGTCGGGGAACTGAATGCGCAGCTGCGTCAGGACCTGACCGATTGATTGACCTGTCGGCGTGACGCCGGCCTTGAGTGCACCCATTCCTTATGCCTCGTCAGCGATGTCGTGACGCGACGGGAAGAACGTCATGCGGTACTTGCCAATTTGAACTTCTGAACCGTCAACCAGTTCGCCGCCCGAGACGCGCTCGCCATCGAGATACGTACCGTTGAGCGAGTCGAGGTCGCGAATCGAGAAGGCAGTTCCGGCACGGACGACCTCGGCGTGACGACGCGAAACCGTGACGTCGTCGAGGAAGATGTCGGCGTCGGGGTGGCGACCAGCGACGGTCACATCCGAGTCGAGAAGGAAGCGAGCACCGACGGTCGGGCCGCGACGAACAACGAGCAAAGCGCTACCCGACGGGAGAGCCGCGATCGCTGCTTGCTCTTCAGCCGAGGCGTTTGCCTCAAGGTCTGCGAGACGTGCAGCAAAGTCGCTACCGAAGTGTTCGGTGCTGTGCTGGTCTTCGTGGTCGTTCATCAATCCTCCGCTCACTACCCTAACCGATTGAGACGGCGGCTTCGACGGGCTGGAACGCGAAGAAGTGCGGGCAAATACGTGAAACCTGCAACCCAGTACATGACGGCGCCTGACGCTCCGAGGACCCACCCGAGAACCGCCAAGGCGGTCGCCGCGGTGGGAATCACGTGGCTGAGAACGATGACGGGGAATGCGACGAAGAGCACGAAAGTGGCGGTTTTCCCCACAAAGTTGACGCGCGGGAAGTCCACGATTCGAACTCCTCGAACGAGAACGATGGCGAGCAACATGACGTCGCGCGCGATGACAACGACGAGCAACGGTAACGGGATCATGCCGCGAATGGCCAACCCCAACACGCTCGCCGTAATGAAGAGGCGGTCAGATGCGGGGTCAAGAAGTGCGCCGAGTCGAGTGACCTGATTGAACGATCGCGCGATGAACCCGTCGATGAAGTCGCTGGCCGTCGCGATGATCAGGACAGCTAGTGCGGGTCCATCTTGACCACTGACGAGGAGCCAGAAAAACACCGGGACGAACAACAACCGGATGAACGAGATGACGTTGGGGACGGTCCAGATGCGGTCGAGTCCCGTTCGTGTCATGTGAGCGATTCTAGTCGGAGTGTTGCTCGCCTAACAGTGTCGAGAGTTAACCCTTCGAAACGGGCTTGCGGTTGAGGACATTGCCACGAATGAACAAGGCCATTACGGGAACGACGTAACCGAACCACACCGCGATCTCGAGAACGGTCGGATTGGGGCGGTAGCTGAACAGGCCGTAAAGCAACGATCCGATGATGGTTTCGTGACCAAGCCATGCCGAGGCGTCGTAGACAACGAAGGTTTCGGGAAGGAATCCGACCTCCTGGAACTCGTGAATTCCGTAGGCAAGGATTCCAGCAGCGACGAGAATCAGTGCGGCTCCTGTCCATTGGAAGAACACACGAAGATTCAGCGTGAGTGCGCCGCGATAGAAGAGCCAGCCGAGACCAGCGGCGACAAGGATTCCGATGATGACGACGGTCAGGGCCGCGATGGTCTCGCCGGAAGCCTTGACCGATGCCCACATGAACAGCGCCGTTTCCACGCCCTCACGCGCGACGGCAAAGAACGCGACGAGAGCGACCGCGAAGCCACTTTGTCCAAAACTGTTTTCAAGACTGCCTTCCAGGCTGCCCTTGAGGTTGCGTGCGGTCTTGGCCATCCAGAACACCATCCACGTAATGAGGACGGCGGCGAGGATTGATAGCGCACCGGAGAGGATCGGTTCGATCGCGTCACCCGCTTCGCCGAGGCCGTACATCAAGACGGCGCCGGTCGCTGCCGAAAGGGCAATCGCTGCTAAAACTCCAGACCAGATTGCGGGAATGACTGAGCGGCGATCCGAACGGACCGCAAAGGCGATGAGAATTCCGACGATGAGGCTCGCTTCGAGGCCTTCGCGGAGTCCAATGAGGAAGTTTGCCAGCATGATTTCTCCATCCCCGGCAGGCCGGTATTTCCAGATTGACGAGGTAAGGCTTACCTTACCAGATTCGCTTGTGCCGACATCAGGACGAAAGACCCGTTTTCCCTCCGTCGCTTTCGCTCCCCCGCTGGCTACGCTAAAGACATGACGACACTTACTCGCTCTCTCCTTGTTGAATTCCTCGGAACCGCCCTGTTGGTCGGTGCCCAGATCGGTACTGGTTACCAGCTGGACATCCTGACGGGCAACCCCGGAATCACTCTCCTCGGTATCGCGATTGTCAGCGCACTCGCGCTCGGAATCGGCATCACCGTCGGTGGCCCGCTTTCGGGTGGCCACTTCAACCCCGCCGTCACCATCGGACTGACCATCGCCGGTCACTCGAAGACGTCGGTCGCAATCCCCTACATCGGTGCTCAGCTGCTCGGTGCATTTCTCGCCGCGGTCACCGCCAACTTCCTGTGGGGCGCAAACCTCATCGCTACCACGCAGGGCTCTGTGCCGACGCCGGCACTGCTCGCGAGCGAACTGCTCTGCACGGTCGTCCTCGTCGGCTTGATCGTGACGATGGTTCGCCGCAAGGGTGGTGAAGGACTCAACGTCCTCGTTCCGCTGTGGATTGGAACGGCGATTCTGCTGACCCCGACCGGGTGCATGGCGAACCCCGCCGTCACCTTCGGACACATGTTCACCGACTCGTTCACGACCGCTGGTGTTGCCGGCGTCGGTCCGTTCATCGGCATCCAGCTGCTCGGTGCGGTCATCGTTGCCGTTGTCGCAAACTTCGCAGCGCCGAAGAAGTAATTCACCAACCGTTTACCGGGGGTGGTTATGGTTTATTCCATGACCACCCCCACTGTTTTGTTCGTTTGCGTTCACAACGCGGGCCGCTCGCAGATGGCCGCCGGCTGGCTCCAGCACCTCGCGGGCGACCGCGTCCAGGTCCTGTCTGCCGGTTCCGCGCCCGCTAACTCAATCAACCCCGTCGCCGTTGAGGCGATGAAAGAAGTCGGCATCGACATCGCCGGCAACCAGCCCAAGGTGCTAACCACCGAAGCCGTCAAGGAAAGCGACGTCGTCATCACCATGGGATGCGGCGACACCTGCCCCTACTTCCCCGGCAAGCGTTACGAGGATTGGGTACTCGAAGACCCCGCCGGCCAGGGCATCGACTCGGTTCGACCCATTCGTGACGAGATCAAGGCGCGCGTCGAGGCACTCCTCACCGAAATTCTCTAAGTCAACGACAAACGCGGCGGATCCCGCCAGGGGCCGCCGCGTTTGTCGTTGGCGCTAGAGGGTGGCGCGAACGCGCTTCGTTGCCTCGACGAGGTTCTTCAACGACTGAACGGTCTCGTTGTACCCACGCGTCTTCAATCCGCAGTCCGGGTTGACCCACAGCAGGTCGGTCTGGACACCTTCAAGTGCGCGGTGGATGAGTGCGGTCTGCTCGTCGGCGGACGGAACTCGCGGCGAGTGGATGTCCCACACGCCGGGTCCGACACCTCGGTTGAAGCCGCTGCGTGCGATGTCGTCGACGACATCCATGCGGCTGCGGGCAGCCTCGATGCTGGTGACATCGGCGGCAAGTCCGTCGATCGCGTCGATGATCTGGCCGAACTCCGAGTAGCAGAGGTGCGTGTGGATCTGGGTCTCGTCGCGAACACCGCTCGTGGCAAGACGGAACGAACCGACCGACCACTCGAGATATTCCTTGTGGTCCTTTTCCTTCAGCGGAAGAAGTTCGCGAAGAGCCGGTTCGTCGACCTGGATGATTCCGATTCCCGCGGCTTCGAGGTCGGCGACCTCGTCGCGAAGAGCGAGACCGATCTGGTTGGCAGTTTCGGCAAGCGGCACGTCATCACGGACGAACGACCACGCCATGATCGTGACCGGCCCGGTGAGCATTCCCTTGACGGGACGGTTCGTCAGTCCCTGCGTGAACGAGGACCAGTCGACGGTCATCGCACCGCGACGCGAGACGTCTCCCCACAGAATCGAGGGGCGGGTGCAACGTGACCCGTACGACTGAACCCAGCCGTTGACTGTGACGTCGAAACCGTTGAGCTGCTCGGCGAAGTATTGGACCATGTCGTTGCGCTCAGGCTCGCCGTGCACGATGACGTCGATGTCGAGGTCCTCCTGAAGGCGGACAACGCGCTCGATTTCGGCGCGCATTTCGTCTTCGTACTGCGCTGCGGTGAGCTCGCCCTTGGCGAACTTGGCGCGGGCAACACGGATTTCGCTGGTCTGCGGGAACGAACCGATAGTGGTCGTCGGAAGCGGCGGCAGATTGAAGCGCTTCGCCTGAACGTCGTGACGGTGCTGAGCGTCACCACGAGTGAAGTCAGCAGCAGTAAGCGCCGAGGTGCGCTGGCGGACAGCGTCCACGCGAACGCCCTCTGCGCTGGCGCGATCCGCAAGGGCAGCGTCGGCAGCGGCGATGTCAGCAGCAATGCTGTCGCGACCGCTCGTCAGTCCCTTGGCGAGGGCGACGATCTGGCCAACCTTCTCGTCGGCGAATGCCAGCCATGAACGAAGGCCGGCGTCGAGGTGTTCTTCGCCCTTGAGTGTGTGCGGCACGTGGAACAGCGACGTCGAGGTCGATGCGGCAACCGCCGCGCCGCCCAGAGCCGACAGTGCTTCGAGCTTGCCGAATGCTGCGCCGAGGTCGCCGCGCCAGATGTTGTGGCCGTCAATGACGCCACCGACCAGTGTGGTTTCGGCGAGCGACACCGTCGCGTGGGGAACCTCACCCTTGACGAGGTCGAAACCGACGGCATCGATTCCGAGCGACGCCAGCAGGTTGAGCGCGTTGTCGGGAATGGTTCCGTACGACGTGAGAACGAACAGTCGCGGCGTCGACACACGCGTCAGGCTGATGTACGCCAAGCGAAGTGCGGCGTGCACCTTGTCGGCGTCAATGCCGAGGTTCTCGCTGACGACGGCCGACTCATCGAGCTGGACCCATTCTGCTCCCGCTGCTGCGAGCTCTGTCAGGATTTCCGCGTAGACCTGGACAACGTCCTCGAGTCGCGACAGCGGGTCGAACCCGTCAGGAGCCGAGTCCGACGCCTTGCTCAGCGCGAGGTAGGTAACCGGGCCGACGAGGACCGGGCGCGTGATAAATCCGTCGTTCTTCGCTTCGACGAAAAGGTCGACGACGCGACGTGACGACAACGCGATGGGGGTCTGCGGGCCGATCTCGGGGACCAGGTAGTGGTAGTTCGTGTCGAACCACTTCGTCATCTCAAGCGGCTGGTTGTCCGCGTCACCGCGAGCAATCGCAAAGTATGCGTCGAGGTCAAGCGAGCCATCAGCTGCGCGTCGCGACTCGAAACGGTGAGGAATCGCACCCAGCATTAGCGTGGTGTCGGCCATGTGGTCGTAGTAGGAGGAATCAGACGGAATCGACGAGTCGGTCTTTCCCAGCCCCAGCTCAACAAGGTGGTGACGGTTGTCCGAACGCAGCTCGGCCGCGCCACTCTCGAACGCGGCGCGGTCAATCGCGCCCTTCCAGTACGACTCAAGCAGCTTCTTGAGTTCGCGGTGGGCTCCAATACGCGGGTAGCCGGCGATGGTCCCGGTGGGGAACGGCGTCGAGTTCGTTGCAGTCACGGTGTCATTTCTCCTTGGTGGTGGTTATCGCAATCCCGCGCCGCGAACGACGTCCAGAACTGTGTCATGCCGATTAAAAGCGTAGAGGTGAATCGCGGGCGCACCGCCAGCGACGAGCTTGTCGACGAGGGCCGTCGCATAGTCAACGCCGACTCGTGCGCGACCGACGGCGTCCGGCTCGACTTGAAGCGCAATGGACAGCTCGGAAGGCTCTCGCTCTCCGGACAGTTCCACCACGCGCATCAAGCGCGAGTGCGACGTGATCGGCATGATTCCCGGGATGATCGGGATCTCGACACCCGCCTCACACGCCTTGTCAACGAATCGGAAGTAGTCATCCGCGTGGAAGAACAACTGTGTGATGGCGAAATCCGCTCCGGCCGCCTGTTTCGCCAACAGCGAGTCGATGTCCCGGCGGGTTGAACCAGACTCGGGGTGGCCGTTGGGGAAAGCTGCAACGGCAATTGTCACGCGCCCGGGTGTCGGGTCGAGGATTCGACCGCGGTCCGAGCCAGGAGCGTGCGATTCCGTCCACGGGACTCGTTCCGACTGGACGTTCGCAATCAACTGGACCAGCTCGGAAGCCGATTTGATGTCGCCCATGAACTCGCCGACGTGTTCTTCGTCGGTCGGAGCGTCTCCGCGAAGGGCGAGAAAAGACGTAATCCCCGCCTCGAGGAATTCACGCACGATTGCCGCGGCTTCGGCGTGTGAGTTGCCCACACAGGTGAGGTGCGCAAGCGCCTCGACATGGGTGTGTTCTTTGATGAACCGCAAGACGTCGAGCGAGCTGCGGCGGTTGGAACCCCCAGCGCCGAATGTGACCGAGATGAACTGAGGGTTGACCGTCGCGAGTTCCTTGATGGTGGTCACGAGACTTCCGGCGGCCGCGAGGTCGCGCGGCGGGTACACCTCGAACGACACCGGAATGTCGTTTGCGCGTACGCCTGTTGTCACGGAGTTACTCCTCGGGAGCCCCCGCAGTGTGGCTCACGGGAGAAGTCATCGTTGAGCCACCAGTTTATCGAAGGGGAACCGCCCGAATCGTTACGCCGTAACCCAACGACCATTTACGGGCGGCTTGACGATGTACGAGAAAACCGCGGCAACAACGCACAACACCGCTCCCCCGATCCAGGCGTAGGCGTAGTCACCGAACTCGTCGCGAACGAGCCCCGCGACAGTCGCCGCAACCGCGGCGCCGACCTGGTGCGCCGCGAAGACCCAACCGAAAACGATTCCCGCGCGGTCCCCGAAGTACTCGCGACACAGCGCGACCGTCGGCGGAACGGTGGCAACCCAATCGAGTCCATAAACGACGACGAAGATGACAATAGATGGCTGAACTTCGCTGGACAGGAGCAGGGGAAGGAACGCGAGGCCTACGCCGCGAAATGCGTAATATCCCGTGAGCAGATAGCGCGGGTTGACTCGGTCAGTAAGCCATCCCGAAGCGATCGTCCCGACGATGTCGAAGACGCCCACGACGGCGAGCAACCCTGCGGCGACGGTGACCGTCATGCCGTGGTCGTGAGCCGAGGGGATGAAATGAACTCCGACCAAACCGTTGGTCGTTGCACCACAAATGAAGAACGCTGCGGCGAGCGCCCAGAAGCTTCTCGTTCGGGAAGCATCGCGAAGTCCTGTCAGGGCGCGAGTGACCGCTCCCGTGTGTCGGACGCGCGGCGGTGTGGTTCCCGGTTCGGCTCCGAACGCGTCAACGCCGAGGTCGCTGGGATGGTTTCGCACGAAGAAGAACACCAGCGGCACGACCGCCAGTGCGACGCCGGAGATGAGGAGGGACGCGGTCCGCCAACCGGTCGATTCCGACAGGGCACCGATCACGGGAAGGAAAACGAGTTGCCCGGTGGCACTTCCGGCGGAGAGAACCCCGGTGACGAGTCCCTTGCGCGTCACGAACCACGTGTTTGAGATCTCGGCGGCGAACACGAGCGCCATCGCGCCACTCCCCAGCCCAATCAGGAGTCCCCACGTCAGGTACAGCACCCATTCGGATGTGATCAACACCGTCAGACCGGAACCGGCTGCGATGAGGACGAGAGCCACCATGGTGACGGCACGGACTCCGAATCGACCGATGAGAGCAGCCGCGAACGGCGCGGTCAGGCCGTAGAGGAGGATGTTGAAACTCACGGCGGCCGACATCGTCGAAATCGGCCAACCGAACTCTTCGTTGAGCGGAATCATGAGGACGCCTGGTGCGGCTCGGAAGCCGGCGGCACCCATCAGAGCGATGAACGCGACGGCGGCGACAATCCACGCGGGGTGGATTCGACGTTGCCGCTGTTCGGCCATTCTCAGTCCTTCGAACGGGGGAAGAACGGGCGAACGATTCCGCCCATCTTCTCCAACACTCGCACAACCTGGTGGCTGTAGCCATATTCGTTGTCGTACCAGACATACACGACGGCGTGATTGCCGCTGGTGATGGTGGCGAGACCGTCGACGATTCCCGCACGGCGTGAACCGAGGAAGTCGGTTGACACGACTTCGGCGGATTCGATGTAGTCGATCTGGTGGCGGAATTTCGAGTTGAGCGCCATTTCGCGCAAATACCCGTTGAGTTCGTCCTTCGTGACCTCGCGGTCAAGTGTCAGGTTGAGTATCGCCATCGACACGTCGGGCGTCGGGACGCGGATCGCGTTCCCCGTCAACTTCCCGGCGAGTTCGGGCAAGGCCTTGGCGACGGCACTTGCCGCACCCGTTTCGGAGATGACCATGTTGAGCACAGCGGAGCGTCCCCGGCGGTCGCCGCTGTGGAAGTTGTCGATGAGGTTTTGGTCATTGGTGAACGAATGGACGGTTTCAACGTGTCCATAACTCACGCCGAACTCGTCGTTGAGGACTTTGAGCACGGGGGTGATGGCGTTCGTAGTGCAGGACGCCGCCGTAATGATTCGATCGTCGTCCGTGATCGCCTTGTGGTTGATCCCATAGACGATGTTCTTGAGGGCGCCCTTGCCCGGAGCGGTCAGTAGAACCCGCGAGACGCCGTTCGATTCGAGGTGCTTCGACAACCCGGCCTCGTCGCGCCACTTCCCCGTGTTGTCGACGACGATCGCGTTGTCGATTCCGTGCGCTGTGTAGTCGATTGCCGACGGATCGTTGGCGTAGATGACCTGTATCGGCGTGCCGTTGGCGATAATCAGATCGGTCGCCTCGTCAACCGTGATCGAACCGTTGAACGGCCCGTGAACTGAATCACGGCGTAGCAGGCTCGCACGCTTCACCAGGTCGGTGTCGCCACCTTTGCGAACGACAATGGCGCGCAGGCGAAGCCCCTGAACGTCCGATGCGCGCGCCAACAGAATGCGGGCAACCAACCGACCGATTCGCCCGAATCCATAGAGCACGACGTCGCGACCCTCGCCCGGCGCTGTGGGACGCTTTCCGGCGATGTCGGCGAGTTCCGTTGACACCCACGCAACGAGATCCGTGGCGCCGCTCTCACGGAATCGCGCATGCAGTCGAGCAACGTCGATGGACGCCGGTCCGGGATCGAGCGAGGTGAGCACGTCGAGCATTCGCGCCGTGTCCGTGATGGGCAACTCGGCGCCCTCGACGTGACGTGCAAAGCGGTGGATTCGCACAATGTCGATGGGCGAGATGTTGAGCAGACTGCGTCCGTGAACCGAGAGCACGACTCCGTGTTCGCGGTACAGACGACCGATGACGGGAACCAGCCCCTCGGCAATCGCCTCCTTCGCCGACCAATCAGCGGTGTCATTTTCCCGTGGAGTGTTCGTCATTGAACAGCCTTTCGCATCGTCGCGGTTCCAGCGTATTCGCCGTTCGTTCGGGAGCAAACAACCACGCGGAAATTTTCACAGCGCGTTCTCAGTTTCGCGCGTTACCGTTGGTCCATGCGCAAAATTGTTCTTCCCGTTGCCCTTGCTGGTTCACTCATTTTTGGACTCGGCGGATGCGTCGCGACGTGGAACGACTACGGCACGGGAGGAACCGAGCAGTCCCAGGACGCCTTCGGCATGAAGGAGATCATGTTTGCTCAGATGATGATCCCCCACCACGAACAGGCCGTGGAACTGGCGACCATCGCCGAAACGAACACCACGAACCCTGTCATTCTCGACCTCGCCTCGCGAATCAAGAACGCACAGCAACCCGAAATCGACCAGATGAAGGCGTGGATTGACGCTTCGGGCGAGGGCATGGACATGGGTCACGACATGAATATGCCCGGAATTGTGTCCGACGAGGACATGGCGGCTATCCGCGCTGCTCACGACGCCGAGTTCGACACACTCTTCCTCACCCACATGATCGCCCACCACGAAGGCGCCATCGAGATGGTCAACGACATGCTGTTAAACACATCGAACGCCGAGGCGAAGGCGCTGGGCGAGGCAATCGTCAAGGCACAGACCGAAGAGATCGCCGAAATGAAGGCGCTGCTCGCAGGCTAGCCACGGTCGGGTAGACTGAAAACACTGCACTCGAGATCGTTCGATGTGCGCGTCGAATAACGCATCCCTCACCGGCCATTTCGGTTGACATCTTTTCTTCGGCGATTGACTGTGCCAACCGGCATGCTCGCCCACCCGAATGCCCTGCACGATCGTGCGCGCATTCACCATTCAGAAACTGGTATTTCCTGTGACTACACCTACGTTCAGCACGCTCGGCGTGCCCTCCGCCCTCGTGGCCGCTCTCACCGCGGATGGCAAGGACACCCCGTTCCCGATCCAGGTGGACACCCTCCCCGACACGCTCGCGGGGCGTGACGTCCTCGGTCGTGGAAAGACCGGCTCGGGAAAGACGCTCGCATTCTCGATCCCGATGGTCGTTCGTCTGGCACAAAAGGTCGGAACCGCGTCGCGCAAGCCGGGTCGCCCGACGGGACTCATTCTCGCTCCCACGCGCGAACTCGCAACGCAAATCGATGCAACGCTTCGCGCGCTCGCTGACGTCTACAAGCTGCGCACGATGACCATCTTCGGCGGGGTCTCACAGAACCGCCAGGTCGAGGCCCTTCGCAACGGAGTCGACATCGTCGTTGCAACCCCCGGTCGACTCGAGGACCTCATGAAGCAGGGACTCGTTCACCTCGATTCGGTTCAGATCACCGTCCTCGACGAGGCCGACCACATGGCCGATCTCGGCTTCCTGCCCGGCGTCACGCGCATCCTGTCGGCTACTCCTCGCGGCGGTCAGCGACTTCTCTTCAGCGCGACTCTCGACAACGGCGTGGACAAGCTCGTCGCCAAGTTCCTGCAGAACGAGATTCTGCACTCGGTCGACGAAGCCAACTCCCCCGTCGTACAGATGACCCACCACGTTTTCGAAGTGTCGGGCGCGGACGTCAAGAAGGACCTGGTGAAGACGCTGGCATCGGGAACTGGCCGACGCATACTCTTCATGCGCACCAAGCACCACGCCAAGAAGCTCGCGAAGCTGCTCACCGAACAAGGAATCCCCGCGGTCGACCTTCACGGGAACCTGTCGCAGCCCGCTCGCGACCGCAACCTCGCGGCATTCTCCAACGGTGACGTCAAGGTACTTGTCGCAACCGATGTCGCCGCTCGTGGCGTTCACGTCGACGACGTCGAACTCGTCATCCACGTCGACCCGCCGACCGAACACAAGGCGTACCTGCACCGCTCGGGTCGGACCGCTCGTGCCGGTTCTGCTGGCGATGTCGTCACCATTTGCCTGCCTGAACAGCGCAAGGACCTCGGTCTGATGCTGCGCAAGGCGTCGATCACCGTGACGCCCCAGAACGTGACTCCGTCGTCGCCTGCGGTGACGGAACTCGTCGGTGAAGTTGCCGAGTACGTGAAGCCCGCACCCCGTGCAGCCGTCCAGCAGCAACAGCCCCGTGGCACCTCGACCGGAGCGAACGCGCAGCGCAAGCGTGCGCAGCGCAGCCAGCGTGACCACTCGGGTCGTCCCGTCGCCGAAGGCAAGTTCTCCGAGCGCACCGGGCAGTCGGCGAAC
This sequence comes from Micrococcales bacterium, assembly GCA_024641015.1. Classification (GTDB taxonomy): domain Bacteria; phylum Actinomycetota; class Actinomycetes; order Actinomycetales; family Microbacteriaceae; genus MWH-TA3. The sequence continues at coordinate 26,571 of JAHEDU010000030.1, forward strand.
AACTTCCGCGGCAGCCGCGGCGGCAACTCGACTCGCTCGATTCGCCCGCAGGGACGCTAAGCGCGCAAAATCTTCGACATGGCTCGCCCGTTGGCGACCTCGTCGACGATCTTGTCCATCTGACGCACCTTCTTCATGAACGGATCGTCGATCTGTTCCACCCGAACACCGCAAATCACACCGGTGATGAGTTCCGCGTTCGGATTCATCGGTGCGCCGGCAAAGAAATCGTCGAGCGACGTGTCTGATGCGGCGAGTCGGTCGAGCTCGGCTTGGGAGTAACCCGTCAACCACCGAATCACTTCGTTGAGTGCTTCGACGGACTGGCCCTTCCGTTCGACCTTCGTGACATATAGCGGATACACCGTCGCAAATTGCATCGCGCGTACACGGTCGACGTTCATCGCAGTTACCCGTTGTCAGCGGCGGCCAACTGGCCACACGCACCGTCGATTTCCTTGCCGCGGGTGTCGCGAAGGGTCGTCGGGATTCCCGCGGATTCAAGTCGATTCACGAAGTCGCGCATAACTGCAGGTTCCGACGCCGTCCAGACCGAGCCCGGCGTGGGGTTCAGCGGAATCGGGTTGACGTGCACCCAACCGGTACCACGGTCGTTGAGCTTCTTTGCGAGCAGGTCGGCGCGCCAGCCGTGGTCGTTCATGTCCTTGATGAGCGCGTATTCGATGGACACGCGGCGACCCGTCGCGTCGAAGTAGGCGCGGGCCGCGTCGAGTGCCTCATCCACCTTCCAGCGCGAATTCACGGGGATCATCTCGTCGCGAAGCGTGTCGTCCGGCGCGTGCAACGATAGGGCAAACGTCAGCTGTAAACCCTCGGCCGCGAGCTTGTTGATCGCCGGAACCAACCCGACGGTCGACACCGTGACGTGCCGGGCAGACATGCCCAGGCCGTTCGGCTGTGGTGCCAGCATTGTCCGAACCGACTTCATCACGCGGGCGTAGTTGGCGAGGGGCTCACCCATACCCATGAAAACGATGTTCGTCACGCGGCGTTCACCGTCGACGCCTTCCAACTCGCCCTCAGCGATTGCACGGTTTGCCTGGACGACCTGGTCGACAATCTCGGCGGCAGACATGTTGCGCGTCAAACCCGCCTGCCCTGTCGCACAGAACGGGCAGTTCATTCCGCAACCGGCTTGCGACGACACACACAGTGTGATGCGGTTCGGGTATCGCATGAGGACCGATTCAACGAGAGCTCCGTCGAACAGCCGCCAGAGAAACTTGATGGTGTCGCCCTTGTCCGTCTTGAGTCGGCGAACTTCGGTGAGCAACGGCGGAAGAGTCGCCGCGACGATGTCTGCCCGTGATTCCGCCGGCAAGTCCGTCATGTGGTCGGGGTTAGACGTGTAATGCGTGAAATAGTGGGTGGAAATCTGCTTGGCACGGAATTTGGGTAACCCCAGTTCAACGACCTTGGCTTCGCGTTCCTCGATCGAAAGGTCCGCCCAGTGAACGGGCGGCTTCGCGCCACGAGGCGACTCAAACTGTAGTGACGGGCGACCGTCCGGCCCGAGCTGCTGAGTCCACCCTTCCGCCGTCGGCATCACCTGCGGGCGGCTCTCGCCGCGCGAGGGAAGTCGTTCGATGGGCATGCTTCAAGGCTACCAACACAGAGACTCGTAAGCTTCGTGTATTGACAAACGATAGTTTTCTATTGATAATCGATAGATGAAGAATTTCGCAGCGATAGCGCTAAAGACCACACTCGCGTTTGGAATAACGGTTTCGCTCCTGGCGCAGGTGCTGATAATCCCGACTTACATAGCAGAGGTCACAAACCAGCTTCCGGAAATCGCGCAGAGCGCGCCCTTGTACACCTTGGTTGGAATCTTCATCGTCGCTTGCGGTCAGGTCGTTTTAATAGCCATTTGGGCGCTTCACACCCGGGTTCGCAGAAACGAAATCTTTAACAGTCGCGCAACACCTTGGGTTAATTCCATCATTTTCGCAATTTCGGCGGCGGCAATTTTGTCGATCACAGCCACCGCCCACCTCATCGTCGCGTACAACGCTGGAAATGCTGCAACAATCGGAATTCTCCTCCTGGCCGGCGGGGTCGGCCTTGGGCTTGCGCAGCTTATTTCAGTCCTAAAATCGCTCCTTCTCCAAGCTACAGAGATATCTAACGACCTCGAGGAGGTCATCTGATGGCGATAAAAATCGACCTCGATGTAATGCTTGCAAAGAAGAAAATGTCTGTGGCTGAATTTTCAGACCGGATCGGAATAACGCCGGCCAATGTGGCGGTCCTAAAGAATGGACGCGCAAAGGCAATCCGCTTCACTACTCTCGACGCAATTTGTGAAGTGCTTGAATGCCAGCCAGGAGAAATCCTTTTATGGAACAAGTCAAATAATTAACTTGGCTTAATCTCATTTCCTGATACCTTTCGTTTGTCGACGAATAAACGCCGGCTATAAACGAAGGAAGAAACATGAACCGAAATAGATTCGCGCGAACGATAGTCTCCTCAATTGCTGCGGTGGCAACAATTTTCTCGATCGCAACACCCGCATCAGCTTTGAGCGGATCCGAAATTCAGTCCGTAGTCGATTCAGGGCGGGGCGTAGAGGTGGTTGAACAATTTGTAATCACGCCTGGTGAATTTGCGACAGTTGGCCACATCTATTCGAACAGTTTGGCGCGAGCAACATGGGGTACCAGCTACGCAATCAGTAATGAAGAGGCATTCTTGTGGTACAAAGCAAAAGCTAAGGCAGCCGCCAATGTGTACTCGAACCTTCGAATCATCAAGGTTTGCTTCTATTACACTCGCAACAATGCGGTGATTAGCTCGACGAAGTGCTCCACTGCAAGTTCGAACGGAAGTTACTGGGTGGCCGGTCCCGAGGTGACCGATACGGTAACGGATTCGATCATCTCAGGGGCAGCAAATACGAGCTATTTCAACATCGTCACAACACGGATCAACCCAAACATCCTCTGAGTCGCGATTATTAGCGAAGGCGGGGTTGCTCAATCGGCAATCTCGCCTTCGTTTTAGCAAATCGAAGCGAAAGGCCCGCAACCTTTCGGTCACGGGCCTTTCGCGTGAAACGTTAGACGCGGTTGCGACGGGCGCGGCGTGCAACGACAAGAGCCGAACCGAGTCCGAGAACCGCGAGACCAGCAATCGCCGACGGAGTCGCGTCTACACCGGTCGACGCGAGCGGCTCGGCGAAGTACGACTCAAACGCAAGCTGCAAACTTCCCGACGTGTCATCGTTCAACTGGAACGTGTAGTAGAAATCAGAGACGCTGTCGTAGGTGACCTGCCCGACATACTTGTCGTCCTGTCCGTCGACACTTCCGTCAGCAGGGCCCGTGAAGGTGATGGAGTCGTCCGAAGCGGTGTTGTCTTCGACCGTGACGAGCGAATCGTTACCGCTGGTCGCGAACGTGCTCGGTGCCGGGCTCCAGAACATGACCTGCTGACCCCAGTCGATGTCGGTTGCATTCAGAGCAAGGTTGGTCAGCGTCACAGGTTCTCCGTTGACGAGGAACTCTACGTGAATGTCGACGTATCCGGTCACCGTCTGGTCAGCAACTGAATCGCACAACGACAGCGACGTGCTGATGGTGGGCTCCCAAATGGGGTCGTCTTCAAAACCATCGATGTATTCGACCTGCGCACTCGCGACGAGATCGCCTGATCCGAAGTTCACCGGGTCATACGGCTGCAAGTTTCCGGTTGCCGTCTCGTAATCTCCGTTGCTGTAGCAACCAGGAACGTCGACCGCGTTGGAGTCCAGCCCGTTGATGTTGTCAATGTCGGTTTGGGTCAGTGCATAGAAGTAACCACCCGGAAGGCTGTTGTCCGACAAGTCTTCGACAGTGACCAGAGCGTCGACCTGGACACCATTCACGGTGACAACATTCGTGTAGGTGTATGAGTCGCCAACATTCCCGTTTTCCAGGATGTTTTCATCGACCGCATTTCCGAAGTTGAGAGCGTGGCCAGCGACGTCAATTGTGGTCGCGTAGGCAGGAGCGGCGAAGAGGCCGGGAACGACAATGAGTGATCCGGCGGCTACAGCGGCCAAACCGAAACGTGCGATGCGATACATGGAAATCCTTTCGAGGGGTTCTCCGAAATCATAACATCGGGCCATTGTGGTGGCCCAAGAAATAAAGAAAGACCGACACGAAGTCGGCCTTTCTTCATTGCGTCGGGCTGACAGGATTTGAACCTGCGACCCCTTGACCCCCAGTCAAGTGCGCTACCAAGCTGCGCCACAGCCCGCTGTCGCGAACGACAACTCCACCACCCTACCAAACGGTGAAGGCAGATTTACGCGCCGAGCAACTCACGAATTGCCGCTTCAAACACCTCGTGGTGCTTCTCGACATCGGCAACCGTGGTCGTCGGACACATCAACGCCATGTTGTGGAACGGGGTGAGCATGATCCCGCGGTTTGCCAGGTACAGGTGCAGGAAGTCTTCGAGGTCGCCATCGGCAGCCGCGTTCGCTTCACCACCGTTTCGCGGATACGGCTTGGCGAATCGGTACTCGCATCGCGCACCAAGCTGATTTATCGCCCACGGCAGGTCGTACCTGTCGAAAATGTCGTTCATTCCCTGCGTGAACACATCACAGGTCGCGATCATCTGGCTGAACGCTTTCTCGGTGAGGACATGTTCCAGAGTCGCTCGCATCGCCGCAACGGACAGCGGGTTCCCGGCGAGCGTTCCACCCACACCGCCCATGTCGACGAGGTCGAGGTCGTCTCGCGCGAGCGCCTTTTCGGCGAACTCAGCGGACAAACCGTAGGCACCGGTCGGGATTCCCCCGCCGATTGCCTTACCGATAACAAGAATGTCCGGTTCGAGACCGTATTCCTTCGTCATCCCGCCGGGGCCGGCGCTGAAGGTATGGGTCTCGTCGATGATGAGGAGGGCGCCATACTTGCGCGTGAGTTCCCGAACACCGTCGTGATATCCGGGGTCGGGCAGGACGATTCCGATGTTCGTTAGTGCAGGCTCGATGAGCACCGCGGCGACGTCTCCGTGCGCCAGCTCACGCTCTAGAGCCTCGAGGTCGTTGAACTCGGCGACGCGACTTGTTTCGAGTACGTCCACAGGCTCCCCAACATTGCCGGGTCGGCTCATCGCCTGACCGTTCGGGCCGACAACGATCAACGATTCATCGACGGAGCCGTGGTAGCAGTAGGAGTGGAACAAGATCTTGGAACGCCCGGTCAACGCACGGACGAGACGGATAACCCAGCGGTTCGCGTCCGTCGCGGTCAACGAGAAGCTCCAGCGGTCCATGCCGAAGCGTCGCGACAGTTCTGCGCCAACCCATTCAGCGTCCGTTGTCGGAAGCATGGTCGTGAGTCCGCCCTGTTCGCCGATGCGCTTCTGGACGGCGGCGACGACCTCGGGAGCCGAGTGACCCGCCATCGCACCGGTGTCCCCCAGCGCGAAGTCGATGTACTCGTTACCGTCGATGTCACGGACGCGGTTGCCATTCGCCGACTCGAAGTAAATCGGGAACGACCCAGCCTTCTTGTTCATCCACGTCATCGGAACCCGACCGAACAAGTGGTCAGCGGACGAGTACGCGGCCTTCGATTTCGGGTGGTTCGCTTCAAACGCGGTTCGTTCACGGTCGAACAATTCGGCGAGGCGTTGACGGTCGATTTCGGTCATGTGGTCACATCCTTGTGAAAAGCGGTGCTGCTGACCCCAGACTAGCCGAGGTGCGTTGCGAGCAGGTCGCGCAGGTGCGGCCAGTTCTGGCCGAATCGCGGGTGCAATTCCAGTTCCTCGACCTCGGTGCGCTTGACCCACTGCAGGTCGATGCTCTCCTGGTCGTTCTCGACAGGCTCGAAGTGTTCAATGGTTCGCGCGATGACGGTCGTGTACGACCAGAAGCCGAGGTCGATGATGAATTCGTCGATCGCTTCGAGCAGTTCTTCGGGCACGCCGGCCTCTTCGTGCGCTTCTCGCAAGGCTCCATCACGAGCGGTTTCACCCTTGCGGATTGCGCCACCCGGGATTCCCCAGGTTCCACCGTGGTGAGACCATTCGGCACGAAGCTGCAGAAGCACACAGTCAGTTTCGCGATTCCAGACGAGAACCCCCGCCGCGCCAAACGCACCCCATACTTTCTCACCGTTGGGCCCATAGACCCACTGGTCACCGGGATCGCGAAGGTGCGGAGGCGGCAGGTAGTTCACAATTACCGTTTCGGTCCGCGGCGCTCACGCACGCGCATCTGAATTTCGATGGGCGAACCTTCGAAGCCCCACACTTCGCGAAGGCGACGTGTGATGAATCGACGGTATTGCGGGTCGAGGAACTGGGTGGTGAAGACGACGAATGTCGGCGGGCGGGTGGTTGCCTGCGTTCCGAACAGAATTCGGGGCTGGCGTCCGCCGCGGACGGGGTGCGGGTGCGCCGCCGCGAGTTCCGCGAGGAACGCGTTGAACTTGCCGGTCGGAACACGGGTATCCCACGACTCGAGTGCGAGTTCCAGAGCCGGAACCAGCTTTTCGAGGTGTCG
>JAHEDU010000053.1 GCA_024641015.1 Micrococcales bacterium
AACATGGAAAACACTGACCTCGGTCTTTTGGTCCTGCGCCTCGCCGTCGGACTCATCATCGCTCCCCACGGAGCACAGAAGCTGTTCGGCTGGTTCGGCGGATACGGCATCAAGGGCACCGGCGCCTGGCTCGACTCGATGGGTGCAAAGAACGGGTGGGTCATCGCACTCCTCGCCGGTCTTGGTGAATTCTTCGGTGGACTCGGTATCGCAGCCGGCCTCCTCACCCCCATCGCCGCTGCCGGTGTCATCATCGTCATGCTCGGCGCAATCGGTACCGCCCACAAGGGCAAGGGCTTCTTCAACACCAACGGTGGCTGGGAATTCCCCCTCCTCATCGCGCTCGGCGCACTCGCCGTTGGGATCGCAGGTCCCGGCGCGTACTCGCTCGCTGCGGTTCTCAACCTCTTCTAGCACCTAAAACAAAGGCGCGGCTCCCGATTGGGGGCCGCGCCTTTGTCGTAGAAGCTACTTGACCGAACCAGCGGTGAGTCCACGTACGAAGTAACGCTGCAGTGCGAAGAACACGATGATCGGCACGAGCAGGCTGATGAACGAACCTGCGGCGACGTTCTGCCAACCGTCACCGTACTGCCCAAGAAGACGAAGCAGTCGATACGTCATGACGGGCTTCGAGTCCACGAAGATGAACGCGATGAGGTAGTCGTTCCAAACCCAGAGGAACTGGAAGATGGCGAACGACGCTACGGCGGGAACCGACATCGGCATCACCAGGCGCCAGAAGATCTGGTACCAGGACGCTCCATCGATGCGAGCGGCCTCGATGAGAGCCACTGGCAGGGTCATCATGTAGTTGCGGAGGATGTAGATGGCCAACGGCAAAGCGAATGCCGAGTGAACCAGCCATGCACCGGCGAAGTTACCCATCAGGCTAAGTCCGGTGGTTTCCTTGATGAAACGCAGTCCGCGAACGACGGGGACGAGAGCCGCCTGCAGCGGGATAACCATCAACGCGACGATCGTGGCGAAGTAGATTTCGCGACCCTTGAACTCAAGGAACGTGAACGCGTACGCCGCGAACGAAGCAATGAGGAGCGGCAGAACCGTTGCCGGAATCGTCACAACGAGAGTGTTGACGAACGACCCGAACATGTCGTCGACTGACAGCACCTTGGCGAACGCGTCGAGCGTCCACTCCTGTGTCATCGGGCTGGCGATGGCTTCCCACCAACCAGACGTGTCGGCGGCCGTGCGGTCGCGGAATGCCGTGATCAGCAGACCGATGGTCGGGATGGACCAGATGGCGACAAGAAGCAGCAGGACGAGCGTCGTCCCGATCTTGAAGTCGCGAATACGTGCGAGAGCCTTGTTCATCGCAGTGCCTCCTGACGGCGGAATGTGACGACCTGAATAATCATGAGCGGCACGATGAGAACGGTCAGAACGGCGACGATCGCCGACGCCTTACCCACGTTCGCGTTGAGGAAGTACTCCTGGTAGAACTGGAAGCCGAGCACCGAGGTGTCGAAAGTTCCACCGGTCATAGCAAGAACGATGTCGAAGATCTTCATGACGCCGATGACGACGGTGACGAAGACCGACATGACCGTTCCCCAGATCTGAGGCAGAACGATCTTCCAGAAGAGCTGGAAATTGCCGGCGCCGTCAACTCGTGCCGCCTCGATTGTTTCTTCGGGGACGCCCTTGATGGCGGCCGAGATGAGGACCATCGAGAAACCGGTCTGCAGCCAGATGATGATGATCATCAACAGGAACGAGTTGAGACGGAAGTCCGAAATGAGCATCCACGGTTGCGGGTCTCCGCCAAACACCTTGATCAAGGCGTTGAGAAGACCGATTTCGGGACGCCCCGGGGGAACGTTGGCGTAGAGGAAGCCCCAGATGGTCGCGGCCGAGACGAACGAAATCGACATCGGCATGAAGATGAGGGACTTGAAAACCTTTTCACGGATGGGGCCGACCTGGTTGGTCAGCGTCGCGACAAAGAGTCCGGAGGCGACCGTCAGAGCAGGCACGAAGGCGATCCAGAGGAAGTTGTTGAGCAGGACGCTGAAGAAAGTGGGGTCCGTGAACAGGTCGACGTAGTTCTCGAAGCCGACCCACTTCTTTCCGCTCGAGTTCATGAACGAATAGACGAAGGTCATGATGAGAGGCACAAACAGGACGAGAACGAGCAGGGTCGCTGCGGGCAAGAGATAAGCCCAGGCGCGAAGTTTCTTCTGAAGTCGTTCAGGAAGGCGGTTGACGAGCTGGTCGAGCCCCCAGTAAACGCCGTAAGAAGCGGCGATACCGACGACAATCGACACCAGGCCGAAGAGTACGTCTTGAATCATCTGTCAACTCCGTTGTAGTGATGAAAGTTCTTGTGAGAATACTACGGGGGGAGCCATTATGACTCCCCCCGTAGTTTTACCTAGCTGGTTCCACTTCGAAGAAGCGGAGGGCGTGGCGATTTAGTACTTAGCCTGGATACGGCCAGCCGCGGTCGGCCAGTCGATCTTTCCAGCGATGTACTCGGTTCCGGCTGCCCAGAACTCTGCGTTGACCTCGGAAGGCATCTGGTCGGACGCGTCGAAGCCGAAGAATGCAGCGTTCGCCATCGTCTCACCAACCTTCTTGCCAAGGTCGTTCGGGTACAGCGAGGTGTCGAACGTCTTGTGAGGCGAGACGAAGGACGACTTGCCGGCCATGACGGTTCCAACCTTGTCCGAAGCAATGAAGTTCAGGACTGCTGCAACGTCTGCGTCGTAGTTGAAGACACCGAAGGTGTCTCCACCACCGAGAACACCAGCGCCTGCGCCGTCCGACGGAGCCGGAAGAGCGAAGACGTCTGCGTGGGTGTAGTCGTTAGCAGCGAGTTCAGCCTTGATGTTGTCGGGGAAGAAGTCCGTGATGAACGAACCCTGACGGAGGAGGAAGCACTGACCAGCAGCCTTGCCACCGGTCTCGAAGAGAGGTGCAGTGTTGCCGAAGCCGTCGGTTGCCATCGAGACACCGCCACCGTTGACGTTTCCGTCGGTGAGGAGGAGCTCGGAGACCTTGTCAACAGCCTTGGTGACCTCAGGCGAGTCGAACGTTACGTCGCCGGTGATCCACTTTGCGTAGGTCTCGGGTCCGTTGTAGTCGAGGACGTACTGCTCGAGCCAGTCAGTGAAGGGCCAACCGGTGGCTCCACCCGACTCGATACCGGCACACCAGGGGTAGCCAGCGCCGTCCGACTTGATCTTCTCGATCAGAGCGGTGAGCTCTTCGTCGGTCGTGGGGACGGTGTAACCGTGCTCAGCGAAAGCAGCAGGGTTGTAGAAGACGAGAGTCTTGACGTTTGCCGAGACGGGGAGGCCGTAGAGCTTTCCGTCGCCAGCAACTGCAAGCGTGTCCCATCCGGGAACGAGGGTCGACTTCGCAGCAGCGAGGTCGAATCCGGCGATTTCGTCAAGAGCAACGAGGTTTCCCGCGTCAGCCTGGTCCTTGAGTCCACCCGGCTGAGGCCACATTGCGATGTCGGGGGTTTCACCAGCTTCGATCTTGACCTTGATGTCGGTGTCGAACGATGCGAGCGAGGTGAAGGTCACCTTGATTCCGCTGTCAGCCGACCATGCGTCGAGTTCAGCCTGGAACGCTGCGGCCTGAGCCTCACCGTACGCACCGTAAATCGTGACCTCGCCATCACCTTCGGGTGCCGCGGGGGCACAACCGGTGAGAGCAAGACCAGTAGCTGCCACAGCGGCGGCGGCTACAGAAAAGCGAATCGCTTTCTTCATTGCTTGTCCTTTCACGTGGAACAACTGCCAATTGGAACAGTTGCAGTTACAACCTATCCCCGAGGCCCGAAATGAACTACACAGTTTGCCCTCGTTTTGATAACGGTTTGGAAACGCTTACATCCCCTGTTTGTCAGGACAAAAGCGGTTTTTGCCAATTGCCGCAATAATCGACTCATTGCGGACGAAACGTGCGCGGAAACGGAGCCCATCGTGAAGATTGCCCTCGCCAGCGACCATGCAGGTGTCCCCCTCAAGCTGGAAATCATCGAACTGTTGACGTCGATGGGGCATGACGTCCACGATTTCGGCACCCACACGGCCGATGCCGCTGACCTGCCCGACTATGTCTATCCCGCCGCACTCGCGGTGTCGTCGGGCGAGGCCGATCGCGGAATCTTTGTCGACGGAGTCGGATACGGTTCAGCGATGATCGCGAACAAGGTTTCCGGCGTTTTCGCGGCGGTGTGTCAGGACTCGTTCTGTGCCGAGCTTGCGCGGTCACACTCGAACACGAACGTGCTGTGCCTGGGTGGGAAGATCATCGGGTCAGCGATTGCACTCGAAATCGTGCGGGTCTGGATCACGACGGAATGGTTGGGCACCGCCGAAGAGAAGTACGCCCGCCGCGTGAACAAGGTGGTCGAAATCGACCGTCGTCACGTGAAGTGATTTGGGAGACCAACTTTTTATGGTGGATCTGAGGGGCGTTGCAGCCCAGTGGGCTGCAACGGGGAGTTCAGTTGGACACAACTGAACGACCGAATTTGAACCCGGTAGCCGATAGAAATTTTTATGGTGGATCTGAGGGGACTCGAACCCCTGACCCCCTGCATGCCATGCAGGTGCGCTACCAGCTGCGCCACAGACCCTTGCTGCCGTTTCGGGCAACTCGTTTAGGTTACTAGACGAGTGCCGTCGGGGCAAAACCGACGCTATTCAGCGTGTGCGGGGATGTCGAGCGGAACGACCGGGCAGTCGCGCCACAGACGCTCAAGACCGTAGAACATGCGTTCTTCTTCGTGGAAGATGTGGGCGACGACGTCACCGAAGTCGAGAAGGATCCAGCGGCCGAGGTCGCGTCCTTCGCGTCGCAGCGTCTTGCGTCCGGCCTGAATCGCCTGGTCTTCGATCTCGTCAGCGATGGCCTGAACGTTGCGTTCGTTGCGACCGGTGATGAGGACGAAGATGTCGATGATGGCAAGTGGCTCGGACACATCGAGCGCGATGATGTCTTCACCTTGCTTTGCGTCGGCCGCGATGGCGACGATCTGGGCGAGGTCAATGGATTCTTGTTGTGCAGTCATGGCGTTAGATGATGTCCGTAAAGTAGGCGAGAAGCCCGAGCACCACGACGGCGAGCCCGAGGAATGCGGCGAGACCGGCCGCGACGGCTGAACCAACTGACGGAATGCGCTTGCGCTCTTCCTGGGCGGCGGGCTTTCCAATTATGGACAGCGCCTCCGATGCTCGGCGAGGAATGCCGGGCTGATTGACGTCGACTCCCGCATCGATCGCTTCCGTCACCGGCTCGTCATCAACGAGCGGGTCAAGCAGAATCTGTCCGGTGATGAGGATCTCGCCGGTCGGATTGAGCGGGCCAGCGATGTCGCCGGTGTGGAAGCTGTCAACGACGAGCGTCTGGAGCGTCGGGCTCTGCATGACGCCGATGCCCGTCTCGTGGTTCTTGACCCACTCGTGTTCGTTGTCTTCCTTCATCTGGTCGCGCCAGTCGCCTTCGCGGGCGGGCGGGATTTCAGGCGAGGCTGCGGGGACTTCGATGACCGGTTCGGGCTCGGCGACGGGTTCGGGTTCTACCTCGACCACAAGTTCGGGTTCGGCGACGGGCTCGGGCTCGACAACTGCGGGCGCTGCGGCAACAGGCTCCGGCTCTACAACAACGGGCTCGGGAACAACGATGGGCGTGACAGTCGGGACAACGGCGACCGGTTCTACGACGACAGGCTCAACGACAACCGGCGTCACGACCACGGGTGGAACGACTGGCTGTGACACTTCAGGAACAAGCGGTTCGATGGGTGCCGATGTGTTTGCCTGTTCGGCCTCGATATAAGGAGCTACTGTCGGGGCGTTGGACACGGGCAGGTCAACGTCAACGTCCATCGGTGTCGCCGCGGGCGTTGTTGCGGCAC
>JAHEDU010000060.1 GCA_024641015.1 Micrococcales bacterium
ACCGACGTTCAGTGCACGGACTACAACGCGTGGACCGCTGCATGGCAGGAAATCAAGGGCTAGTTAGCCCAGCGGAGTAAACGATGACGACAACAACGCCATCTCCCGACCGGGTCGGGGAACTGCACTCGCAGTCCCTGGCCCGGCGGGGCTCCGCGTACCTGTACCGCCACGCGAAGGTTCGCCTCGCCTTGCTTCTCACCGCGCCGCTCTTCTGGCTCGGTCTGGTTTACATTGCCGCTCTCGTCGCTCTTCTCGTCACCGCGTTCTGGAGCGTCGACGCATTCACCGGCGACATCCTCATCCAGTGGAACCTCGACAACGTCACGTCGGTTCTCACGAAATCCATTTATCAAGCGGTCACGCTGCGAACCCTCAGTGCCGCACTTATTGTCACCGTCATCGACATCGCGCTGGCACTTCCCATCGCGTTCGTCATGGCCAAGATTGCGAAGCCGTCGGTTCAGCGCGCCTTGGTCATCGCCATCTTGATGCCCCTCTGGGCGTCGTACCTCGTCAAGGCGTACGCATGGCGAAACGTCCTCGCCGAAGATGGAATTCTCGACTGGACTCTTGGGTTAGTCGGGCTCAACTCGCCCGGATACGGATTCGAGGGGACCATCCTGACGCTGTCGTACCTGTGGCTGCCGTTCGTCATCCTGCCGATCTACACCGCGATGGAACGAGTTCCCAACTCGCTTCTCGACGCGTCGAGCGACCTCGGTGCTCGCACCTGGACGTCCTTCCGCACCGTCATCCTGCCGCTCGTCGCGCCCGGAATCATCGCGGGAAGCATCTTCTCGTTCTCGCTGACGCTGGGCGACTACATCGCGGTCAAGATCGTCGGAGGCGCGACCCAGATGCTGGGAACGCTGGTCTACACAAACGTGGGAACAGCGAACAACCTACCGCTGGCTGCCGCCGTCGCTTTCATCCCCATCGCCATCATCTTCATCTACCTCGCCGCGGTTCGCCGAACCGGTGCGCTGAACAACCTGTGACCCGCCGATGAAGATCAACGCACTTTCCCGTTCGCTGCTGTGGCTCGCCACGGCGGCGGTGCTGTCGTTCATCTACGTGCCGATTTTCGTGGTCGTCGCCAACTCGTTCTCGACCAGCTCGACGCTGGCGTGGCCACCGCCCGGATTCACGCTCGAGTGGTGGGGGCGTGCTCTGACGAACGAGGGCGCGCTCGCGGCGGTATCGACCTCCATTGTCGTTGCGGTGGCGTCCACCATCATCGCCCTGTTGCTGGGAACTGCGCTGTCGTTCGCGCTTCACCGGTTCCAGTTCTTCGGCAAATCCACCGTCAACCTGCTCGTCGTACTTCCCATCGCACTTCCCGGAATCGTCACGGGAATCGCGCTGAACAACGCGTTCCGAACGATGATTGGCGCGCAGCTGGGCTGGGGAACCATCATCGTCGCCCACGCGACATTCTGTGTGGTCACGGTGTTCAACAACGTGTTTGCACGATTGAAGCGCGTCGGAACTTCGCTGGAGGAGGCATCGAGCGACCTCGGTGCCGGCGTCTGGACGACGTTCCGACTGGTCACCTTCCCCCAGATACGTTCGGCGCTGTTCGCCGGTGGGCTGTTGTCGTTTGCGCTGTCGTTTGACGAGATCATCGTCACAACGTTTACCGCGGGTAACGGAGTTCAGACCCTGCCCATTTTCATTCTCGAGAACATGTTCCGCCCCAACCAGGCACCTATTGTTGCGGTCATCGCCGTGGTCATGATCGTGATTGCTATCGTGCCGATTTATCTTGCACAACGCCTGACGACCAAGGACTGATGACTATAGTTGTTGTCAGGACCAAACCCTTCGGAAGGAAAAACATGAAGAAGCAACTTGCGGCGATTATCGCTGCATCCGCTCTTGCGTTTGCACCAGTTTCGGCTTCAAACGCATTCACCACGACAGTAAACACCCACGAGTGGGAAATTACTGACAGCTACTTTGGTGTGGAAGAACTTGACACCTACGACGAGGACGTCTTTGACTACTCATACCTGTCGCTTTCAATCGACGGTGGAACAAACTACACCGAATATGAATGTCGCAATTCTGACTGGATGTCGGAAACCGTAATTGGTTCGGGAAAGGCTGTCACCTGTGACGAGCTCGTCACAGTCGTAGACGGTCTCAACGTTCGCGGTTACGCATACATTTACCCCGACGGTCTCCTGACTGCCGTTACGTACAAGATCACTAACACCTTGGGCGAAAACGTTTCGTTCAAGTGGAAGCAGTCCCACAACTACGGAAACGGTCAGATCAGTGACTCGGATTACGCAGACGTCTATAGCCTCAACGACGGAACCGTGAACCCCTCGAAGCCGGCAGCCATCGCGTGGGGCCCCACCACTGAGGCGTGCTCGGCAGCATCGGGTGCTGACGATGGAAACGACGGAATGGACGTTGTGAGCGAGACCTGCTCGATTGCACCCGGCGCATCAACCGCAATCACCATTTACCACATGGCCGACAGCATCGGTAACCTTGCGAACCTTCAGTCGAACGCCAACACATTCTTCGTAACTCGCGGAGCTGAAGCGACCATGGCACAGGGAATCCCCTCGGGCCTGACCGCGGCGAACTGGGATATCGCTGGTTCGATGAACACCGCTGATATTCCTGCCGTGGCAGATCCGTACGATGCAACGCAGACCATGACTCTCACCGGCGCAGCCCAGATGGGCGAACCGATGACAATCTCGTTCAACAACGGGGAAACGCCTGTGGGCGACTATTACGACATCTGGATGTGCCCGAACCAGGACGTGAAGCCCGTTGACGGAGCTGAAACCGGCGAGTGTGTTGCGGTGACCTTCTGGAACCGTGCCCTGGTTGCGAACTACGACCAGCAGACCAGTGCACTCACCATGACCTGGTCACTCGCGGACATCCCCGTTCCTGGCCGTGTCTCGGTTGGCGGCGACAACTACCTGGATGGTGACGGAAACCCGATCCTCATCGACCCTCCGACCGACGGAGACGGTGGTTGGTGCCAGTACGAGGGTTGGTACCTCATCGTCAACGACTACGACGGTGGAGCTCACTCGAACTTCTCGGATGCCCTCTCGGCAACTGGATGCTCCGACTCCTCGGCGAGTGGCGACGGAGGCGGCCTGGCCGCGACCGGTGTCGACGCTCAGCCCGTCGGACTTCTTGGTCTGGCTGCCCTCATCGGCGGACTTGGCGTAGCCGTGGCGATGCGTCGCCGCGCAGCGCGTTCGCTGTAACAGCAAGTCACACGACGTGTGCCCCGGCCGAAAGGTCGGGGCACACGTCGTTGTGCCATCATCTTTCGGGACCCGCCGTCGCTGTCGCACGATTGCCGTGAAGCTCGACGGTCACGGTCGCTGTGTTGCCGCTGACCCGGCAACCAACGACGGGCTCTCCCTGGCGCGCGCAGGGCTCGCGTTCTCCCTCGGACAGAAGCGTCGCCACGGCGACAGCGCGCTGCTCAGCCATGCGAAGCGCTTCCGTTGCTCCGCGGATGGCGGTGATTCCCGCGAGCAAACCGAACCCCACCGCGACGAGTGAACCGATGGCGATCACGATGGTCAACGACCCCGAACCGCGCTCTATGCCGTGGCGCACTGTCGAACCTGTTGTGCGGGGATCATCGGGATGGGTGGCTCGATCGTTGCGATCGTGCAAACACCCGTCGCGGACTGTTCGATCCGCCAGGCTGCCCGAGGAAGCGCGGCTTGCGCGAGGCCCAGGGCGGATTCCCGATCGCCACCTCGCGCAATCGCGAAGCTCGTCTCGGCGGCGACCGTCGTCGCCGAGACCCCATCCATCCCCCACCGAAGCGCCCCCAACAGCAAGCCGACGATTCCCAGAACGGTCGGGATTCCCATGGCTAATTCGGCGGTGACGGTACCGCGGTCACTGGACGGCGACAGAGAGCGCACTGCTGATGAGCCCCGAGAGCAGTCCCTGAACGCTGCCGCTCTTGAGGACGATGGCGAGCAGCCCAGCAAAAGCGGCTGCTGCGACGGTGGCGATGGCGTATTCCGCGGTGACGGCGCCTCGCTCGGACGATGATGTGGTGAATGTGTTCATGGCATCAGTGTCGCTCGTGTGTCACAACCTCGCCCGCCGAGATCCAAATCCTGTGGGCAAGCGCCCACTGTGTGTGCCTGTGAATTGTTGTGGTGACGAATATCCATTGCCTACAGCGAGAGCAACGAATGAACACGGTGATCGCCCAGCAGTTCACGACCGTTCAGATCGGCAAGTTCGAGCGCGACAGAAACCCCGACGACATTCCAATCAGCCTGTTCGATGAGTGAAACCGCCGCGCGGGCGGTGCCACCGGTTGCCAGAACGTCATCCATGATGAGGACACGCGAACCTGATTCGAGCCACTCGGGGTTCACCTCGAAGGTTGCCTCGCCGTATTCGAGCTGGAAACTTTCGCGCAAGAGCCGACCAGGGAGTTTGCCGGCCTTGCGAACGGGAATCACCCCGACGCCTGCGGCACGAGCGGCTGCTGCGGCGAAAATAAACCCCCGCGCCTCGAGCCCCGCGACCGCGTCAAACTGGCCGGCGAACGGCGCGAGCATCTCGTCAACGACCACGCGAAGGCTTGGGCCGTCAGCCAACACCGGGGTGATGTCCCGAAAAACGATGCCCGGTTGCGGGAAGTCCACGTGGGATGTCATCCGTGCCTGAAGAATTTCTGAAGCCGTGGTCATCGCTCCAGAATACTTTTGCTCGTCGTCGGTATTTGCATCCTTGCGCCGTCACGTTCCCGACCGCAACGCGAAGCGATTATTCTCGTTGACACAGGGCTCCTCACCGGGCCCGTGCCACCAGAACACAGAAGAAGACAACGATGTCCACCACGATTGACAGCCTGCTGAACGAGGACCGTTCGTTCCCGCCCTCGGACGCCTTCGCCGCGAACGCGATTGCCCGGCCGGAAATTTACGAGCAGGCATCGGCCAATCGCCTCGAATTCTGGGCCGACCAGGCGCGCACCTTGCACTGGCACACACCCTTCACCGAGGTGCTCGATTGGTCGAACGCGCCCGTCGCCCGGTGGTTCGGCGACGGGGAAATCAACGTCGCCTACAACTGCCTTGACCGACACATCGAGGCGGGACTCGGCGATCGAGTCGCCATCCACTTCGAGGGTGAACCAGGCGACTCGCGCGCAATCACGTATCGCGAACTGACCGACGAGGTCCGCAAAGCGGCCAACCTGCTCGCCAGTCTCGGGGTCGGTCAGGGCGATCGAGTCGCCATCTATATGCCCCTCATCCCCGAGGCCGTCGTCGCAATGCTCGCCTGCGCACGCGTCGGCGCAATTCACTCAGTTGTTTTTGGAGGCTTCTCGGCCGAGAGTCTGCGCGCTCGAATCAACGACGCCGAGGCGAAGCTCGTCATCACCGCGGACGGGGGCTTCCGCAAGGGGTCGGTTTTCCCGCTCAAGAACGCGGTGGACGAGTCGCTCTCGGGCACCACGACGGTCGAGAAGGTACTCGTCGTCAAACGCGGCGGCAACGATGTCGACTGGACGGCCGGGCGCGACCTGTGGTGGCACGACGAGATGGCGCAGATGACGGACGACCACATCGCCGAAGGCTTTCCCGCCGAAAACCCGTTGTTCATCCTGTACACGTCAGGTACGACCGGGAAGCCGAAGGGAATCCTTCACACCTCGGGCGGATACCTGACGCAGGCGGCGTTCACACATCGAAACGTCTTCGACCTGCACCCCG
>JAHEDU010000065.1 GCA_024641015.1 Micrococcales bacterium
TGGCGCCGGTTCCGTGCGCGAGAGCGGTGAGGAAGCGGACGACGATACCCGGTCCGTTTGCACCAGCGGACGCCGAAACCCGAGGCAGCGGGCGGGTTCCGCCAGCGCCTCTCGAGTTACCCGTCTTGGGGCGCGTCGGACGAGCCATGTCGGCAACGATACCCGCGCCCTCCCCCGCAAATACGGCGCGACACAGCACCGAGGGCGGTCAAGTTAGGCGCGGTCGAGGGGGCTGCGAACCGCTCGAAGAATGATCGACGCAGCGAGCGAGGTGATGAACACGTACGACATCGTCAACGCCTGCAGATACGAACCAAACGCTGTGCTGGCCGCGAGCCCAGCGATGAGGATCGAGAACTCGCCGCGAGGAACGAGGAACGCACCGGCACGAAGCCACGCGCGAGGGTCGGACATGCGCCGCGCGACCGTCCACCCAACGAACAACTTGCCCGCGATTCCGAGCACGGCGAGCAACAGCGCGAGCGGCAGAACGGCCGGGATGTCGGCGGGGTCAACCGCAAGCCCAAAGAACACGAAGAAGATGGCGGCGAAGAGGTCCCTGATGGGCGACAGTCGCAGTCGCACGGCCTCGGCGACTTCACCGGTGAGGATGAGCCCGACGAGGAACGCGGCGACCGCGCTGGAAAATCCGACCATCTCGGACAGTCCGGCCGCGACGAGTGCCGCACCGAAAACCGTCAACAGCAACGCACCGGGCGAGCTGGTGTTGAGGACCTTGGCGAATGCGTTGCGCCCGCGGAACGAAATCACCAGCGCCAGCGCAGTGATACCGAGAGCCACTGCAACCGAGATCACACCGGCGAGCGCGCCGAGTCCCGCAACGAGCGTCGACACAAGCGGCAGGTACGGCGCCAACGCGAGATCTTCGACGACAAGGACAGTGGTCACGCGCCGGGACACCTCGGACTTGTTCCAACCAGATTCCTTCATCATCTGCGCCGCAATACCGGACGAGCTGACGTAGGTGATTCCGCCGAGAAGGATGGCACCGAGGACTCCCCACCCGAGCAGAAAACCGATGACTGCGCCGGGAAGCGCGTTGGCGGCGAGGTCGATGATTCCGGTGGACTTGCGTTCAAGGAAACCGTCGACGAGGTTCGGACCGGAATGTTCGAGACCGAGCATCAACAGCAACAGGATCGCTCCAAGTTGTGCACCGGTTTTCAGGAAGTCCTCGCTGAAGTCGAGCGGTGCGATACCGCCGTTTCCCAGCGCCAATCCGACAGCGAGATAGATCGGAACAACAGAGATTCGCAGTCGAACAGCAATGTAGGCGAAGATTCCTAGCGCCAGGAGAATCGCGCCGATTTCATAAAGCGTCACACTCGCTGCCGGGCCGGCAGCAGCCATCACGAGTTGCGCATCCATGGTTCGATTATCGCTGGTGAACCTAAACGTCAGCCTTTAACTCACGTGCGCACGATTGGGCTTAATCAGGGTCGCGCTGTTCGCAATCGCGTCCTGCCCGTTCGGGCCACGTGTCGAGACCACAGCGCAATGAGCGGCGTAATGACAACCGTCGGCGACAGCCACACGACCACTGCCCACGGGTTTCCGTCACCGAGACGTGGAACAATCTGTTGGACCAGAACGGCCGTAATTGTTGCGATTGTCCCGCCGAGCATGTGCTGCAGATGGCTTTGAATTCGGGCCGAAAAAGCGCGCTCGACGGTCCAGTTTCGGACATCGTCAATTGCGAACTGCAATCCAATGCTTCCAAATGCAATGAGCGCCCAACCCATCGGCATCCCAGTAAACGCCATCACGAGCCCGTACCCAATCATCCCGATTGCCACGATGAGCATGCCCCATTCAACAACGGGTGGTCGTGTGGGAATTGCCCGCGCCGCACGACCTAAGCGCCAACCGGCATATGCCATGTAGGACGAGAACAGTGCGACGAGGAAAAGGAGCGCGTTGGGTCTGATAATCGAGACCGGGATTGCGGTGATTGCAACCGTCATCATCGCCCAAAAATAGATGCGCCCTGAGAGGTTGTGGCGAGGTGAACCTTTACGCACCGAAATTGCGACAACGGCAGCGAGCAACGCAATCGACCCCGCCGCGACATGGGCGACGAGAAGGATTCGGGCGAGTGCGTCCATTGCTGTCGCTACGCCTCGATGACGACCGGAACGATCATTGGACGGCGACGGTGTTGGGTGTTCACCCAACGACCGACTACTCGACGAACTGCCTGCTGGTACTGGTGGATGTCCCGGGTTCCGCTCGCGGCCGCTTCGGCGAGCGCCGTCACGATCTGGGGCTTGACGTCGTCGAAGACGGAGTCGTCTTCGGCGAATCCGCGCGCGTGCAGCTCCGGGCCGACCACGATCGACCCCGTGTTCTTATCGACCGCAAGGAAGATGGTGATGAAGCCTTCTTCGGCGAGGATGAGACGGTCTTTGAGGTCGGCGTCGGTGATTTCGCCAACACTGGAGCCGTCGACGTAGACGAATCCGAGGTCGAGTTGTCCGGCATACGTCATCACCCCGTTGGCGAGGTCAACCACCGTGCCGTTTTCGGCGATGATCGTGTTCTGCTTGGGCACACCCGTCTGTATGGCCAGTTCGGCGTTGGCGTACAGGTGGCGCGTTTCGCCGTGAATCGGGAACACGTTGCGCGGCTTGACGATGTTGTAGCAGTACAGCAGTTCACCCGCGGCGGCGTGCCCAGAGACGTGCACCTTGGCATTGCCCTTGTGGACGACGTGCGCGCCGATCGCGATGAGCCCGTTGATGACTCGGAAGACGGCGTTTTCGTTCCCGGGGATGAGCGAAGACGCGAGGATGACGGTGTCGCCTTCGCCGATCTCGATCTGGTGTTCCTTGTTCGCAATGCGCGACAGGACGGCCATCGGCTCGCCCTGTGAACCGGTCGACATGAACACGACTCGGTCGTCGGGCATTTCGAGGGCGTCCTTGAGGTCGACGATGATGCCGTCAGGAATGTTCAGGTATCCGAGGTCCTTGGCAATCCCCATGTTGCGCACCATCGAACGGCCGACAAACACGACGTGACGCCCATTGGCGACGGCGGCATCGATGACCTGCTGGACGCGGTGGACGTGGCTGGCGAAAGACGCGACGATGACCTTGCCCTTGGTGCGGTGCATCACCTGTTCGATGACGGGACCGATGTCTTTTTCCAGCGGGGTGAAGCCGGGAACGTCGGCGTTGGTCGAGTCCGTCATGAAGACGTCGACACCCTCTTCACCGAGTCGCGCGAACGCACGAAGGTCGGTCAGGCGCCCGTCCATCGGCAACTGGTCCATCTTGAAGTCACCGGTGCCGATCACAAGACCAGCGGGTGTCCGGATCGCGACGGCGAGAGCGTCAGGGATCGAGTGGTTGACGGCGATGAATTCGAGGTCGAACGGACCAACGTTGAGTCGCTGGCCGTCCTCGACTCGCTTCAATTCGGGGCGAATCTTGTGTTCCGCCAACTTCGCCTCGACCAGTGCGAGCGTGAGTCGCGATCCGTACAACGTGATGTCCTGGCGAAGACGCAACAGGTACGGAACTGCACCGATGTGGTCTTCGTGCCCGTGCGTGAGGACGATTCCGACGATGTCGTCGAGGCGGTCCTTGATGGGCGAGAAGTCGGGAAGGATGAGGTCGACGCCGGGCTGGGTTTCTTCCGGGAACAGAACACCGCAGTCGACGATGAGCAATCGCCCGTCGAATTCGAAGACGGTCATGTTGCGACCGATTTCTCCGAGTCCGCCGAGCGGGATGATGCGAAGCGAGCCCGTTTCGAGCGGGCGAGGTTCACTGATGAAACGAGGCATGAGCCCCTCTCTTAGCGCGTGGTGCCGTGAATCTTGGGGAGCGCGCCACCAGCAGCGGCGTTCCGGTCCGGTCGGAATTCGGCAAAATCAACGCCGGCAATGCCGTGCACCTTGGACAGGGTGTCCTCGATGAGTGCGGCTTCGTGGTCTTCGGGGCCGACAAGCGGCAAACGGACGCGCGGCGAATTGATTCGCCCGAGCCCGTGGAGGATGTACTTCGTTGCGACCGTTCCGGGAACGTGGTTCATGGTCGCGCGAACCAGCGGTTCGAGAAGCTTGTGCTGTTCCGTTGCCGCGGCGAGGTCGCCTCGGTTAACGGCGTCAACGATGATTCGGTAGGGCGTTGCCGCGATGTTCGCGGTAACACCGATGAGCCCCGCGGCACCGATCGACATGAGCGGCAGAGTGTTCGCGTCGTCACCCGAGAAGTACATGAGGTCGGTTTCGTTCATGACGCGCGACGCCTCGGCGAGGTTCCCCTTGGCGTCCTTGACCGCAACGATGTTGGGGTGCTTGGCGGCGCGAAGGAACGTTTCGTACTTGATTTCGATTCCGGCGCGACCCGGAATGTCATACAGAATCACGGGAAGGTCGGTCGCGTCCGCGATGAGTCGGAAGTGCGTGAGCACACCCGCCTGCGTCGGCTTGTTGTAGTAAGGCGTGACGATCATGATGCCGTCCGCGCCGAGCTTTTCGGACTTCTTGTACAGGTCGATCGCGTGCGCGGTCTCGTTCGAGCCACCACCCGTGATGATCTTGGCGCGGCCTGCGGAAACCGACTTGCCGACCTCGACGAGCTTGAGCTTTTCGGGGTCGGTCAGGGTCGAGGTTTCACCCGTGGTTCCGGTGATGACGAGTCCGTCGGCACCCGCCGTGATGACGTCGTCCATCAACTTCTCGACGGCCGGCCAGTCGACCTCGCCGTCGGCGTCGAACGGCGTGACCAGGGCGACAAGCACCTGGCCGAACGGGTTCGAGTTGTGGAAAGACATAGGTTCTAGGCTACTACGGAGCCACTCGGCCGTTCGCGTTGAACGCGGCGGCGGTCATCGGCATGAGGTCGACCCAGAAGTTCTCCATCTTTTCGGCGACCATCTCGATCTCGCGCTGCGGGAACGACGGGAAGTGCGTTCCTTCGCGCATGGTGCGAAGTGACAGGAAGTTCATCAGTGCACGAGCGTTCATCGTGACGTACATCGACGAGTAGATGGTGACGGGCAGGACCGCGCGCGCAACCTCGCGGGCGATTCCCGCGTCAAGCATGCGCTGGTAAGCCGCGTACGAGTTTTCGCACGACTGACGGATTTCGCGGTCGACGAGCTCGAACTGTTCCGGCGTTCCGGGGACGAACTCGTAGTGGCCGGTCTTTCCGACCTGGACGAGGTTGCGGTCCTGGCCGGGGACATAGAAAACGGGACGAAGGTTGCGGTAACGACCCGATTCTTCGTTGTACGACGCGATGCGGTGACGCATGAACTCGCGGAAAACGAAGATCGGCGCCTGAACATAGAAGGTCATCGAGTTGTGCTCGAAGGGCGAACCGTGACGGTCGCGCATGAGGTAGTTGATGAGTCCCTTGTCGCGTTCGCCGGCTTCCTCGTCGGCACCGGCGAGCGACTGCTCGCCCTGGGTGGACACGCGAGCGGCAAACAGGACGTCGCTGTCGTGTGCGGACGAACGAACCAGCTCAACAGTGACGTCACTGCGGAATTCAACATCAGTCATGCCCACCAGCCTACCGAGTGGAAGGCTCAACTTTTCGGGGGAACACGAGCGATGTAACACAGTGAAACGAACGAGCGCGGGCGACGACCGACGTTTACCGTGGAGTCATGGAGTTCGCTGTCATTGCTGGTCTCGTCGCCGTTGCGACGGTGTTCGGTCTCATCTGGAA
>JAHEDU010000078.1 GCA_024641015.1 Micrococcales bacterium
GGGACGGAATAGTTGATTCATGTGAGTGCACTTTCGTTTGTGCACGGGTTTGTACCTGCCTTCCTCTTCGGCATTACCCGATGAGGTTCGACGGTCGACGCGGTGCGTCCTCTCAGCCCTTACGAGCTCCCGTGGTGGGTTTCAGTCTACGCCCCTCGCATAGGATGAAAACATGTTGGAAATGCTCTCTAGCCCAGACGTTTGGCTCGCGCTTCTGACGCTGACGATCCTCGAAATCGTCCTCGGAATAGACAACGTCATCTTCATCGCAATTCTGACGAGCAAGCTTCCCGCCGAGCAGCGAAACCGCGCTCAAATCACCGGATTGTCGATCGCGCTCGTCACCCGCCTGCTGTTGCTGGTCGCCGCCGCGTGGATCATGACCCTCGACAAGGACCTATTCACGATCGGAGAATGGGGATTCTCGGGTCACGACCTGATCCTCCTGGCCGGTGGAATTTTCCTTGTCTACAAGGCGACACACGAGATTCACCAGAAGCTTGAGGGCGTCGAAGGCGACGAGAACCCGAAGTCGAACAGCGCCGCGAAGGCGTTCTGGGCGATCATCGGTCAGATCCTCGTGCTCGACGTGGTCTTCTCGATCGACGGAGTCATCACCGCGGTCGGCATGACTGACCAGCTGTGGATCATGGTCGTCGCCGTCGTCGTGTCCTCTATCGTGATGGTGTTCGCCGCGAAGTCTGTCAGTGGATTCGTCGAGCGACACCCCACGGTCAAGATGCTGGCGCTGTCGTTCCTCGTACTCATCGGTGCCGCACTGATCGCGGAGGGCTTCGGCGTTCACCTCGACAAGGCGTTCATCTACGGACCGATGGCGTTCTCGGTGGTCGTCGAGACTCTCAACATCACGTACAAGAAGCGCCAGGCCAAGCGAACCCACGTCGAATCCGAGCCCGTGCACCTGCACCAGCCGATCGTGGAGGAGCCCCGCGCGAAGCGAAAGAAGTAGTTCATGCTTCTTGATGACGTCACTCGCGTCGTCGCGTCAGTCCTCGACAAGGTCGACCGCGACGAGGCGGTTCACATTCTGTCGTCGCTCGTATCGGCAGGAAATGCAGTTGCGGATGGCGCGACTGTCGACGAGTCACTCCGTCAGGTCGCCGAACTGGGTCGCGCCCTGACCGGTGCCCGTTACGGCGCAGTGGGCGTCGTCGACGAGACCGGTCGATTCACGACGTTCGTCCATGTCGGAATGTCCGACGCGGAAATCGCCGCGGTGGGCGCGCTCCCCGTCGGCAAGGGAATATTCAAGACCGTTATCGACGAGAAGCGGCCGATTCGCTTGGCGCATCTTTCCGATCACCCCAGCTCTTCTGGCATCCCCGGCGCACACCCCGCGATGTCGTCATTCCTCGGCGTGCCAATTGTCCACGAGGGCGAAGCACTGGGAAACCTGTACCTAACTGAATCCGGTCGTGGCGAATTCCGTGAGATCGACGAAGCCGTGGTCGTCGCATTGGCACGTATCGCCGCCGAAAGCATCGTCAACCAGCGCCGTCACGAATCGGGAGAGACGACCCAGTCCCCAACCGACTGGAACCCGTTCGAAGGGTTGACCGAACGCGAAGTCGAAATCATCGCGCTCATCGCCGAAGGACTGTCGAACCGCGAGATCGCCGGTCGCTTGTTCCTCGCCGAAAAGACGGTGAAGAACTATGTGTCCGTCATCCTCGGGAAGCTGGGGATGCAACGGCGAACCCAAGCCGCGCTGTATGCCAGCGAATTTCTGCCGCGCAAACAGTTCTAAAGACTCGTGATGCGCTTGGTGATGCGCTTGCCCCAGTGCATCGTCTTGGCGATCGGATAGATCGCGAGGAAAAACGCGGCGGGGACACGAAGAATGCGGTCGCGGACACCGTGGTGGTTGTACGTGCGGTCGAAACGACCGACGTACGACGCAATGTCGGACGGGCTGTCGTCCATACGACGACCGCTCATACCGGCGAGCATCTTCGGCGCGTAGACAATCTTCAGTCCAGCCGCGTTGACGTGCACCGCGAGATCGAGGTCCTCGTGCATGAGGTCTTCCTCGTCGGCACAGGTCTCGTCGCGAACCGCGAGCCACGCGGCGCGCGATATCGCCATATTCGACCCGAACAGGAACTTGTAGTCTCGCGCCAGTCGCCACATCGCCTTGCGCAGTGTGTTGTCTGCGATCTTGCCGAAGCGGCGCAGCGGCATGTCGTAATACACAACGGGACCGGTTGCCGCGGCAACAGTCGGGTCAACGAACGCCTTGAGGGTCTCTTCAACCCAGTTCGGCTCGATGATCGAGTCAGAGTCGATTCGTCCAATGACGTCACCCTTTGCCGCGTCGAAACCGGCGTTACGCGTGGGTGTGATTCCCTGTGAGCTGGACTGCTGCAACAGGATGATTGGCGCCTTCGGGTACAGCGCCTGGTATTCCTTGACAACCGCTTCGGTGCCATCGGTCGACTTATTGTTGACGACGATGATTTCGAGGGCGGGCACAGTCTGTGCAACGCATGATTCGAGGCACGGCCCGATTGTGTCTTCCTCGTTGTAAGCAGGAATGACGATTGAGAGAGTCTTCACCACGGTCCTTCCGGCGGGTCTCTCTGATTTTAGCGTGTGCACTTCACTCGCATAAGTCAGGTGTGCGGTAAAACCTGCATTCAAGAATGTTTCGGCCCGTGACAAAACTGTTGTGCTGAAACGGGGTCGAATGCAACTTTGTGCGCTACCGTTGAATTGTTGGACATCACTCCCGGACAGTTTCGGGACACAGGGATGACGACAGTGTCGGGCGAAGTACGTCCCGTCACACAGCAAGGAGAGCAGTAAACATGGCCACAGGCGTCGTGAAATGGTTCAACAACGAAAAGGGTTATGGATTCATCACCCCCGATGAGGGCGGTGCCGACCTGTTCGCACACTTCTCGTCCATCGTGACCGACGGGTTCAAGACCCTCGCAGACAACCAGAAGGTTGAATTCGAAGTAACGCAGGGTGACAAGGGGCCTCAGGCTTCCAACATCAAGCCCCTCTAAATCTTCGTACCACGCGAAAGCCCCGCACCGAGGTGCGGGGCTTTCGTCGTTAAGTCGTACGAACGGTTACTTGCTGATGCGCGGCAGGATGTAGAGCGGAATCATCCACGCGACACACGCCATGAGAATGCCTCCGGCGAAGATCAGGGCCTCGAAACCGGGAACCTGGAATGCGTACGCCATGACCGGGAACGACCCGATGAAGAGGACTGCGGTGAGGATTTTTGCTACTGCGTTCATACCGAAATACTAACCCGAATCCTTAGGCGTTGGCGCGTTCGATGACGAGTTCGCGCACACGTGCCGCGTCCGCCTTGCCGCCCATCGCCTTCATCACCGCACCGATGATCGCACCAGCGGCTTCGACCTTGCCGTCGCGAATCTTGCCGAGAACGTCGGGCTGGCTCGCCAGAGCAGTGTCGATCGCCGCGATGAGCGCGCCGTCGTCGGACACGACGGCAAGTCCACGTGCATCGATGATTTCGGCGACGGTGCCCTCCCCCGCGATCAACCCAGCGAGAGCTTCACGAGCGAGCTTGTCGTTGATCGTTCCAGCGTCCACGGCCGCCTGAAGCTCCGCGACCTGAGCGGGCGTGACCAGGCTCGATGCATCGACGCCCTTGTCGTTAGCGACGCGGCTGAGTTCGCCGAGCCACCACTTACGTGCGGATGCCGCACTCGCACCGGCTTCGACGGTTTCGCGTACCTCGACGAGAAGCCCCGCGTTGACGACGGACTGGAAGTCGAGATCGCTGAAGCCCCACTCCGCCTTGAGACGACGGCGCTGTGCGGCGGGGGGTTCGGGAAGCGCAGCGCGAAGCTCTTCGATCATCTCGCGCGACGGGCGAATCGGAAGCAGGTCCGGCTCAGGGAAATAACGGTAATCGTCGGCGTCCGACTTGGGGCGCCCCGGTGACGTCGTACCGGTGTCCTCGTGCCAGTGACGGGTCTCTTGCGTGATGGCAACTCCCTTGTCGAGGAGCGCCGCCTGACGCTGGATTTCGTAGCGAATCGCGCGCTCAATCGAACGCAGCGAGTTGACGTTCTTCGTCTCGGTGCGGGTTCCGAGCTTCTCGGCTCCGCGCGGGCGCAACGAGACGTTCGCGTCACAGCGCAGGTTTCCGCGCTCCATCTTCGCCTCGGAGATTCCGAGTCCACGAACGATGTCGCGAATGGTCGACACATAAGCACGGGCGACTTCACCTGCACGCTCTTCAGTGCCGTAGATCGGGTGCGTGACGATTTCGACCAGCGGAACGCCGGCACGGTTGTAATCAACGAGCGAGTATTCGGCGCCCTGGATTCGGCCCGTTGCGCCACCCACGTGAGTCAGCTTTCCGGCGTCCTCTTCCATGTGCGCACGCTCGATCGGAATGGTGACGATGTCGCCGTTGTCGAGTTCCACCTCGAGCGAACCGTCAAACGCGATCGGTTCGTCGTACTGCGAGATCTGGTAGTTCTTTGCGAGGTCAGGATAGAAGTAGTTCTTGCGCGCGAAACGGCTCGATTCGGCGATGTCGCAGCCCAGTGCCAGACCGAGCGAAATCGAGTAGCGCACGGCGGTCTCGTTGACGACCGGCAAGCTTCCCGGAAGACCGAGACACACCGGGGTGACGGCGGTGTTCGGGTCCGCGCCAAAAATGTTCGGGGCGCTCGAGAACATCTTGGTCTTGGTCGACAGTTCGACGTGAACTTCGAGTCCGATGACGGGCTCGTATCGGGTGAGAGCTTCGTCGAAGTCGACGAGTGCGTCCTTAGCCATTACTTGCCACCTCCCACGTAGTTCGGGGTGAGCGTCGAGAACGACCCACCGCGCTTGGCGTCAAGCAGTGCCTCAATCGCGGCACCGACCTCGTACAGTCGTGCGTCTTCGCGCGCCGGCGCCATGATTTGAAGCCCAACGGGAAGGTTGTCGTCATCCGCAAGGCCGATCGGAATCGAGATTCCGGGGATTCCCGCCATGTTGACGGGGATCGTGGTGATGTCCGACAACCACATGGCGAGCGGGTCGGCGAGCTTTGCGCCGAGTTCCCACGCCGTGGTCGGCGCGGTCGGCGATACGAGGACGTCGACCTGGGCGAACGCCGCGGCGAAATCACGCTGAATCAGCGTGCGAACCTTCTGCGCCGAACCGTAGTACGCGTCGTAGTAACCGGCCGAGAGGGCATACGTCCCGAGGATGATGCGGCGCTTGGCTTCGTCACCGAAACCGGCCTCGCGTGTCGCCGACATGACGTCTTCGACGGTCGGGCTTCCGCTGGGCGTAACGCGCAAGCCGAATCGAACCGAGTCGAACTTGGCGAGGTTGCTGGACGCCTCTGCGGTCAAGATCAGGTAATAGGCGGCGACGGCGTATTCGAAGTTCGGGGTGCTGACCTCGACGATTTCGGCGCCCTGGTCGGCAAGCTCGCGAATCGTCTCGTGGAAACGCGCGCGAACTCCCGCCTGGATTCCATCGGTGTCGAGCTCCTTGATGACACCGACGCGCAGTCCCTTGAGCGATTCCCCGCGCGCACCGACACGAGCCGCGTCAGCGAACGACGGCCACGCGTCGGGGATGGACGTCGAGTCGTGGCGGTCGTGACCACCGAT
>JAHEDU010000025.1 GCA_024641015.1 Micrococcales bacterium
GCGTTGAACGCAAACTTGAGCATGCGGATTGCGGTCGGACTTTGCTGCAGAATTCGTTCGGCCCATGCGATGCCGGTCGATTCGAGTTCGGCGTGCGGAACGACGGCGTTCACGGCACCGATCTCGTATGCCCGTTGCGCGTCATATTCGTCGGCGAGGAAGAAAATTTCTCGGGCAAACTTTTGGCCTACCTGACGTGCAAAGTACGCCGAACCGTAACCGGCATCAAACGATCCGACCGTGGCGTCGGTCTGCTTGAATCGTGCGTGTTCGCGGCTAGCAATCGACAGGTCGCACACGACGTGAAGCGAGTGCCCGCCTCCGGCAGCCCAGCCCGGAATCAACGCGATAACGACCTTGGGGATGAACCGAATCAAGCGCTGGATTTCAAGGATGTGCAGGCGGCCACCACGAGCGGCGTCAACCGTGTCGCGCGTTTCACCCGACGCGTACTTGTACCCGTCACGTCCTCGGACGCGCTGGTCGCCACCAGAACAGAACGCCCATCCGCCGTCCTTCGCGCTGGGGCCGTTACCGGTCAACAGCACGACACCGACCGCGGGGTTCACCCGCACGTCGTCGAGGACGTGCGCAAGCTCGTCGACGGTGTGCGGGCGGAAGGCGTTGCGCACCTCGGGACGGGCGAACGCGACGCGGGCCACTCGACCGTCACGCGACAAGTGATACGTGACGTCAGTGAGGTGCTCGAAACCGGGCACATTTGCCCAATAACTCTCGTCGAAGAGTTCGCTCACCGAATGTGTCATGTAATCAGGCTATTACTCCGCGGATAGGTTTGTTTCATGAGACTGCCCAGCGCCGAGGAGTTGCTCGCGGATGCTCGCGTCATCGCGCTTCCGCTGCGCACGCGCTTCCGCGACCTGACCGTTCGCGAAACCATGCTCGTGCGCGGCCCCGCCGGCTGGGGCGAGTTCGCCGCCTTCACCGAATACGACGACACCGAGTCCGCACCGTGGCTTGCGACCGCGATCGAACAGGCGTGGGGGCTCGGGCCAACCGATGACGAACGCCCGCTGTTCCGCGACACCGTTCGCACAAACGCGACTCTTCCCGCGGTCGACCCGTCCGAGGTGCCCGGGGTTCTCGAGCGTTTCGGTGATTTTCGCACCGTCAAGATCAAGGTCGCGGAACCCGGGCAGACTCTGGACGAGGACATCGCGCGCATCGCGGCAGCACGAGCGTTCGTCGGCGACGAAGGGAGGATCCGCATCGACGCGAACGGCGGCTGGAACGTCGACGAAGCCGAACACGCCATTCGCGCGCTCGAACGATTCGATCTCGAATACGTTGAACAGCCCTGTCCGACCGTCCCCGAACTGTCTGAACTTCGCGACCGCATCCACCGACTGGGGATTCTCATCGCAGCGGACGAGAGCGTTCGAAAGGCAGAGGACCCCGTCGCGGTCGCACGAGCTGGCGCCGCCGACATCCTCGTCATCAAGGTGTCGCCACTCGGCGGAGTGCGCCGCGCACTCGACATCATCGACCAAGCAGGGCTTCCCGTCGTTGTCTCCAGCGCGCTGGAATCCCCCATCGGACTTCAGGCTTCCTTCGATCTCGCGAAGCGAATCGAACGACTGGAGTACGACTGTGGTCTTGCGACCGACGTTTTGTTCACCGGCGAGGAACTTCCGGTCGACGGCGAACGCGAGATGTGGTGGCGCGACCGTGCCGCCCGCTGCCTCGAGTTGCTTTAGAGCCCCGAGTAGACGTGCAGCCCCTTGAAGAAGAGGTTGACGATGGTGAAGTTGAAGATGACGGCGGTGAAACCGATGAGGTTGAGAACCGCGGCCGGGTTTCCGCGCCACCCGCGCGTGGCGCGTGCGTGGATGTACCCCGCGAAGAGAACCCAAATGATGAACGACCACACCTCTTTGGTGTCCCAACCCCAGTAACGACCCCACGCGTGTTCGGCCCAGATCGCGCCGGCGATGACGGTGAAAGTCCAGAACACAAAGCCGATGACGGTCAGTCGGTATGACAGCGACTCGAGAGCCTCTGCTTTGGGGAACGCGCTGAGGAAGCGCCAGTTGCGTGTGGTCAGTCGGCCGGATTCGCGGGCTGACTGAAAAAGCTGTGCGGCGGAAAGCGCAGCACCGGTAGCGAAGAAGCCGGTACCCAGCACCGCGACGAAGACGTGGATGACGAGCCAGTAATCCTGAAGTGCCGGAGGCAGCGGTGTCACCGCGACATAGAAGTTGGTGGCGACGATTCCCAGCGCGAGGATGGCGAACCCCGTGATGAACGAACCGACGAAGCGAACGTCACGGAATACAGAAATCCCGAGGAAGACCCCGACAAGAGCGAGAGTCGCGGTCAAGCCGAACTCGAACATGTTCGCCCACGGAACGCGGTGAGCGGCGATTCCGCGCATCACGGTTGCACCGAGGTGAATGACCCATCCCAGCCATGTCAGTGCCATCGCGCTTCGCAACCAACGAGTCGGCTTCGACTGTTCTTCGCTAGCGGAACGACCGGCCAGGTCGACGGTGAAGAGGACGAACGCGAACGTGTAAACACCCATCGCGGAATACGTGGCGATCAGTGAAGTCGTGGCGAGGTCGTTCATGTCGTGGATACTTTATCGCCGGAACCTGTGAGCGTGAATTTGGCGAGGATTCGTCCGACGGCTGCCTCGAGTCCCGGGTCATCGCCTCGCGACTGCGCTCCCCATTCGAGTCCCTTGGCGGTTACGCGAACCCACATGCGGCGGCGGCGAGTAGCGAGGGACGCGAGCAAACCGGCGACGAGGAATGCGGCGCTGAGCCCGACGCCGAACTGGGTTGCGTCGTGACGGATCTCGACGCCGATGTAACGCGAGAGGCTGGTGAATTCGACGGTCCCCAGCCCTTCGGGAAGCGTGAAGGTGTCACCCGGTTCGAGGACGACGTCGACTCCCGTGTGGCGGCCGGCAATCTGAGTCAGTTGGTCGATGGGCAACTGGAAGACATTGCCGTTCGTGCCGTCGTCGAGTCCGAGGTCACCTTTATAGATGTTGAACGTGACGGTGGGCTTGGTCGGTTCGGGGTTGTTCGACGACAGGGCGCCCGAATCGAGTTCGACCGCGCTGGGGTAGAAGAACCCCTGCATTCCGACCTGTTCGGCAAGGCCGTCGGGAACTTTGACGACACCGACTGACGTGAGGTTCGCGTCCTGGCTGATGAATGGCACAGGCTGGCTGAACACCACGTCGCCCGCCGGATTACGGACGGTGATCACCGGAGCGAACCCGTTTCCGAGCAGGTACATCTTCGAGTCACCGATGTGCACGGGGTCGTTGACCTTGAGCGTCTCGGCGCGCTGGTTGCCACCTTCGGTCACGACGACGTCCGCGGTGAAGTCGATCGGCATCCACACGTCCTTGACGGGGTCCTTCACGTACTTCGGAACAAACGACGACAGCGACACCGCATAGGGGTCGAGCTGGCGTTCGTCGAACCACCGGCCGGGGTTGAACGTGTCGTATGACGACAACTGGTTGGTGAACGCCTGACCTTCGACCAACGCGCGCTGTCCGTACCAATTGAAGCCGCTGGCAAAACCGAGGGTCGCGAGGATTCCAACGAGAGCGATGTGGAAGACGAGGTTGCCCGTCTCGCGAAGGTAACCGAATTCCGCCTTGATCGAGTCGCCTTTGCGCACCACGCGATAGCGCGATTTGCGCAACAACGCGGCGGCACGGTCCAATGCCGCATCGGTCGAACCGGTCACGGGGACGACTTCGCGCACGTCGAGTCGAGTCCACGTCTTCGGCGCATCAGCAGGTGCGGCCCGCAGCACGTTCCAGTGGTGACGAACGCGGGGAAGGATGCACCCGATCAACGAGATGAAGAGCAACAGGTAAATCGCCGAGAACCACACCGACGTGAACACGTCGAAGAGTTGCACCGACTCGTAGAACTTGTAGAGGTCGGGGTTCGAGTCGCGGATCGTGGCGACGCCGTTGGGGTCGGCGAGGCGTTGCGGCACGATCGAGCCGGGGATCGCGGCGACGGCGACGAGTACCAAAAGGATGATGGCCGTGCGCATCGACGTGAGCAGTCGCCACGTCCAGCGTAGGAATTCGAACGGTCCCAGCTTCGGCCCGAGGATCGGCTCGGCAAGGCGGTTCTTGACGGGTGCGTTTCCCTCGTCAAACCACTGGCGCGATTCGTCGAGGTCCTTGGGCTGGTAACCCTTAGAGGGCTGGCGTGAAGCCACTGACGATCACCCCCATCCACGACAGGAACGGCCGCCACAGACCGGCAAGCATCAGCACACCGATGGCGATGAGGACGACGCCGCCGGAAATATTGATCCCGCGGATGTGTCGCTTGGCCCAGTTCAGCGCGGGGACGATTCGACCGAGCAAGACCGCGACGAGAACGAAGGGAAGGGCGAGGCCCAGCCAGTACGCGATTCCCAACAGAAGCGCGCGACCAAGGTCACCAGTGTCGAGGGCGAGTGCCTGAACCGCGACGAGGGTCGGACCGACGCACGGAACCCACCCCAGTGCGAAAACGACACCGAGGAACGGCGCGCCCCAAACTCCGGCTCGGGTTCGCCACTGCGGGATCACGTCACGTTGAAGTGCAGTGAAGCCGCCCATGAACACGATTCCCATGACGATGAGGACGACACCGGAGATGCGGAGGATGGTGTCGAGCCAGGGCAAAACCGCAAGACCGAGAGCGCCGAAGAGGACGGAGAGCGAGAGGAAGACGACCCCGAAACCGCTGACGAATCCGAGCATTCCGACGAGGACACGTGCTCGGTCGGCGCGGGTTGGCTGGGTGGAAATGCCGAACCCGCCGATGTAGGCAAGGTAACCGGGGATCAGCGGCAAGACGCAGGGCGACAAGAAGGCGAGCACCCCCGCGAGAAACGCGAGCGGCAGGGCGGCGACGAGCGACCCCGAAAAGATGACCTCGCCCGTCGTCACTTTTCACCCAGGACCTTGTCGACCATCGAGGTCAGGATGTTGATGTCGGCGAAGTAACCGGACATGCGCGCCGCGACCCGTCCCTCGCGGTCAAGGATGATCGTCACGGGGACAGCGTTGGGCGGAAGGCTTCCCGCGAACGCGAGGCGCACGGCGCCGGTGTTGACGTCGAGAATGCTCGGGTAGGGGATGTCGAACTTCTTCTCAAACGACTTCGACGCGGCCTCGCCGTCGTACACGTTGACGCCGAGGAAGCGCACGCCGTCCGGCGCAGACCGCGCATACTTGGCCAGTTCGGGCGCCTCGATTCGACAGGGCGGGCACGACGCGTACCAAAAATTCACCACGACGACGGAACCGCGGAGGTCGTCGGTCGTGACCGTCGAACCGTCATTCGCAACGGCCTCGAATTCGATCGGTGCACCACGGTTTGCCGCGGCCACCTCGACCAGTGCGCCGTCGCCAGAAATGTAGTTGTCCCCAGACCCGACCTGATTCGCAAGCGTGTCGTTCGAGGCGCACCCACCGACGGCGAGCGCCGACGACAGGGCGACCAGAATCGCGAGCGCCCTCATCAAACGGCTCCGAAATCTGTTGCCTGCGAAACGTCACGTGGTGCCCAGTACCCGCTTTCGACAAACCCGGTTGGGTGCACATCGAACGACGTCACCGACGACAGGGCACAACGCCTGCGGGCGGGGTTGTGCGCGAGGCGCTGGCCGGCGAGCTTGAGGTGGACTGCCCAGATCGGAAGTTGGTGTGTGACGATAACAACCTCGCCGCTGTCGACGGAATCGGCGGCGTTCCACATCGCGGCGAGCATGCGGTCGGCGATATCGACGTACGGTTCGCCCCACGACGGCTCGGCCGGGTTCGTCAGGTACTTCCAAAGGTCGGGTCGTGTCAGCAGGGCGCGACCGCCGCGAAGGTTCAACCCGCGAAATTCGTTCCACGGCTCGATCACGCGCTCGTCTTCGACAGCGGTCAATCCCGTTGCCGACTCCCACGGTTGAACCGATTCTTTGGCGCGTTGCAACGGACTAACGACAAGAGCGGTGACGCGCGAGTGGTCGATTGCGGTGACCGCAGACAACGCGAGAGTGCGACCGTAATGGGAGAGAGCGAAGCCGGGCAAACGCTCGTAGAGAACGCCGTCGGGGTTGGACACCTCACCGTGGCGCACGAGGTGGACTCGTTCCGCAGTCATCATCCCGATTGTATCCGCGCAATCTATGGGCGCCCTCGCCCGATACGCTTAAGGAATGGTCTCTCGTTCAACTGTTGCTTCCCTGTCCGCTCAAGCCGACGGTGACGTCGTCGTCGCCGGTTGGGTCGACACCGTTCGCGACCAGAAGGCGGTTCAGTTCGTCATTCTGCGCGACGAGACGGGAGCGGTGCAGCTGGTAACCAAGGCCGTTCGCGAGATTGACCCCGAGGTCGCCGATTCGGCCGAGCGCATGGCGTTGACCGAGCTCATCGGGACTCTGAACGCGGGAACCTTCATCCGCGTGACCGGGACTCTTGCGCACGACGAGCGCGTCAAGCTGGGCGGACTCGAAGTCAAGATCCAGTCGTTGACAGTCATCGCCGAAGCCGAGCCCGAACCGCCGATCGCGGAGGACTCGTCCGTGGACAAGCGCATGGACTGGCGCTTCCTCGACCTTCGTCGCCCCGAGGCGAACCTCATCTTCCGCGTTCAGACGACGTTCGAACACGCGATGCGCTGCTGGTGGGTCGACAACGGGTTCATCGAACTTCACACCCCCAAGCTGATGGCGAGTGCGTCCGAGTCGCGCGCCGAACTGTTCGAGATGGAGTACTTCGAGACGAAGGCGTACCTCGCACAGAGCCCTCAGTTCTTCAAGCAGATGGCACAGCCCGCCGGTTTTGGTGCGATCTTCGAGATCGGCCCCGCGTTCCGCGCGGACCCGTCGTTCACGTCGCGTCACGCAACCGAGTTCACCTCTGTTGACGCCGAAATTTCGTGGGTCGAATCGCACGAGGACGTCATGGCGATGCACGAAGCCGTCATCGTCGCCGGACTCACCGCGGTCAAGGAGAAGCACGGCGATGCGATCCAGGCGGCGTTCGATGTCGAGGTGACCGTTCCGGCTCAGCCGTTCCCGCGCATCTCGCTCGCCGATGCACACGAAATCCTCAAGGGCCGCGGTTACACCGTTCCCCGCGCTGACGGTGACCTCGACCCCGAGGGCGAGCGTCAGCTCTCTGCTTACGTCAAGGAACAGTTCGGGCACGACTTCGTGTTCGTCACCGACTACTTCACCGGCATCCGCCCGTTCTATCACATGCGTCACGAAGGCAACCCGGAGTTGACAAACTCGTACGACCTTCTGTTCAACGGAACCGAGATCTCGACCGGTGCGCAACGCGAGCACCGACTCGACATCCTCATCGCCCAGGCGAAAGACAAGGGACTCGACCCCGAAGAGCTCGACTTCTACCTCGACTTCTTCCGCCACGGCGTTCCCCCGCACGGAGGTTTCGGAATGGGCCTCGCCCGATTCCTCATGCTGCTTCTCGGGCTGCCGTCCATCCGCGAGACGACGTACCTGTTCCGCGGGCCGAACCGTCTTTTGCCGTAGGGCTGGACTTAAAATAACTGAGCCGATAGCCTTGGGCTACCGACTCAGTTGACCCCCTTCGAAAAGGTCACTTTTAGTATACATAAAAATGTTCGCTGTAGCGAACATTTTCTTTTTTGCCCTCGTGCGGGTGGCAAACGCTCAAGTATGTGGGAAACTTAAAACACTTACCCCTTTGAAAGGAACAACTATGCGCGCGAAATTTCTCGCAATCGCGGCAGGTTCGGCTCTCGCCTTGACCGCCGTTGCGCCGGCCCATGCGGAATCGTGGGACGGAGACTACTTCTCGTTCGGCTACGGTGCGGAGTGGCAACTCAATGACTTTTATCTCGAAGAAATTTACCTTGGCGCCACTCCAGTCGGGTTTACACAGCCCTCAGCCACTACCTACTACACCGACATCTGGGATGGTGGCCTGAAAATGTTCGTCAGTTCGCCGACCCTCGGAATGGATGCGGCCGAATACACGTGCACCGGTAGCGACTCGAACATTGACATCGCGATGGACGGCGACGATCTGTCCATCGACTGCCTCGTGGACTGGGACGAGCCCAATGACTCTGACGTTTCCATCACGGGAAACATCCGCATCTACGGTCCCGACGGCGATCTGGTGCGCACGTACTTGAAGATCACCAATAACTCGGGTGCTGCCATCGACGACTTCGAAGTTGAGACCACGACGGACTTTGGGTCCTCGGGGGACATCTGGGGTTACCAGAACTACGACGCGAACATTCTCCCCGTGCCTGCAGACGACAATGACAACTCTGCCGCATTGGAAGAGGCCGGCGCGAACTGGCTCGTCAACATTGATTACAGCGACCCGTCCGGTTCACTCGCGTGGGGAAATGACGGTGGCGCTGTCGATGTGATGATGGATGAAACGAGTGGAGATACTTTTTACACCCGCAGTGAAACCTTCACCGTAGCGGATGGAGAGACGGTCTATATCGCTTACTTCACCGGCTGGAATCCTGCGAACCTGGTCAGCCTCGACTACAGCAACCCCGACCGATTCGCGGGCGACTCGGAAGCAGAAGCGCACGCGGACCTGGTTGTAGCGGACTCCGCTGAGTTTGACAACTTCTCGGGCCGTTTGACCAACGGATTCCCCGCGGGGGCAAACGTCATCAACTGGGGACCCATCTCGGGTGGCGCTGACGACCTCGCAGAAACCGGCGCCGACGTGTCGTCGCTCTGGGCGGGTCTCGGTCTTCTCGTAGCTGGTGTCGGTGTCGTGGCGATTCGCCGCCGCACACGCGCCTAGTCGCTCAATTACAACGAAGGGTCCCGGCATTCCGGGGCCCTTCGTTCGTTTTGCGCTCAGGATTTACACAGTTGCATGGCAGGATGAATTTATGTCACAGTCACAGTCCTCGAAGAAGCCCCGTACCGCCGCTACCAAAGTTTCGGCAACACCCGCCGTGAAAGCGACGCCGACCGCTGCGAAAAAGCCCGCTGCGAAGTCGGGACGCGCCCAAGCGATCGTGAAGAGCGCGCGCGACGTTGCCGAGAAGGCCGCGATCGAGGCGGAGAAGGCCGCGAAAGCCGGAGCCGAGAACGCGAAGAAGTTCGCGCTGTCGGCCGCTGACTTTGCTGTCGAAAAGGGCAAACGGGGAGCCGAGCTGGTTGAGGACGCGTTTGAGCGCGAGTTCAACCGCCGATACCCGCTGGCCGTCGCGAACGTAGCGCGAATTCGCAAGGCGCACGCGTCGAAGTCGCCCGCCGAGGTGCTCGACCTTCTTGCCACCGAATTTTCGAGTGCCGAGAGCACCTATGGCGACGACTCGAACAAATTCATTCAAGCCGCAGGCCTGTACGTGTTGTCTGCAGTTGAGGTCCACGGAAAGCACGTCAAGAGCGTCAAAACTCGCGCCGCGCTCGTGAACACGGTGTTGGTCGGCAGCAGTCCGGTCGTGCTCAAGGTTGCGCCGTGGGTTGCAATTGCTCTTTCGCTGCTGAGCAAGCGAATAGCAGTCGCAGGGGCGGCCGCGGCGACTGCTGGCAAAGTGGCGCAGAAGGCAAAGCCCGCAGTTGAAGCGGCAAAGAAGGGCGCGAAGAACGCCGGTGTTGTCGCCGATCTCCTCAATTTCAAGGAACCCGGAAAGCGCTCGATCGGCTGGGCGGTGATTCGAGCAACTCGTTCGATTCTGG
Source organism: Micrococcales bacterium (assembly GCA_024641015.1). GTDB lineage: Bacteria > Actinomycetota > Actinomycetes > Actinomycetales > Microbacteriaceae > MWH-TA3. The sequence continues at coordinate 9,703 of JAHEDU010000025.1, forward strand.
GCACCGCTCCCGCGAAGTGGCCGGCCGCGCCGAAGGCTGCAGCCACGAAGCCCGCCGCGAAGAAGCCAGTCGCCAAGCCGGCGGCGAAGAAGCCCGCGGCTAAGAAGCCCGCGGCAAAAGCAGCAAAGTAAAGAAGAAGCCCCCGACGAATCGGGGGCCTCTTGCTGGCGGTGCCGGTGGGATTTGAACCCACGGTGGACTTGCACCCACACATGTTTTCGAGACATGCTCCTTCGGCCGCTCGGACACGGCACCGTGGACAAGTTTACACGCCAAACAGTGTGGGTGAAAACGGGGACAGTGTCCGCACTCTCGCCTACGCTGGAGAAATGGCCCGCACAACTTCCTCGTTCCGCTGTTCTGAGTGCGGTTGGACGACCACGAAATGGGTCGGTCGTTGTGGCGAGTGCCAACAGTGGGACACCGTGCGCGAAGTGGGTGCCGAACCGACGGGCGGTCGAACGAGCGCAAGTCGCGTTCCTGACGCCCGCGTCGCAATCCCCATCACCGAAGTGACCGTCGACGACGCCGAACATCGCCCAACCGGGATCGCCGAGTTCGATCGTGTGCTCGGTGGTGGGATTGTTCCCGGCGCTGCAATTCTGGTTTCGGGTGAGCCCGGTGTCGGCAAATCAACATTGCTGCTCGATGTCGCTGGACGAGTCGCTCGAAATGGTGAACGCGTGCTTTACGTCAGCGCCGAGGAATCGGTCGGCCAAGTTCGACTGCGTGCGGGTCGCACAGGAACCCTCGTCGATTCTCTGTACCTCGCCGCGGAAACGGACCTCGGCACTGTCCTTGGACACATCGATCAAGTTCAGCCATCTCTCGTCATCGTTGACTCGGTCCAAACGGTCGCATCGGACACCATCGATGGGCTCGCCGGTGGGGTCGCCCAAGTCAAAGAAGTCGCCGCAACCCTTGTCCGACTGGCGAAGGAACGAGGGGTGCCCGTCATCCTCGTCGGTCACGTCACCAAGGACGGGACGATTGCGGGACCCCGGCTTCTCGAACACCTCGTCGATGTCGTCGTCCAATTCGAAGGCGACCGCCAAACCGCACTTCGATTCGTTCGCGCCCTGAAGAACCGCTTCGGACCGACCGATGAGGTGGGCTGTTTTGAGATGGTCGGAACGGGCATCCAGGAGGTTCCTGACCCTTCGGCACTGTTCCGGTCGAACTCGGGAACACCCGTCAGCGGGACCTGTGCGACGATTGCGATGGAGGGCCGCCGAGCGATTCCCGTCGAGATCCAGGCACTGATTGTTCCCACCAACGCGCCCCAACCTCGGCGCGTGACGAACGGAGTCGACTCGTCCCGCGTGGCGATGTTGCTTGCTGTGCTCGAGCGCCGAGCACGAATTCCTCTGTCGTCCGCCGATGTGTACGTGTCCACAGTCGGAGGAATACGCGTAACTGAACCCGGGGCCGACTTGGCAATTGCTCTTGCGTTGGCCAGTGCGGCGCGGGATATTGCACTTCCAGCAACACTCGTCGCCACCGGCGAGATCAGCCTCGCTGGGGATATCCGCGCGGTGACCGCTCACCAACAACGCGCAACCGAAGCAACCCGACTTGGATATTCGACCGTTCTTGACCACTCGGCCAAGACCCTCGCCGAAGCAGTTCGCCGCGCCAGCGCATCCGCCGACCCGGCGAAGCCCGGCTTCTAGGCTGCCGCCTCTCCGAACCCGGTTGACTCGCTTCGGATGTCGGCGAGCAGTTCGTCCACTGTCTCGAGCGAGCGACGGAAGGTTTTCCCGTTTTCGGCCACGTTCGCACGAAGCAACTCGACGCGCTTTGCGAGCAGGTCGTACTCGCCGACGCGAGCGAGATACGCGATGCTCGAGTGCGCCAGGCGTTCCCACTCGAGCGATTGACCGTTGGTCTGGTTCTCGATGAGAGACAGCTGCCAGAAGCCTTCGGCAATCCCCGAGAGAAACTCGCGGCGGGCATCGAGGCGGGTGAGTGTCGTGGCAATCGCGCGGGCTTCGACGAGATCACCGGTTTCGATGAGGGCGTCGACGCGAAGGACGAGATATGTGATGACTTTGATCATGTCATCGCCGAAGTTTGCCGCCGAAATCCGTGACAACACGTCCATTGCCCCGCCAAAGTCGCCCATTTCCATGTACTTTCGCGCGAGGACAAGACGGGCGGCGTCGCGAGTCACGTCGTCGTCGTATTCGACCGCGCGTGACACAACCGTGTCGAGGACGGGAATAGCCAGCATCGGCGGTGTCTTCATCGCGCGATTGATTTCCAGGTGGTTGAGCAGATCCCACGTGTTGGTGTTTCGGGCGAGGATATACGCGCGCGACTCCCACGACTCTGACTTCGCCAAGTCGCACTCGGACAACCGAATCATTGTGCGAATCTTCTGATAACTCGGCTGCTGCCCGACTATGTTCTCGAATTCCGAGACGGCCTCGCCGAGTCGACCGGCGGCAAGGTATGCGCTTCCAAGTGCATAAGCCACCCGATGGCGTAGTGACAGCCAAGGGTACGTGTCGGTCATCAGTGTTTGTGCTTCTTCCGCAGAGGTCACCGCGCGGTCCGCGTTCAACAACTGGATATCAAGCAACGCCATCTCGGCGAGGATGTCGACGATCAGGGGAATCACGGACGCCGCACGCGCGTGAAAGAGTGCGCGGTCCAGAATGTCCATCGCCTCGCGCGCCCGCCCGAAGGTTGCAACGATGCTGCCCTTCTGCCACAGCAACTGTGCGCGGTTGTGGTCCGAGTCCTGTTCGTCGGCATAGCTCAGGGCGCGATCGATGTATTCAAGCGCGACGACGGCGGCACGGCGCTGGTGTGCCGCCCAAGCGTATGACGAGTAGTAGTCGCGCCACGCCTCGGCACTGAACGCCTTGTCCTCGAGGGTCGTGGCACGTGCGGCGACCTCTTCGACGTTGTCCCACTCTTCGGCCTCCATCCAGGCACCGGTTGCACGGGCGAGCGCGATTAGCGCGTCATCCGCGTTGTCCTCCTCGATGAGAACCTCCGCAAGGCGCTCCTGCATGCTCGCTGCATCAGAGTAACGACTTTCGCCGTACATGCGCTGAGACAGCATGATCATGGCGTTGGTTCGCATCGAGCCGGTCGCAGTTGCGACGAGTTCCCACAGCTCGTTTTCGCCGGGCTCGTCGTCATCGTCGCCGTGGTTGTGGCTGAACGGGTCAAAGCTCACTGGTCGCCTCCTGTGGTTTCGTCAATGGTGGTCGTGTCCGCAATCGCGACAACCTGGTCGGTCAATGTGGCCGCGGGCGTGACGGCGGAGACCGGTCGCTTGTTCGTCGAGGACGGACGCCGAGCCGTCAAGGGGAAGGGGGAAAGACCGAAATTGTGGTGCATGATTTCTCCTCTCTGAAGGACTTCGAAACATCGTCTGGAGGGGCGTCATTACCGATTTTGACGGTGCGGGGAACTGCCACTTTGCCACCAAGCACCGACACGAAACGTATCGACACGCGCTCCATATACCCCAATCAGGGAGAGTGAGGTTTATTCCGTCGACGGCGGACTAATAGAGCATGAATTGGCGCGATTCGGCGGATTTAATGTCGCCAAGATGCACCGAGAGTTGGTAGGACGCTCCGCCGCCAACAGCCGGAGTTCCGTTGTCACAGTTGTCTGAACGAGCGCGCCCCCACTCGAATGTGTTCGTCGTGATGGCTTCACCCGCGGCGAATTCTTGAACGAACGGCTCGGTCGACGCCTGGCAGACGGTCGAATCCCAAATCGTGTCCGACCCGCTGGTGATGATGTACTTCTGCTTGTCCGTGCCGACCTCGATCGTGCACGCTACGTCACTGGTATTCGTGATCGTCATCGAAAGCTTCGGCAACTCGCCTTCGGCGTAGGTGTCGTGGTCAGTGTTTGCTGCAATGACGACGGCCGTCGGGTCACACGCATCAACTGTTGAGGTTGCTCCGTCTGTCGAGGTCGCCTCGGGCTTTGCCGTCGAACCGCCCGACATGGCCGACACAACACCTCCGATTCCCACAACACCGCCGACCAGAACGACTAATGCAATCAACCGGCGAACCTGATACACGCGCGGCGGCAGAGGCCCTCGGGGATCGGCAATCCATGACATATCAGCAGGTTACGGCGGGGGTTCGACAACCCACGGGTGGCGCGCCGACTAGAGGGACTTGAGCATTCGAGTGTTGCCGAGAGTGTTCGGCTTGACGCGCGCGAGGTCGAGGAATTCCGCGATTCCCTCGTCGGGCGAGCGGACAAGTTCCGCGTACACGTCGGGAGTGACAAGAGCGGTGGAGTCCTGACCGACTTCCCCGATCGCTTCGTAACCGCGGGCTCCGAAGAACCCGGTCTCAAAAGTCAGACAGAACAGTCGAGAGAGTCCGAGTTCGCGGGCGTTCGATTCGAGCGCGGAGACGACAGCCTTTCCGACACCATGCCCGCGGTGCGATTCTGCAACGGCGACCGTACGAACTTCGCCCAGGTCACGCCACATCACGTGCAGCGCTCCGCAACCAACGACCTTGCCATCCTGCTCCGCGACGACGAACTGTTGAATCGCTTCATAGAGAACGACCGGGTCCTTACCCAGCAGAATGCGCTGACGGACGAACGGCTCGATGAGCGCCTCAATCGAGGCGACATCGTCCGTTCGTGCGGGACGAACCGTGATGGTCATTCCGCCATTCTAGGCGGGACTAGATGGCCGGCGCTGGCGGAGCCTGGTCGGCCTCAGGCTCTGTCGAGCCAGAAACCGGGGCTTCTTCGGCAACGACCTCGGGCAGCTCAAGTTTGCCCGTCGTAGTCGCCGTGAACTCGTCGCCGTCGAAGTCGACGAGCACGTGGCTTCCCGAGTGCAAGTCGCCGTGAAGGATCTTCTCGGAGAGCATGTCTTCGACCTCGTGCTGAATCGCGCGACGCAACGGGCGGGCACCGAGCATCGGGTCCCATCCGATCGTCAGCAACTGGCGACGAGCGGCGTCGGTGACATCGAGAGTCATATCGCGGTCGAGCATCCGCTCGCGCAGGCGACGGACGAACAGGTCGACGATCTGGAGGAGTTCGTCCTGCGACAGCTGCGGGAAGACGATCGTTTCGTCGACGCGGTTGAGGAATTCAGGCTTGAAGTGCTTCTTCAGTTCCTCGACGACCTTGGCACGCATCGCCTTGTACGACTGGTCGGCGTTGCCTTCCAGCGTGAAGCCAACCGGGCCACCGGTGATGTCCTTGGTTCCCAGGTTCGTCGTCATGATGATGACAGTGTTCTTGAAGTCGATCACGCGGCCCTGACCGTCCGTCAAGCGGCCCTCTTCAAGCACCTGCAGCAACGAGTTGAAGATGTCGGGGTGAGCCTTTTCGATCTCGTCGAACAGGACGACCGAGAACGGCTTGCGGCGGACGCGCTCGGTGAGCTGGCCACCCTCTTCGAACCCGACGTACCCGGGAGGGGCACCGAACAGGCGCGACGCGGTGTGCTTCTCGCCGTATTCGGACATGTCGAGCGAGATGAGCGCGTCTTCGTCATCGAACAGGAATTCGGCGAGAGCCTTGGCAAGTTCCGTCTTTCCGACACCGGTCGGACCGGCGAAGATGAACGAACCGCTGGGGCGCTTCGGGTCCTTGAGTCCCGCGCGGGTGCGACGAATGGTCTTCGACAGAACGGCGATCGCCTCTTCTTGACCGATGACGCGCTGGTGCAACGTCTTTTCCATCATGAGAAGTCGCGCGCTTTCCTCTTCGGTCAACTTGAAGACGGGAATGCCGGTCGCTTGTGCGAGGACCTCGGCGATGATTCCCTCATCGACCTTGCCGGTCTCGCCCTTTTCGCCCTTACGCCATTCCTTTTCAAGACGCAGGCGTTCGCCGAGAAGCTTCTTCTCTTCGTCGCGGAACTGGGCCGCCTTTTCGTAGTCCTGTTCCTCGATTGCGCCTTCCTTCTTCGCGCGAACGTCGGCAATCTTGTCATCGAAATCGCGCAGTTCCGGCGGAGACGACAGGATCGACAGGCGCAGTCGAGCACCTGCTTCGTCGATCAGGTCAATCGCCTTGTCCGGAAGGAATCGGTCCTGAACGTAGCGGTCGGCGAGGGTCGCGGCGGCGACAATCGCGTCGTCCGTGATCGACACCTTGTGGAACGCTTCGTAGCGGTCGCGCAGCCCCTTGAGGATGTTGATGGTGTGCGCCACCGACGGCTGGTTCACGGTCACGGGCTGGAAACGACGCTCAAGCGCCGCGTCTTTCTCGAAGTACTTGCGGTATTCGTCCAAAGTCGTCGCACCGATGGTCTGCAGTTCGCCACGGGCAAGCATCGGCTTGAGGATGCTGGCGGCGTCGACCGCACCTTCGGCAGCACCCGCACCGACGAGGGCGTGGATTTCGTCGATGAAGACGATGATGTCGCCGCGGTTGCGGATTTCCTTCGTCACCTTCTTGAGGCGCTCTTCGAAGTCGCCGCGGTAGCGGCTTCCGGCGATAAGCGACCCAAGGTCAAGCGTGTACAGCTGCTTGTCCTTGATCGTCTCGGGAACTTCGCCCTTGACGATTGCCTGTGCGAGCCCTTCGACGACTGCGGTCTTTCCGACACCCGGTTCACCGACGAGGACGGGATTGTTCTTGGTGCGTCGGGAAAGGATCTGCATGACGCGTTCCATTTCCTTTTCGCGCCCGATGACGGGGTCAAGCTTTCCGTCGCGGGCTGCCTGGGTCAGGTTGCGACCGAACTGGTCGAGAACCTGCGAACCCTTGACGTCGCTGGACGACTCGGTTCCGCCGACGGTCGCCGATTCCTTGCCGCCCTGGTATCCGGACAGCAACTGAATGACGGTCTGGCGAACGCGGGTGAGATCGGCGCCGAGCTTGACGAGGACCGTTGCGGCGACGCCTTCGCCTTCGCGGATAAGTCCGAGAAGAATGTGTTCGGTGCCGATGTAGTTGTGCCCCAACTGCAACGCTTCGCGCAGGCTGAGTTCGAGAACCTTTTTGGCGCGGGGCGTGAACGGAATGTGACCGGACGGTGCCTGCTGGCCCTGCCCGATGATTTCCTGAACCTGTTCGCGGACGTTGTCGATCGAGATGTTGAGTTCGGCGAGCGCCTTCGCAGCGATGCCGTCACCCTCTTTGATCAGTCCGAGAAGGATGTGTTCGGTACCGATGTAGTTGTGGTTGAGGCCCTTGGCTTCTTCCTGGGCAAGCACAACGACGCGACGAGCGCGGTCCGTGAAACGTTCAAACATTGCAGTCTCCTTTGCGAGAGGTCTCGCGATGTTTCAACGGTAAACCTCGTGACCGCGGGATTTCGGGGTTTTCGCTATCGGCAAAAGAGCCGCGCGAAAGCCAAAAGGGGTCAATCACCGTACGATCGAAGAATGTCCCGCAACAACGCCCACCGTCTCGGCGGCGCCATCGCGTTCATCCTGCGTCACGCCGACGACGTCCCAATCGACTCGGTGGGGTGGCTGTCATTGAACGACATCGTCGCTCGACTGGCCAAAGACGGCATCGTGGTCACGGTCGAGGACGTCCTTCGCGAAGTCGGACCGGGCGGAAATGACCGTTTCGAATTGTCGATTGACGGCACCAAGGCTCGGGCGTTTTACGGGCACAGCCAGCCGGGCGTCTCGATCGAGCTGATCGACACCGACCGTGCACCGAAGTACTTGTATCACGCGACTCCGGAATACAACCTTGACGCGATTCTGGACCGCCGCGAAGGTCTGTTGCCCCAAAAGCGACTGTTCGTTCACCTGTCCGAGGATCCGATGCACGCCGTTCGCGTCGGTAAGCGTCGCGGTTCGGCCGTCGCACTGTTCGAGATTGAGACGAAAGAGCTTCCCCAGCCCGTCGGGCGAACGAGTCCGGATTCGTCGGTGTGGTTGACCGAGTTTGTTCCGGCCAAGTTGTTGTGGAAGATCGCGGTTCCCGAGGAACGCGCCTAACTAGTCTTTCGGGTTAAGTCCCCGGCGCGCACGCTCTTCGCGCTCGTACTTGTCGAGTTCGTTGCGTTCGGTGCGGTCGGCGCGCAGGATGGCGCGCATGACGAACCAGAAAATCAGCCCGATGATGATGGTCGGGGTGACGGAGAAAACCGCGTTGGCCCAGAAGTCGGTGATCACGTTGTCAGCCTAACCGCGCTTACTTGACGAGCGGGAACAGAATCGTTTCGCGAATGCCGAGACCGGTCAACGCCATGAGCAGTCGGTCGATCCCCATTCCCTGCCCGCCACACGGCGGCATGCCGTGTTCGAGTGCCTTGAGGAATTCCTCGTCCAGTGGCATCGCTTCGTCGTCGCCGCGACCAGCAAGCTTCGCCTGTTCGACGAATCGTTCGCGCTGAATGACGGGGTCGACGAGTTCGGAATATCCGGTCGCGAGCTCGAACCCGCGAATGTACAGGTCCCACTTCTCGACGACACCCTTTTTATCGCGGTGTTCACGCACGAGAGGGCTGGTGTCGAGCGGGAAGTCCATGACGAACGTCGGTCGCACGAGGTCACCCTTGACGTGGTGTTCCCACAATTCCTCGACGTACTTGCCGTGGATGGGGTGCTTGATCTCGATGTCGACGGCCTTTGCCATCTTCTCGAGCACCGCGATGGGAGTCTCCGGGGTGATTTCCTGACCGACCGCTGTCGACAACGATTCGAACATCGAGATGCGTGCCCAGTCTCCGCCCAGGTCGTACTCGGTTCCGTCGTTCCACGTGACGACGTGCGAACCAGCGACCGCCATCGCCGCGTTCTGGATCAGTTCCTGCGTGAGGTTCGCGACAGAGTTGTAGTCGCCGTACGCCTGGTAAAACTCGAGCATCGCGAATTCGGGGCTGTGCGTCGAGTCGGCGCCTTCGTTGCGGAAGTTGCGGTTGATTTCGAAGACGCGATCGAGCCCGCCGACGACGGCACGCTTGAGGAATAGTTCCGGTGCGATGCGCAGGTAGAGGTCCATGTCGAACGCGTTCGAGTGAGTGACGAACGGACGCGCCGCCGCGCCACCGTGCAGGGTCTGCAGCATCGGTGTTTCGACCTCGAGGAAGCCGTGACTGCGGAACGTGTCACGCAGTGACGCGAGCGCGGTTGCGCGAGTGACGACGTTGGTTCGCGCCTGGTCGCGGACGATGAGGTCGAGGTAGCGCTGGCGAACACGCGTCTCTTCGCTCAGTTCGCTGTGCAGGTTCGGCAGGGGCAGAAGTGCCTTGGCCGCCATCTGCCAGGTCGAAACGAGGATCGACAGCTCACCGCGCTTCGAGGTGATGACCTCGCCTTCGACGAAAACATGGTCGCCGAGGTCGACGAGGTCCTTCCATGACTCGAGGGCTTCTTCACCGACTTTGTCGAGCGATAGCATCGCCTGGATGCGCTCGCCGTCGCCCGACTGCAATGCGGCGAAGCAGAGCTTGCCCGTGTTGCGCGAGTGGACGATTCGCCCCGCCAGACCGACCGTGACACCGGTCGACACGTCGGCGTCGAGACCGGTGTGCTCTGCGCGAACCTCAGCGATCGACGTCGTGATCGGAACGGCGACGGGATACGCCTCGCCCTCGGCGTTCAGTCGGTCGCGCTTGGCGAGACGAACGGCCTTCTGCTCGACGATGTCGTCGGCGGACAGTTCGGTCTCGTCAGTCATTCGGGCTCCTTCAGGCAACTCCTCAAGGTTACCGTTTCGACTAGTTGCGAACGGTCAGATTGTCGATGAGTCGGGTGGTACCAACGCGGGCGGCGATGATTGCGCGAGCGGGGCCGGTTCCGCGAACAGGCTCGAACGTCGCGGGTTCGATGACATCGAGATAGTCGAGGACGATCCCGGCGTGATCGAGTTTCGCTGCACCGCGAACGATGGATTCGTCCGTCCCACCCGCGGCGGCGATTTGCCGGAAGACCGCGGGAATGAGCGCGGCGGCTTCACGTTCGGCTGGCGACAAGTATTGGTTGCGTGATGACAGTGCCAGTCCGTCCAAATCGCGAACCGTCGGCACCCCGACGATCGTGATGTTCGGGTGACGTTCGGCAGCCATCGCACGAATGAGCGCGAGTTGTTGCCAATCCTTTTCGCCGAACACGGCGAATTCTGGCTTCACCAGTTCGAACAGACGATTGACAACGGTGAGGACACCGTCAAAGTGCCCGGGGCGACTTGCACCCTCCCACCGATTCCCCAACGGTCCAGCCGAAATCACGGGCGGCGGGTTGTCGGGCGGATAGACATCGACGACGCTCGGCGCGAACACCTCGGCACGGCCAGCAAGCAGTGCACGATCGGCGTCGAGGGTTCGGGGATAGCGGTCGAAGTCCTCGTTCGCGCCGAACTGAGTCGGATTGACGAAGATCGACACGACGACATCGTCCGCAAGTTCGTGGGCGCGATCAACAAGAGCGATATGACCGGCGTGCAGGGCGCCCATCGTGGGCACAAACGCTTTAGTCATCGTCGTCGAGGGAATCGTCAAGCCACGCCTCGACCGGGTCAACCGCGCCGTCGGCAGACCGACGAAGAGATTCATCGACCGCCGAGTGTGCCAAAGCGCGAAGCACCTCGCCCGGTCGCTCAACACCGATCTCGGTCAGGCGGAACGTCGACTGGTCGATGATCGCGCGCGAGAACGTCGCAACCGTGTCCACAACCTCCGCGAAGGCGGGTCGATCGGCTTCGGCAATAACTATCGGTTCGCCGCCCATCTCGACGACAAGCGCTTGCGCGATCGGCATCACGGTCGAGGGTGCAGTAACGGCAAAATACGCGTCCTTGAGTCGCTGGACGTCAAGGGATGTTCCCGTGAAGTGAAGGATGGGGTGAATCGCGAGAGGAATCGCTCCGGCGGCGCGGGCCGGTTCGAGCACCCCGACACCCAGGGCGGCGTCAGTGTGTAAGACAATCTGACCGGGCTTCCACCCATCGGCGATATCGGCGACGAGCGATTCGACAGTCTCGCCTTCGCCCGGCGCGATAATCACGAGATCGCTGCCCTGCACCACTTCGTCGGCGGGACGGATGGTGACACCGCGCAGCTGCGCCAGAACGCGTTCGCGATATTCGGGGTCGGGATCGGTCATGAACCACGGGATGTGGCCGGCGCCGGCGAGAGCCATGCCCAACACGGGAATCTGGCGGGCGCGCCCGACTAGCCCGACGTCGAGGCGATCGGGGGTCATCATGCGGGTTCCCCCTGGCTGTCGTCGGGTGGAATGCGGCACAGGCGTTCAGCGATGAGCGCGCCGATGACCAAAATGAGCGACGCGATGATTCCGCCCACCGCGCTGGGAACCAATTCAGCCGAGACGACGGGTCGGGTCAGCGTGTAGGTCAGGATGCCCGCAACACCGCCGAACATCAGTGCGCCACCAACCGACGAAGCCTTGGCCAGGGTGAGAATTTGGATGGCGAGGGTCGCGTCGATGCGACGGCCGGGCTTGGGCTGGGTTGCCCACCGCACGCGTGCGCCCATCGCGATGACGATGGCGGTCAGCACGACAACGGTGATGGACAGCGACCAGGGGACCCGGATTGCCGAAAACCCGCGGACGACGAGCGCCCAATCAACGAAGAATCCGACGGCGAAACCGAACGGGGTCAGTCCTACGAGGACGAGCGGGTTCGTGCGCTTCACGACAGCACCCCCGCCAGGTCACGGACGGACCCGCGTCCGGGGATGACCGCGTCGGGGTCGACGGCCAGCCACGGGTCGAGGACGAACCGACGCTCGTGTGCACGCGGATGCGGAACAACGAGGTTTCCGCTTTCGATCAGGTCGCCATAGACGATGAGGTCGAGGTCGAGAGTGCGATCACCCCAGCGCTCTGCACGGACGCGACCGTGGCGAAGCTCGATGTCGTGCAACATCGCGAGAAGTGTGTGCGCGGAGATGTCGGTGTCAACGATGACTACCCCGTTGAGATACGCGGGGTGCGTTTCGTCGGGACCGGCTTCGGTGACCGCGACGGTAGAGACGAGCGGGGACTCGGCAATCACGGTGATGCCGTCGATTGCCGCGAGGTCTGCAACGGCGGCCGCGAGGGTCTCTTCACGATCGCCCAGATTCGCGCCAAGCGCGATGACGGCCCGGGTCATCGCTTGACCCTTTCGATGACGACGGACACATCGTCGAACGGAACAGTGATCGGGGCGGACGGCTTGTGGACTTCGACGCGAACCGAGTCAGCCCCGGCATCGAGCACCACACCGGCCACGCGTTCGGCGACCGTTTCGATCAGGTCGACCGGGTCGCGTTCGACCGCAGCGACGATGGCTTCAGCGAGTGTTCCGTAATGGATGGTCTGGTCGATGTCATCCGCGAGGTTGCCGAGGGGAATACGCACATCGACGTCAACGATGAATTCCTGGCCGTTCTCGCGTTCGTGTTCGAAGACTCCGTGATGAGCGAACGCGCGAAGCCCGCGCAGGCGAATCTCGTCGGTCATCGGGTTTCCCCCTGCCACGCGGATCGAACGGCGAACGCGCGGGCGGTTCGGCCAGCGTCGTGAACGCGCACCGCTGCGGCCCCTGCTTCCGCGGCGAGCACCGAGATGACGGCGGTTGCTTCATCGCGGTCGGCGGGCGATTCGCCGAAGGGCGCGAGGAATCGTTTGCGGGACGCACCCACCATGACGGGATAACCCATCTCGACGATGGTTTCCAAGTTGCGCAGAAGTTCCCAGTTGTGGTCGGGGTTCTTGGCGAAGCCGAGCCCCGGGTCGAGCCACAGTCGCGTCGGTTCGAGCCCGGCGTCCATGATTCGCTCGACGCGCTCGTTCAATTCCGCCACCACGTCACGCGTGACGTCGTCGTACACCGCGCGGTCTTCCATCACCGAACTGTCGCCGCGCCAGTGCATCGCGATGTACACGGCGGGCGAGTGGGTCACGGCGGTGACCATCTCGGGGTCGAAAAGCCCGCCCGACACATCGTTGACGTACGTCGCTCCGAGGTTGACGGCGGCCGTCGCGGTGGACGCTCGCATGGTGTCGACGGACACGACGATGCCGTCGTCCGTCAGCGCGCGGATCACGGGGAGGACGCGTCGCTGCTCCTCGTCGGCGTCGACGGGGGCGGCGCCGGGTCGGGTCGATTCACCACCGACGTCGATGACGTCAGCACCCGCGGCGACCATCGCTCTGGCGTGTTCGACCGCACGATCGGGCGCTTCCCACAGTCCTCCGTCGCTGAACGAATCGGGTGTCACGTTGAGGATCCCGAAGACGAGCGGCTGCCTAGACATCGCCCCGACCGATCAGGCCAAGCAGCGAGGACTTGAGGGGTTCGTCTGCGCAGACGCCGACCGCCGAGATCGTGACGGCACTGGCTGCGCCTTGGCGAGCACCGCGCGCGGAGACACATTCGTGGCGTGCGTCGAGAACGACGAGGACGCCGGCGGCATCGGCACCGCGCGTCAGCGCATCGGCGATGTCGAGACCCAGTCGTTCCTGAACTTGGGGACGAGCGGCGACGACTTCGACGACACGGGCAATGTGTCCCAACCCGAGGACGGTCGCGGTCGGAACGTACGCGATGTGCGCGACACCGCTGAACGGAAGCAGGTGGTGTTCGCACATCGAACGGAATTCGATGTCGCGGACGATGACAGGGTCTGTCGACTCGACATCCGCGGTGGATCCCGCGTCGCGAAGTCCGACGGCAGCGTCCACGCCCACGCCGCCGAACAGTTCGGCGAACGAATCGGCAACGCGCTCGGGTGTCACATCCAGTCCGGGTCGAGTCGGGTCATCACCGATCGCGCCGAGAATCTCTCGAACCGCGGCCGCGATGCGTCCCTTGTCAACCGTCATGACTTACTCGGCGGTCTTCGGCTTTCGAGGGCGCGCAACCTTCTTCGGTTCAGCCGACGCCTTCGCGGGCATCGCGATCGGTCCCTTGGTCGACACGGGTCGCTTCGGGTTCGACTTCCACACCGGACGCTCGGGCAACTTCTTGACCTTCGCAAAAATCTTTTCGAGCTGGTTGTGGTCGAGGGTTTCCTTCTCGAGCAGTTCCTTGGCGAGCTGGTCGAGAATCGCACGGTTGCTCGTGAGAACCTTCCACGCCTCGTCGTGCGCCTGGTCGATCAGAGCACGCACCTCGTTGTCGATGTTCTCGGCGACACCTTCGGAATAGTCGCGCTGGTGTCCGACATCACGGCCGAGGAACATCTCGCCCGAGCCAGCGCCCAGTTTGACTGACCCGATCGAGTTCGACATTCCGAACTCGGTGACCATGCGGCGCGCGATCCCCGTAGCCTTTTCGATGTCGTTCGAGGCGCCCGTGGTCGGGTCCTGGAAGACGATTTCTTCAGCGACGCGGCCGCCCATGGCGTAGGTCAGCTGGTCGAGCAGTTCATTGCGGGTGATCGAGTACTTGTCGTCGATCGGAACGACCATCGTATAACCCAAGGCGCGACCACGCGGAAGGATGGTGACCTTCGTGACGGGGTCGGTGTTGCGCATCGCGGCGGCCGCGAGAGCGTGGCCACCCTCGTGATACGCGGTGATGAGTCGTTCCTTGTCCTTCATGATGCGCGAACGCTTTTGAGGTCCCGCCATCACGCGGTCGACGGCCTCGTCGAGAAGCTCGTTTGTCAGTTCCGTCGCGCCATTGCGCGCGGTGAGCAACGCGGCTTCGTTGATGACATTCGCGAGGTCGGCACCGGTGTACCCCGGCGTCTTGCGCGCGAGCACCTCGAGGTCGACGTTCTTCGCGAGGGGTTTGCCCTTCGAGTGAACTTCGAGGATCTGCTTGCGGCCCTTCGAATCGGGGGCATCCACCTGGATCTGACGGTCGAAACGACCGGGACGAAGAAGCGCCGGGTCGAGGATGTCGGGACGGTTCGTCGCGGCGATCATGATGACGTTGGTCTTGGGGTCGAAGCCGTCCATTTCGACGAGCAACTGGTTGAGCGTCTGTTCGCGCTCGTCGTGCCCGCCACCCATTCCGGCGCCGCGGTGGCGACCGACGGCATCGATTTCGTCGATGAAGATGATTGCGGGGGCGTTCTGCTTGGCGACCTCGAACAGGTCGCGAACGCGACTGGCGCCGACACCGACGAACATCTCGACGAAGTCGGAACCGGAAATCGAGTAGAACGGAACTCCCGCTTCACCCGCGACGGCGCGAGCGAGAAGAGTCTTGCCCGTTCCGGGAGGGCCGTAGAGCAGCACGCCCTTGGGGATTCGGGCTCCGACCTTCTGGAACTTTTCGGGCTCCTGAAGGAATTCCTTGATTTCGTGAAGTTCCTCGACAGCCTCTTCCGCGCCGGCAACGTCGGCGAAGGTCACCTGAGGCGACTCCTTCGAGAACTGCTTGGCGCGCGACTTGCCGAACTGCATCGCACCGCGCGAGCCGCCGGCCGACGACATGATGAACCAGAACGCGAGACCGATGATGAGGAACGGGACGATGTAGCCGAGAAGCGAGACGATCCACGATTCCTTCGGGATTTCGTCGTTGAACTTTTCGGGGTTCGCGGCGTTGATCGCATCGACCACTTCGGAACCGCGGGGCGAGGCGTAATAGAACTGAACATGATCGCCGTACGTCTTATCGGCTTCGGTGAGGACGATGTCGACGCGCTGTTCGATATCGACGAGCGTGACCTCTTTGACCTTGTGGTCGTTGATGAAGGCGAGGCCTTCCTTCGTCGACACCGGCGTGAAGTTGACGGTCGTCAGGAACGAGAAACCGAGCCAGACGATGAGCAAACCGGCGGCGATGTAGAGCCAGGGGCCCTTCAGAAAGTTCTTCATGCGGTGACGTACTCCTCTAGAAACTCACGTTCTGCCAGCGTACCCGCCCGCGGGCACCCCGCGCGGGGCTATTCGCCGTCGGCGTAGACGTGGGGCGAGAGAACCGCGACGTCGCGAAGGTGGCGGTAGTTCTCGGCGTAATCGAGCCCGAAGCCCACGACGAACTTGTTGGGGATGTCGAACCCGAGGTAGTCGGGGACGATGTCCGACACGACCGCGTCCGGCTTGCGAAGCGCGGTGAGAATCCTGACCGACTTCGCCCCGCGAGACATCAGGTTTTCGCGAAGCCACGCCAGTGTCAGCCCCGTGTCGATGATGTCTTCGACGATCAGAACGTCACGGCCGGCGACGTCGGTGTCGAGGTCCTTGAGGATGCGAACGACTCCGCTGGACTGGGTCGTGTTCCCGTAGGACGAGACCGCCATCCAGTCCATCGTCACGGGAATGTGTAGCGCCCGGGCGAAGTCGGCCATGACCATGACCGCGCCTTTGAGCACGCCGATGAGAAGCGGGACGGAACCGACGTAGTCGCGTTCGACCTCGCGGGCGAGCTCATCGAGGCGCGCCAGCATCTGTTCCTCGGTGACGAGAACCTCGTCGAGTTGATCCGCTACATCCGAATGCCGCATAACTACGCCTCACTACGTGGTCGGAAAATCAGCCGACCGTCTTGTCTGACCACACTACCGCCGGTGACGTCGATCGGTTTCTGCCCGTGCCAGTCCGTGAGCAGCCCGTCGACCGTGTCAGTCTGGACGTAACTGAGCGAGGAGAGGAACGCTTCGGCAGCGGCGAGCCGAATAAGGCGCGTGCGAAGTGCCCGCGGTTTCGAAGCGGTTCCGGCAACGTCAAGTGTGACCTCGCCATCCGTTGACATCACGGTTCGTGCCATACCCGCGGCGAGCAGGTCAAGGGCATCGTCGTCGTCGCGCAGCAGTTCTGCGGTGCGCGCAAGTGCGTCGACGATTCCAGGACCGAGTTCGGATTCGAGAGTCGGGATCACTGTGGTGCGAATTCGAACGCGGGTGAACGTCGGGTCACCGTTGTGCGGGTCATCCCACGGTTGGATCCCCTCCGCCGCGCAGGCGTCGACGGTGGTGTCGCGCGAAACGTCGAGAAGCGGTCGGCCGACGATTCCGTCGAAGGCGGGCATTCCGCGAACGCTGCCCGGTCCCGATCCGCGCGTCAACCCGAGAATGACCGATTCGGCCTGGTCGTTTCGTGTGTGACCGGTCAAAATGACGGTGGCGCCCAGTTCGTTCGCGATGTCCATGAGTCCGAGATAGCGCGCTTCGCGTGCGGCGGCCTCGGGTCCACCGTCCGTCCCGACCTCGACTCGGCGAATCACGACGTCCGCGATGCCCAGTTCGGTCAACCGCTTGGCGGTTCTCGCGGCGACCTCGTCACTTCCGTCTTGCAACCCGTGGTCGATAATCGCCGCGGCGACACGAACGCCACGCTTGTCGGCAACGAACCGAGTGGCGGCGGCGAGCGCCATCGAATCCGCGCCCCCACTGACAGCGACGAGCACGAGCGAACCTGACATAACACTGTGCGCATCGAAGAATTCGCCGACCGCGTTGCGCACGGCGGCGACCGCGGGGCTCAACCGCCCACGCCCTTCGCCCTCGACCGCGCTCACTCGGTAAGGTTATCGAAAGAACTTAACGACCAGAGGAGTCACCATGGCCGGATACCCCGCCGTCATCGAAATCCCCAAGGGAAGCCGAAACAAGTACGAAGTCGACCACGAGTCGGGCCGCGTGTTCCTTGACCGCGTGCTGTACACGACGTTCGTGTACCCGACCGACTACGGCTACTTCGAGAACACCCTCGGACTCGACGGTGACCCGGTCGACGTGCTCGTTCTTCTCGACTACCCGCTCTTCCCCGGCGTTGGTGTCAACGTTCGTCCCGTCGCCGTCTTCAACATGACCGACGACGGCGGCAGCGACGCCAAGGTGATCGCGGTCCAGACCAAGGACCCCCGCTGGGCGCACATCCAGGACATCGACGACATCCCCGAGTACACGAAGAAGGAAATCGAACACTTCTTCGAGCACTACAAGGACCTCGAGCCCGGCAAGTGGGTCAAACTTGAGGGCTGGCAGGGTCGCGCCGAAGCCGAGAAGATCGTCGAAGAGGGCATCGCCCGCTTCGGGACCGGCCACTAACTAGCCGAGTCGGACGCCGCGGTCTCGCATGAACGGGACCGGGTCTTGAGCGATTCCGTTGTGGCGGACCTCGAAGTGCAGGTGGCAACCGGTCGACGCACCGGTCGAACCGACCGACGCGATTCGCGTACCGGCTGACACGTTGTCGCCGACGTGAACGCGGATTCCGCCATTCACGATGTGAGCGTAACCCGTGGTCCAACCGCCGCCGTGGTCGATCTTGACGTAGTTACCGAAGGTGCCGTTGGGACCGGCATAAATGACGCGACCGTCGTGTGCTGCGTAAATCGCGGCGCCACAACCCGGTGCGAGGTCGACACCGGCGTGCAAACGGACGGTGTGATAAATCGGGTGGGTGCGGTAACCGAACGGGCTCGAGATGTACCCGCCGGACACCTTCGCCCAACCCTCGCTTGACACCCAGCCTGCGGGAGCGTCGTTGCCCAGTGAGCCGCCGTTCTCTTCGACGCCCTTCTGGTATTCGGCTTCGGTGTGCTTCTGGTTCGAGATGAGGGTCGCGAGCTGTGCGCGCAAAGTCGCTTCGTGCTTCTGCTGTTCCTCCAGCGCGGCGGCGGCGGCGTTCGCGGCCGACTGAGCTTCGTTGAACGCGCTCTCGGCCTTCTTGCGAAGTTCCTCGCGCAGCGTCTTGGCTACCGTCGCCTGGTCGGACAGCGACTGTGCAGCGTTCTGGTCCTGGATGGCGACCTGGTAAATACCGTCAGCCTGCGAGGCGATGATCGACGCGAAGCCGAGCTTCGACAGCAGATCGGTCGCACCGCCGGCGTCGGAGAGAAGCGTCGTCGAGACGTTGATCGAACCGACACGGGCCAGCTCGGAAACGAACTGACCGGCGCGGATGCGCGACTCGGTCGCCGTCTTCTCGGCCTCGTCCGCCTGCGCCTGAAGTTGATCCGCCTTGTACGCGGCTTCGTCGAACGCGTCCTGTGCTTCCTGGAAAATCGCGCCGAGACGTTCGGCTTCCGCTTGAGCAGCCTCGGACTTCGCCGTCAACTCGGCGAGCATCGCCTGCAGCTGGGCGATCGCCTTCTTCTTGGCGGCAACATTGTGACGCGCGTTGAGCACGTCGGTCCACGACGGGTAATTCGCGGCGAAAGCGGGAGCGGTGAGGGGCTGAACGAGGAGTGCCGTTGCAACGACGACGCTTGACACGGTGGTCCAGAATCTGCGCACGACAACACCCCCTTCACAGGCTGAAACAGCAGGCTAACCCGCAAACCTGTGAATGCCCCGCATTGGCCGAGGTTCGGGCGGTTTGCGTCGGCGAGCAATTGTGCGTAAACTCGGACAAGTTGTGAAGCTTCGGCGGATCGACACGGCCCCATCGTTTAGTGGCCTAGGACGCTGCCCTTTCACGGCAGTAGCACGGGTTCGAATCCCGTTGGGGTCACTCCGAGGTCTACAATTCAATATGCAAGGCCCTGTAGCGCAGTTGGTTAGCGTGCCGCCCTGTCACGGCGGAGGTCGCGGGTTCAAGTCCCGTCAGGGTCGCGGACGACAGAGTCTCTCTAAACGGAGGCTCTTTTGTCTAGGAGCGACTAAACACTCCTTGGCTCTGTAGCTCAGTTGGTAGAGCGTTCGACTGAAAATCGAAAGGTCACCGGATCGATGCCGGTCGGAGCCACAGCGAAAGCCCCCGATCCGTCGGGGGCTTTGTTGTTT
>JAHEDU010000082.1 GCA_024641015.1 Micrococcales bacterium
GACGCGGCGAGCAACATCATCATGATTTTGCCGAGCACCGAATCACCAAACAGTTGGACTCCGATCGACGCGAAAATGTCGTCGGCGTGCTCTTCGTTGTTGAGTCCCATCCCCGTGTCACCAACACCCGCGAACGCGACGGCCGCGACCGAAACGAGCAGGTACGTGACGAGGAGCAGCACGGTCGACATCACTGCGGCACGACCCGGCGTCTTTTCGGGGTCCGCGGTCTCTTCGTTCACGGCGACGGCCGTGTCCCAACCCCAATAGAGGAACAGTGCGGTGAGGAGTGCGGGGGCAATCGCTTCGCCGAACGGCAGGTCGAACGGGTTGAGCCAGTCGAGGCTGGGGACAGTCGAGAACCCGTCCACACCGTCGCCGGTGAAGACGCGGAAAAGTGCGACGCCAGCAAACGCGACGAGGACGACGAGTTCGGTGCCAAGCAGCCAGTACTGCAGTTTGGCCGAGACTTCGATTCCGCGCCAGCAGATCCAGGTCATGATTCCGATCCACAATAAGCCGGCTGTCGTCGACCAGAACACGTCACCACCAAGGTCGGCGATGGAGGGGTTGTTGAAGATTTCGCCGACAAAGATGAACGAATAGCTTCCGGCGACGGACGCGAGGCTCGACATGCAGATGACGTCGGCAATGATCAACGCCCAGCCGCTCATCCATCCAGTTCGCGTTCCGAACGCACGTCCCGCCCAGGTGAATACCGTTCCGCAATCCGGTTCGACGCGGTTGAGTTCCTTGTACGCGATCGAGATGAAGAACATCGGGATAAACGCGAGGAGCATGATGCCGGGCGCTTTGACACCGACACCCGACAGGACGACCCAGCCAAGTGCCGCCGCGAGACTAAATGCGGGTGCGGTCGAGGCCATGCCGATGACGACGCTCGAGAGAAGTCCGAGGGCGCCCGTCTTCAGTCCCTTGTGACCTGCGAGGTTGGATTGTGTGGTTGACATCGTTGTCTCACTTTCACTGTGCAGCGCACGCGAATTCTGCGCGGTTCGACACTACTCTTTACGATTCCCAGTGTCAGCCCTGAAAGTTTCGCGCGGGTTTCCTGGCGGTAACGGGCGCACACGACGAACGGCGCCCCGAGGGACGCCGTTCGACTGGGAAGTTTCGACTACTTGCAGGTGCAGCGGTCTTCCGCCTTTACGCCGGCGAGGGCCTCCTCGACGTGTTGTCCGCAACCAGTCCAAGTGGCCTTGCCGCAATTGTTGCAGGTGATTCGTGAGCACATAGTTGTGTCCCTTCTTTGTTGTTGTTATGTGGTGGGGAAAGTTTTCCGTGTTGTCGCGGTGGTCCCAGACTTCCACGTCAGATATCCGCCATCGAGATTGACGGCATTGATTCCGTGGGATCGAAGAAGTTGGGTTGCCGTGTGCCCGCGCTGGCCAACTTTGCAGTGCACGATGATCTCTCGGTCTGCAGGAATCTCGGTGATGCGAGTTCGAAGTTGATCAACGGGAATGAGAATCGAACCAGGAATGTGCCCCGCGCCGTTCTCGGATTCCGTTCGCACGTCCAGGATGACCGCGCCGGACGCAACGCGGGCATCGAGTTCGTGCCATTGAACCGTCGGCGTGCGCCCCGTGTGGACGTTGTTGCCGACGTACCCCGCCTGGTTGATTGCGTCTTTTGCCGAACCAAATTGCGGAGCGTACGCAAGTTCGAGGTTCATGAGATCGTCGATTGTGAGTCCCGCGTAGATGGCCGTCGCAATGACGTCGATTCGCTTGTCGACTCCGTCGAGTCCGACAGCTTGCGCGCCAAGAAGTGCGCCGGTGACGGGGTGGAAGACAACTTTAAGAGCGATCGTTTCGGCGCCGGGGTAATAGCCCGCGTGTGAACTGGGGTGAAGGTGAATCACCGAATGCGCGAGCCCCGATCGGCGGGCATGGGTTTCCGTAACGCCGGTAACCGCGGCGGCCATCCCAAACGCGCCAATAATTCCTGTACCGATGCTCGGTCGGGCAGATGTGTTTTCGCCCGCGATGACATCAGCGACCAAGCGTCCGTGTCGGTTGGCCAGGTTAGCGAGCCAGATCATGGACGAGTCGCCCGTCGCGGAATTGATTTTCTCCGCCGCGTCACCGACAGCATAAATATTCGGATCGCTCGTGCGCTGAAATTCATCAACCCAGATGCCACCGGCGTCACCGATCCGAAGTCCCGCTTCAACCGCGAGGACGTGGTCGGGCTTTACTCCGACAGAGGAAATGACAATGTCGGCAGGAAGAACGACGCCCGACGTCAATTCGACTGACGAATCAGTGAGCGCGGTCGCCGTTTGTCCAAGGATCAACCGAATTCCGTTCGAGGTGAGGTGCGCCTGGAACGGCTCAATCATCTCGGGGTCGAACTGAGGAAGAACGTGATCGTGTGATTGAACGATGGTGACTGAATGTCCACCGTGACGCAGGTTCTCGGCGACCTCGACCCCGATGAAACCCGCGCCAAGGATGACGACATTCTGCGCCGGCTTGGCGTTGGCTGCTGCAGCGATGAGGTCGGCGTCGGGAACGTTTCGCAACGTGAATGCACGGTCGAAGCCGGGAATGTCTAAAACTCGAGGCTTTGCGCCCGGTGAAAGCACAAGCGCATCGTATGAATCTGTGGTCTCGACGCCGGTCTCGGAATTGATGACCGTGACTGACTGTGCTTTAGGGTCAATCGACGTCACTCGAGAGTTCACACGAACATCAAGGTTGAAACGGCGTGCCAGCGATTGCGGAGTCTGCAGGAGAAGTTGCGATCGATCATCGATGACTCCACCGATGAAGTACGGAAGGCCGCAGTTGGCGAATGAAACGTCTGGGCCTTGTTCGTAAATCACGATGTCGGCCGATTCGTCGAGTCGGCGCAAACGGGTAGCGGCGGACATTCCGCCCGCGACTCCACCAACGATGATTGTTTTCACGATTTCCCCTAGGCCAACGACATGAATGCTTTTTCCAGTGCAGCTCGATTGTCGCTGCCTTCTGGGTCATTCGCGCAGTGCGCCATGCCCGTCGAGATGATGGAAAATCCTGCGCGTGACAGTGCCGTGCTCGCTGCCGAAAGTTGCACAAGAATGTCTGTGCAGTCTCGGCCCTCATCGATCATCCGAACGAGCCCGCCAATTTGGCCCTGGATTCGGGCGAGTCGGTCGCGCGCTGATTTGAGTTCAGACGGTTCGATGATCATGCGGGCTCCTCGTGGTTGCACAGGCGACAGTTTCAGCATACCCTAGGGGGTATGAATAAAACAACACTCGCCACGCGAATCTCGTCCGTGCTGATTGCCGTTGCGGCAATCTTCGGCCTCACCGTCAGTCTTTCCGGGTGCAGCAGCCAGAATGTAGACATGAGCACCGTGACGGCCGTGATCGACGTTCGAACTCCTGCAGAATTCGCCGAGGGGCACCTCGAAGGCGCCGTCAACATCAACTGGGAGGACGCCGCGTTCGCTGATCAGGTCCAGGCGCTAGACAAGAACGGCGTCTACGTCCTCTACTGCCGATCCGGCAACCGTGCCGGCCAAGCACTCGACGCGATGAAGTCGATGGGTTTCACCAACCTCACCAACGCGGGCGGTTACCTCGACGCATCGAACCTCACGGGTTTGCCGCTCGTTCAGTAAGCCTCAGATATTCGCCGCGAGCCCGTGGGGTTCGCGGCGAATTTATTTAATGAAGTCGACCGATTCGCGGAGTGAAGCGCCCAACCTGCCGGCCAAAATTGACGTATTCGTCTCCGTAACGGGCGACAAGGAATGCCTCTTCGAATCGCGCCTTGAACGATAGAACGACAATCAACGCGACCGCGCAGACGACGTGTAGCAACGACGCACCGGCTAAAGCGGCGCCAACAGCGAAAGCCATCAAGCCCGAGTAAATGGGGTGGCGCGCGAAACGGTAGGGCCCAGAGGTTCGAAGGGTCGACCGACGATGTGGAAGTGGGTGCGCCGTGAAGGCCGAGCCCAAAACGATTCCCGACCACACGACAAATCCCAATCCGCCTAGGACGAGAAGTTGCCCGACGAACTCGGTCCACACGTATCCGCGCCATGGGAGGTCGCCTGCCGGCGCCATCACAATCACCGCGAGAGCGGCGAATTGGGCGGCGACGAACAGGTATCCCTTGAGGCGATCGGTCACGCCACGACCCTAGACGAGGTTGTCGAGGTGCGGGTCGCCGACGCGAGTCGGGACCATGACAGCCTTGATTTCGGCACGATCGAGCATCTCGGTCATGCGTCGCTGACGCTGCTTCGGGATGAGCGTGACGACGGTACCCGCGCGACCCGCACGGCCCGTACGGCCCGAGCGGTGAAGGTACGTCTTGTACTCGTCCGGAGCATCCGCCTGGATGACCAGGTCGATCTCGTCGACGTGGATACCGCGTGCAGCGACGTCGGTTGCGACGAGGACGTTCACGATTCCCTTTGTCAACTTCTCGAGGTTGCGGTTACGGCGTGCCTGGTTCAGGTCACCGTGCAGGCTGGTCGAGCGAATGCCGGCGTCTTCGAGAGCGTCAGACAACTGGTCGGCATACGCACGGGTGCGCGTGAAGATCAGGGTCTTTCCGTCGCGTCGAACCATGTGCTCGATGAGCGGGATCTTGTCGCGGTGGTCGACGATGAAGACACGGTGGTCGATTGTGGCCGAGGACTGGTCCTCGCCGGCAACCTCGTGGATCGCGGGGTTCTCGAGGAACTCGTCGATGATCGCGGCAACACCCTTGTCGAGGGTCGCCGAGAACAGGAGGCGCTGGCCTTCGGGGTCGGTCGCGCGAAGGATTCGCTGAACCGGCTCGAGGAATCCGAGGTCGCACATGTGGTCGGCCTCGTCGAGGACGGTGATGGTGATGTTCGACAGGTCAACATATCCCTGACGCTCGAGGTCCTCGAGGCGACCGGGGGTCGCGATAAGGATGTCGACGCCACGGCGGATGCTCATGACCTGCGAGCCCTGCGGCACACCACCGACGATGGTCGTGGTGAACAGGCCGACGGCCTTGGCAATCGGCATGACCGTGCGGTTGATCTGCTGCGCGAGCTCACGCGTCGGTGCAAGGATCAGCGCACGAGGTGCGCGGCCCTGGGTGCGACGCTTTCCGCCACCGTTTTCCATGAGTCGCTCGACGAGCGGTGCACCGAAAGCAATCGTCTTACCCGAACCGGTACGACCGCGTCCGAGGACGTGACGACCCGCGAGAACATCCGGGATGGTCGCGGCCTGAATCGGGAACGGAGCTGCTGCGCCGAGTTCGGCGAGCGCCTGCGCGATGTTGCGGCCAAGACCAAGGTCTTCGAACGAGACACCGACGACGTCATCGGCGGTGGTTGCCATCGCCTGCAAACGTTCGAGCACCACGTCCTCCTGAGGAGTCCACGCCTCGCCTTCGGTCTTCGACGGGTAGAAGTCGGAGTCGCGCTTGCGCTCTACGCGCTCGAAGCGATCCTGACGAGGGGCGTCGTGGTGGTGCGGGTTGCGACGCGGGTGCTCGGAACGGTTGCGGTCGGGTGAACCATCGGTCGCGCGGAACGGGCGGTCGCCGCGGTAGGGGCGGTCGCCG
>JAHEDU010000088.1 GCA_024641015.1 Micrococcales bacterium
TGACAACCTCGCTGGTCTGGCTGCGTGACGACCTTCGGGTTGCCGACAACCCCGCGCTCACGGCCGCTCTCGCGAGCGCCGACCGCGTCGCCGTCCTCTATGTCCTTGACGAAGAGTCCCCGGAGATTCGACCGTTGGGCGGCGCCAGCCGCTGGTGGCTTCACCATTCACTTCGAGCGCTGTCCCGAGCAATCGCCGACCTGGGCGGTCAGCTGATTCTTCGCCGCGGACCCGCTCGCACCGTGCTTCCGGAGGTCGTTGCCGAGGTGAGTGCGACAAGCGTCCACTGGTCGCGACGCTTTGGCGCTTCGCGTGCGATTGACGCAGACCTCAAGGCCGTGCTGCCCGATGCGCACAGTCACAACGGGACGCTGTTGCACGAGCCGTGGTCGCACCAGACCGGCGGTGGCACTCCGTTCAAGGTGTTCACTCCGTTCTGGAAGGCGTACCGAGCGAGCGAACCGCCGCGCCACCCGCTTCCCGCGCCGACGGTCATCCCAGGCGTTCCCGCCCCGAGTGACTCGCTCGAATCGTGGGATTTGTTGCCGACCATCCCGTGGGACCAGGAATTCCCGTCGGTGTGGAAGCCGGGCGAGACCGGAGCACACGAGCGACTCGATCGCTTTGTCGCGAACGGCTTGCCGCTGTACCACCGCCGCGACGAACCCGGCGTGGATGCGACGAGTGGGCTGAGCCCGCACCTGCGTTTCGGCGAAATCAGTCCTTATCAGGTGTGGCACGCTGTGGAATCCGCAGCGACGGCAGAGACCCACGCGAACGCAACCCGTTTCCTGTCCGAGATCGGCTGGCGTGAATTCTCGTATCACCAGCTGTTCCACAACACTGACATGCACGAGCGAAACCTGCGCAGCGAATTCGATGGCTTCCCGTGGACCCCACCCGATCCGGCAATCCTCGGCGCGTGGAAGAAGGGCACGACCGGCATCTCGTTGGTTGACGCGGGAATGCGCGAACTGTGGCGAACTGGAACCATGCACAATCGCGTGCGAATGGTGGCCGCGAGCTTCCTCATTAAAAACCTCGGCATCGACTGGCGCGTCGGTGAAGCGTGGTTTTGGGACACCCTGGTCGACGCCGACGAAGCGAGCAACGCAGCGTCGTGGCAATGGGTCGCGGGCAGTGGCTACGACGCAGCCCCGTACTTCCGCGTGTTCAATCCCGAACTGCAGGCGGTGAAATTCGACGCCGATGCGACGTATCGACTTCGCTGGATTCCCGAATACGGGACGCCGGTCTACCCTGACCCGATCGTGAGCCTCAGCGACAGTCGCGCACGCGCTCTCGCCGATTACGCGATTATGCGGGGCGACCCCCGACGGTAAGCAGTCCGCTCGCGGCGACGCGGGCACCGTTCTTCGCTGCGTCAACCGGCGAAGCACCGTTGGCCAACGCGGCGAGGACGCCCGCGTTGAACGAGTCACCCGCACCCGTCGGGTCGACGACGTGAACCGGTTCGACCGTCACGTGAACGATCGGCTTGCCGCGTTCGGCGACGAGCACTCCCTTGCCCCCGCAGGTCGTGATGACGAGCGGGAATCGCTCGGTCAGCTTCTCGGTCGCGACGGCGACGTCGTTGACGCCCGCCAAAACACAGGCTTCGTCCTCGTTGGGGCGAAGGATGTCGACGCCGTCACAGAGGTGCAGGAACTGTTCGACGCCGAAGTCGGTGATGAAGCCGGCGGTGGCGGGATCGACGCTGACGGTGACGCCGTGAGCGCGGGCGCGGGCGATGAGTCGAACGACGGCGTCACGTTTGGGCTCGTCGATGATGGTGTGCCCGGTGAAGTGCAGGTAGTTGGCAATCGCGATGAGGTCATCGGGAACGCTGTCGAGATCGAACACCACGTTCGCTCCGCGGTCGGTGAGCATCGTGCGCGCTTCACCCTCGACGAGGATGACGATCGTTCCCGTGGGGTGCTCGGTGTCACCGACGAGATGGGTGGATACACCGAAGCGAGTGAGCTCGGCGGAGTGGCGGTCAACGTCGGCGGCGCCGAGCCGCCCGAAGAAGTGCACGTCCGCACCGATCGACCCGAGCCACGCCGCGGTGTTCGCAGCCGAACCTCCGGGACGGCGTTCAATCGACGCTGGCGTATCGGTGTCGTGGCGAATCGCGCGCTGCGGCCTCACGATGATGTCGTCGATGACATCACCGACGACGAGAACCACACCGGCAACGGTCATGAACTGAGTCGGCTCCACGCGGTGGCGATGTCTCCGGCGACCCGAATGTTGTTGCGGGCGAGGTCGAGGTTGACCTCGAGGCTGCGGCCGCCCGACGCGTCAACGATGAACCCCAGCAGGAACGGCGTGACGGCCTTTCCGCGGACCCCCGCGCGCTCGGCGGCGAGGAACGCCTCGGCGAGGACGCGGTCATGCTCCGCCGGATCCCACTGCTGATCGAGCGGAATCGGGTTGGCGACGACGATTCCCTGCCCGTGGCTGGTGTCGTCGTGAGCGCGCATGATGCTCGCAATTTCGGTTGCGTCTTTGGCCGCCCAGTCGAGCGTGAAACCGGAATCGGTCAACCAGAACGCCGGGAACTTCGTCGTACCAAAACCAATGACGGGGACCGACAAGGTTTCGAGGCGCTCCAGCGTCGCAGCGATGTCCAACACCGACTTCACACCGGCGGACACCACGGTGATGTTCGTCACGGCGAGGGTGGACAGGTCAGCAGATTCGTCAAAGGTTTCGTTCGCTTCACGGTGAACACCGCCGAGCCCGCCCGTCGCGAAAACTCGGATGCCGGCCTGTGCGGCGATGTGTGCGGTGGCCGCGACGGTGGTGGCGCCGCTTTCACCCTTCGCCATGAGGATCGGCAGGTCGCGAACACTCGCCTTGGCAATGTCGCGGTCGGCGATCGTCGCAAGTCCCTCCTCGTCCAATCCGACCGTCGGGATTCCGTCAATCACCGCAATCGTCGCGGGGGTGACGCCCTTGTCGCGCAGAATCGCCTCGAACTCGTGGGCGGCCTCGCGATTGCGCGGACGCGGAAGTCCATGCGAAATGATCGTCGATTCGAGGGCGACAACCGGTCGGTGTTCGTCGAGGGCGAGGGCAACTTCGGGGGCAATGTTCAACGTCGGCACACTGCGAACTTACCGCACCCCCTACTATCGGAATTGTGGTCAGTCAGCTCGCACGTGACCTGCCCGTGAGAATCGCGGCGGATGGTTTGCCCGCGCGCGTCCTCGTGACCGGAGCGACCGGATACATCGGCGGGCGACTCGTCCGCGAACTCGTCGATCACGGCTACCGCGTCCGTGTTCTCGTACGCAACGCCAACCGACTTCGGTACCACCCGTGGGTGAACGATGTCGAGATCGTCGACGGCGATGCGCGGAGCCCCGCCGACCTCGACCGCGCTCTTGACCGGGTCGATGTCGCCTTCTACTTGCTGCACGCGCTAAACCAGCGGTCGGGATTCGAGGAACAAGAAAGGCTTCTCGCCGAACTGTTCGGGGCGTCCGCCAAGGCGGCCAAGGTTTCGCGAATCGTCTACCTCGGCGGGATGGTCGATTCGACGACCGAACTGTCGCCGCACCTGCGGTCTCGCCAGGAAACCGGCGAGGTGCTTCGCGATTCGGGCGTCCCCGTCATCGAACTTCGTGCGGGAATCGTCATCGGGTCGGGAAGTGCGTCCTTCGAAATGTTGCGGTACCTGACCGAACGACTTCCGATCATGACAACGCCGAAGTGGGTGAATTCACGCACTCAGCCCATCGCGGTTCGAGACGTATTGCGGTACCTCATCGGAACGGTTGCCCTCGACGCCGCCGTTCGCGGCGAATTCGACATCGGTGGGCCCGATGTATTGACCTATCGCGACATGATGCAGACGTACGCGCGAGTTGCCGGGCTGTCGAAGCGCATCATCATTCCCATACCCGTGCTGACTCCGCGCCTGTCAAGTGGATGGGTCGGGCTCGTGACCCCGGTTCCCTATCGATTGGCGAGACGACTTGTCGCAAGCCTCAAGAACGAGGTCGTTGCCCGAGACGATTCGATTCGAAAGTTGATCCCCGATGCTGAGGGCGGCCTCACGCACATTGACCGCGCCATCGAACTCGCTCTGGCGAAGGTGAAGAACGCGAACGTCGACACACGGTGGTCGGACGCTTCTGTTCCCGGTGCGCCATCTGACCCGCTTCCCACGGACCCCGACTGGGCTGGTGGGACGTTGTACCAAGACGTGCGCGTCGCGACGACGACGGATTCGGTCGAGACCGTGTGGGCTCGAATTGAAGCAATCGGTGGAGACAACGGATATTCGCGCGCGTCGTGGGCGTGGGAGGTTCGGGGGCTCGTCGATCGAATCTTCGGAGGCGTCGGTCTGCGCCGCGGACGTCGCGACCCCGTCCACCTTGTCGAAGGGGAAGCGCTTGACTTCTGGCGCGTGGAGACGATTCGCCGCCCCCAGATTCTTCGGCTTCGTGCCGAGATGCTGATGCCCGGTCGCGCGTGGCTCGAATTCGTCGTCGACGAGGTCGATGGCAAGACGCGAATCACGCAGTGTGCACTGTTCGCGCCGCACGGGCTTGCGGGTCATCTGTACTGGTGGTCGGTCTGGCCGATGCACGGATTCGTCTTCCCGTCGATGGTCAATTCGCTGGCACACGGTACGCGCTAGACCGCCACGCTCTAGGCTGGAGCGGATGTCCGTAAACCGCCGCCAAGAAACCATCGCCGCAATCGCACTGTTGTCGGTGACGGCGTCGTGGGGTGCGTCGTTCGTCCTGATGAAGGACGCGATTGAACGCCAACCCGTCCCCGACTTCCTCTTCACGCGATTCGCGCTCGCCGCTCTCGTCATGATCGTCGCGAGGCCTCGTGTCATTCGCGACATCACGCCGCGAGTTCTGTGGACGGGAAGCATCATCGGCACGATTCTGGGTGCCGGCTACATCACTCAGACCATTGGTCTCCAACTGTCGACCGCGGCCATCACGGGATTCCTCACCGGTCTGTACGTCATTTTGACCCCGCTCATCGGGTGGCTGTTCCTCAAGCAGAAGCTCAACCCGCGTGTGATCATCGGTGCGGTGCTCGCCTTGGGAGCTTTGGCGATTCTGTCCATCACGGATGTCGGTATCGGCGAAGGAACGTTCTGGGTCTTCGTCTGCGCGCTTCTCTTCGCCCTGCACATCGTGACGTTGGGCGTGTGGAGCCCGGGCAGTGACGCCTATGCGCTCACGGTCGTTCAGATTCTCGTCGTTGCCGTGATGACCGGTGCGTGGACGTTTGGTGACGGCGACGGATTCGTTCTTCCGCCCGACGCTAGCGTCTGGGGCGCCATCATCATCACCGCGGTGTTCGCCACCGCGCTCGGCTTCCTCCTGCAGACGTGGGCTCAGGGGCACATGGATCCGGGTCGCGTCGCGATCCTGTTGACGACCGAAGTTCTCTGGGCCGGGATCATCGCCGTCGGTGTCGGCCAGGAACCGTTGACGATTCG
>JAHEDU010000037.1 GCA_024641015.1 Micrococcales bacterium
TCCGTTCCCGCCCTCGCCCCCGTCATTGTCATTGCGGCCATCGTCCGCGCGATTTCCGGCCGACCCGCGATTCTCGTCGCGCTCGTCCCCGCGGTCGCCCTCGAGTGGCCGCGAATTCTCGAGGCTCTTCAGTCGAACCCCATTTTGTACTTCGCCGATCGCGGCGTCCCTGTCGCTGCGGTCGCCCCGCCCGAGGGATTTGCACAGTTGTGGCCCGTCACCCCGTCAATCCCGTTCCTCGACTCGACCGTGTCGATGATCGCCGTCCTTGTCGTGATCGCCGTCGCGATCGGGGCAACGGTGATCGCCGTTGTTGCAGGCAACCCGAAACTCGGCGTCGTCGCCTCTGTCTCGGCTGTAGGAGTCGCCGTTTGGGCGATTCTCGGTGACTTGCCGCTGTCGCACATCGCCGATCAGTTCGTGGGGCTCGCCCCCGGCGCGCTTCTGGATCCGCTCTGGTTCGCGTTGCTTGGCGGCCTTGCGATTGCCGGCACGTCAATTTCGGTTGTTCGCGGGTTTGCAGTGCCGACCATCATCGCCGGTGTCGCGGTCGTTTCGCTGTCGACAATCGCTCTGCCCTTCATCGGTGGCACGCTTGTCGCCGCGTCGGACGTGCGATCCGTCCCTGCATATGTCGAAGCCGAGACCCGCACCCGCCCGGCCGCGGGAACTCTCGTCATCACCCCGCGCGACAACGCAATTGTGGCTGAGCTGCAACGCGGACGCGGGGCAACGCTGGTGCAATGGACGGCGAGCGCCGCGGCACGCCGTGACGTGAACGCAACTGAGGCTGAGATTGCGACGCTGGCGGGAAACCTGATCGTTGAGAGTGGCTTCGATGTTGTCGCCGCCGCAACCGACCTCAACGTGCGATTCGTGCTCCTCAAGGCCGCACCGACGAACCCTGCGGTATCGGCAATCGCCTCGCACGGTGGACTGACTCAGGTCGGTCAAACGGCGAACGGCGTTCTCTGGATTGTCGACGGCAACCCGAAGGCCGAAATCGCGCACCCTGGCCGAAACGTGCCTTACCTTGCCCTGGCCGGATGTGCGGTGCTCGTCTCTGTCATCGCCGCCATCCCCACCTCGCTTCCCCGTCGTCGAGTTGGCGAGGACGAACTCGTCCTCGAGGCTGGTGATGGCGATGGTTAATATTCGAAACCTCGTTGCCGCGGTGGTGACGGCCGCAACGGTTTCCGGCTCGGTTGCACTGTCCGTGTTCAACTGGTCGCCGCTGGCACTCGACAACCCGTCGGTGTCGACGGTGGTTGAGCCTGAAGCGGTGTCTCGAAACCTCGCGTGTTCCGGCAGCGTCATCGCGTCCGTTGCCGATTCCACGACGTGGACGCGCATTGGCAAGATTTCACAGGGGATCGCGGGCGGACACCTGTCTGGCCAGTTCACGACCGATTCTGACCCCGATGGCGCGATTGTCGCCTACGACTCGACTCCGGACGCCGTTGCGGCAACCGAATCGGCCTCGCTCGACAACGATGTCGCCGCAGGATATCTCGCGGCGGAATGCGGTGACCCGGTTAACAGCCAGTGGCTCGTCGGTGGAAGCACGACGACGGGTCGCGACGCGGTGCTGACCCTGTCCAACGCGAGTGGTGTCGACGCTCGTGTCGATCTCGAATTCTGGGGTGTCGACGGGCCGATCAACGCACCCGCGGCAAGCGGACTGGTCATTGCGGCGGGTTCGTCGGAGTCGTACTCGCTCGCCGGGTTCGCCCCGAACGAGGTGTCACCCGTCGTGCACGTGATCTCCAACGGAGCTCCGGTCTGGGCGACGCTTCAGGTGTCGACCGTGCGCGGACTCGTGCCCGGCGGACTGGACCGAATCGTCTCAATCGGTGAGCCGGCGACGAGCGTGATCATTCCCATCGTTCGCCAGCCCGTCGAGTCGGTCATCGGACCGTTGCGCGTGGACCCCGACTATTCGGACACGGTGACGATGTTGCGACTCTTCACGCCGGGTGTTGTAGACGGAACGGCGACCGTGACCATCACGCCGTTCGACGGAAGTGAACCATCCGCGGTGACGACGCCAATTGTTGCGGGCAAGGTGCTGGACATCTCGATTGATGAGTTGGCGACGGGTGACTTCTCGATTTCCGTCGACGCCGACGTTCCGGTGCTCGCCTCGGCTCGATTCTCGGCCTATTCGAAGACACCTGACATCACCGACATGGCGTGGGCTCCCGCGGTCGTTGCTCACGACGGCCCGGCGATGGGGTTTGTCCCCGTTTCTGACTCAACCATGGTGATTGCGAACGCAGGGGAAACAGCCGCCACCGTGACGGTTGTCTCGGCGGGCAAGTCCTCGACCGTAACCGTCGCCGCGCACAGTTCGACGGTTGTTGCCGTGGCACGCGGTGCGCTGTCTGTGACGAGTGACGTTCCCGTGTCGTACGGGGTGCTCGTAACGACCGCGAACGGAATCGCAACCCTGCGACTGCCGACTGAGCCTCTTGGCGCGCGTTCGGTCGAGGTCATCTCGCACTAAGCGTGCGGGAAGTATCGATTCGGCGCGAAATCGTAGGGGTCTTCCCCGACAAGTTCAGCGATCGCTTCGATTACCGCTGATTCGATGTTGTTGCGACGGTGCCAATCGTCGTCGCGGTGCAGCTTCGTCATCCGCTCGATGGGCAGGCGGTACACGACAACGCGCTTTTCCGCGGGGAAAGTCGACCACATTCGCGGCAAACCGTCGGCGTGTTCCCCCGAGGGCAAGGACGCCATCTCGACGCGAACCCCGTTCATCTTGACTGCCTGAACATCGCACAAATAATTGATGACGTCCTTGGCCACATCGACGAAGAAAGCGTTGCGACCGCCGTTGTCGACGGCGGCTATGCCCCGCACGTCCGAGCGAACGGCGCGACCGTGTCTGGATGCACCCCGACTGTCGCTGCTCATGATTACAGCGTAACCATCCCGCGGTAGCCTTTTGGGGCAATGATTCGACCATGCCGAAAGCCCGGATGTTCGCGCGATGCCGTCGCAACTTTGACGATGGACTACGCGTCGAAGGTCGCCGTCGTCGGTCCACTCAGCCCGATTGCCGACCCGACCGCCCTTGATTTGTGCGAGACCCATGCGGTCGCATTTTCGGCCCCACAGGGCTGGAAATTGGTGCGGTATCGTGAACGAAACGAGGAGGGGTGAGCATGTCGATTGATCTGACGCGCATCGTCAAGACGTACGACATCCGCGGACTCGTCGGAAGTGAACTGACCGACGAGGTCGTCGAGGCCCTCGCCGCAGCATTCATCGACGAAATCGGGGCTGCCGGTGCGTCCGTCGTCGTCGGCCACGACATGCGTGACTCGTCCGCCGGTTTCACCGAAGCGTTCACGCGAGGTGCCAACGCCCGCGGGGCAAACGTTGTGTCGATCGGACTGTGCTCGACGGACATGACCTATTTCGCGTCGGGTTCTCTCGCGATGCCGTCCGCGATGTTCACGGCGTCGCACAACCCCGCCACCTACAACGGCATCAAGCTGTCACGCGCGGGTGCGGAATCTCTCAGCCTTGACACGGGACTGGGGTCTATTCGCGACCGCGCGACGAGGTATCTAGCCGATGGGATTCCTACGGTTGCTGCTGTCGGAGGTTTCGAAGAACGGGACGTCACCGCCGAGTACGCGGGCTACCTTCGCGGGCTTGTCGACCTCTCGTCGATTCGCCCACTTCGCGTCGTTGTTGACGCCGGCAACGGCATGGGCGGGATGACGGTTCCCGCCGTTCTCGGCACCGCGGCCGGGCTCGCCGAGCTGCCTCTCGAGATCATCCCGATGTATTTCGAACTCGACGGAACGTTCCCCAACCACGAAGCGAACCCGCTCAACCCCGACAACATTGTTGACCTGCAGAAGGCCGTCGTTCACCACAAGGCGGATGTCGGACTTGCCTTCGATGGTGACGCCGATCGCTGTTTCGTCGTCGACGAGCGCGGCGAGCCTGTCACCCCGTCAGCCGTGACTGCGATTGTCGGTCTGCGTGAAATTGCGCGTGTTCGGTCCGCCGGCGAAAAGACAGTTACGGTTCTTCACAACCTCATCACGTCGCTGATTGTTCCCGAGACGATTCGAGCGGCGGGTGCACGCCCGGTTCGTACCACCGTTGGGCATTCGCTGATCAAGAAGGTCATGCGCGAAACGGGTGCGGTGTTCGGCGGCGAACACTCGGCGCATTATTATTTCCGTGATTACTGGAGTGCCGACAACGGTATGTTGGCTGCGATGCACGTCCTCGCCGAATTCGGTTCGCAAGACAAGCCCCTGTCGGAGTTCGCCGCAGAGTTTTCGCCCTATTCGCAGAGTGGGGAAATCAACTCGCGCGTCGACGACGTGAGCGCGGCTCTCGAGCGCGTGCGCGATGCGTTCACGGGTCGGGGCGCCTTCGACACCCTCGACGGACTCACCGTGTCAGGCGGTTCGCTGGACAATGAGGCGCTTCCGCCCGAACCCGGTGAACGACGTAACTTCTGGTGGCTCAACGTTCGCGCGTCGAACACCGAGCCGCTACTTCGCCTTAACGTTGAAGGCGGAACCCCCGAGCTGATGGCCGTAATCCGGGATGAAGCTCTTGCCGTCATTCGGCAGAATGGGACGGTCTGACCGTGAACCAAGGAGGTGACGTGACCCCACGAATTCTTGTTGTCGATGACGACCCCGGAATCGGCGAGGTCGTTCAGCTCTTCCTGCGCGCGGAGGGATTCGACACCCGTGTTGCAACGAGCGGCCCAGAAGCGCTCGCCGTTTTCGATGAGTACGAGCCCAATCTGGTGCTGCTTGACCTCAATCTTCCTGGCCTCGACGGAATCTCGGTGTGTCGTGCGATTCGCGAAACGTCCGGTACTCCGATCGTCATGCTGACCGCCCGGACCGACACCCAGGACATCGTCGCGGGACTCGAAGCCGGTGCAGACGACTATGTCGAGAAACCGTTCAACGAAAAGGTGCTCGTTGCCCGAATTCGTGCGTGCATGCGTCGCCCGGTACCGGCGACGTCGGACACCCTTGTCGTCGGTGACATTGTCATCGACCTTCGTGGCCACGGAGTTTCGCGCGACGGCAAGGCCATTGGGCTGACGCCGCTTGAATTCGAGCTTCTTCACACTCTCGCCGCGAGCCCGGCGGAAGTATTCACCCGCGAAGCCCTGCTGGAACGCGTCTGGGGATACCAATACAAGGCGGACACGCGACTCGTCAACGTTCACGTGCAGCGGCTGCGTTCCAAGATCGAGCTCGACGTCGATGACCCGCAGATCATTGTGACGGTTCGCGGTGTCGGCTATCGCGCAGGTGAAACGCGAACACTATGAACCTCGTGCGTCGCCTCGTCAGGCTCGCGCAGCGCAGTTGGCGTACCTCGCTTCGCCTTCGCATGATGCTCGTTTCGATTCTGCTGTCGGCAATCGCCGTCGGACTCATCGGTGGCGTGCTGTCCTACACAATTCAACGGAACCTGTTCGAATCGCGCCGCACCGAAATTGTGGCCGAAGCCGCAGCGGTGACGGGCAACGTCCAGTCGGTGTTTGACGGCGCTGTCGACATTGACGGAAACATTGATGTGGAGCGCGCCAACTCGGCCGCGCAAACGACCGTCCGGTCGACGACGAACTCTCCCGGACTCGTCGGCTTCGCGATTTTGCGCGAGTACAACCAGACGACAGAGAGCGTTCTGGCGAGCACCTCGTCCATTGGATTCCCCATCGAGGTCGTGACTCCAGAACTACGTTCCGCCGTCAATGCCGATCGGTCGTCTGTTCATTACCAATCCATCGCGCTACCGAGTGGCGAACCGGGAATTGCCGCGTCGGCAAACGTCGACGTGCCGACGGCTGGTCGGTACGACCTCGTTCTGGTCTATGACCTTTCCGACGTTCAGGGGAACCTGCGATTCGTCCAAAGCGCGCTGGTGCTGGGTGGAGTGTTCTTCGTCATCGTGACGGGCTGGATCGTCTGGACGGTCACGACCCGTGCTATCCGCCCAATCGTCACCACGGCACAAACCGCTGAGCGTTTCGCCGCGGGGAACCTGGGGGAGCGGATCACGGTCGAGGGTGAAGACATCACCGCGACACTGGCGACATCGTTCAATCGCATGGCCGAGGCGAGCGAAGGACAGATCACGCGACTGGCGACACTGTCGAAACTGCAGCAGCAGTTCGTGTCGGATGTCAGCCACGAACTTCGAACCCCGCTGACGTCCATCAAGCTTGCGGGCAACATGATTTTCGACCGCCGTGACAAGCTCGAAAAGGACACTGCGCGCGCGGCGGAGATCCTGCACCAGCAGATCGAAAAGTTCGAGGCCACTCTCGCCGAACTTCTCGAGCTTTCGCGCTTCGACGCCGGAGCGGCTGAACTCGAGACCGAGCCAACGGCTCCATCGACTCTCGTCGCGTCCAGCATCGACGCGGTGAGTGCGCTGGCGAAAGACCGCGGCTCGGAAATTCGTCTGCACGCGCCCGGTGGTCACTCCGAAGTCGAACTCGACCCACGTCGCGTCCGACGAATCATGCAGAACTTCCTGTCGAACGCGATTGACCACGGTGAGGGCAAGCCCATTGATGTGTGGGTTGATTCGTCGAGTACCGCGGTGGGAATCGCTGTCCGTGACCACGGTGTCGGAATGTCACCCGAACAGGTTGAGCGCGTTTTCGACCGCTTTTGGCGGGCCGACCCTGCGCGTGAGCGTCGCACCGGCGGAACGGGTCTTGGGTTGGCAATTGCGCTCGAAGACGCCCACCTGCACGGCGGAACGATTGACGTCTGGGCCGAGCCCGGTATTGGCGCGTGCTTCCGCCTGACAATCCCGCGCGACGGTGCGCGAAATGTCCTGTCGCCACTCGACCTTCCCCCGACCGAGGAGGGCGACGATGCGTAAGGCTCTCATCGCGATCCTCCTGCTCACGTTGTCGGGGTGCACGAACCTTCCGACGAGTGGTTCGGTGCAGGTCGGTGGACCGCTCGACTCTCCCGAAGAAACCCAGGTCCAGTACTTGGCGTCTGGCCCGGTAGAGGGCGCAACACAACAAGAAATTCTCGAAGGTTATCTCGCCGCCGGTGCAGCCGCGCAGGACAACTACCGCGTCGCACGCCAGTTCCTTACTGACGACTTCGCGGCCGAATGGAACCCCCTGCAGGAATCGGTGGTGCGCGGAGGCAATTCGTCGGTGTCTTCGACTGGGGCAACGACTCTCACGTTCTCGACCTCGGTCACGGCTCGCGTCACACGCGGAGGTTTCTATGCCGTTGAGGAAGCCGGCGCGTCCCAAGGATTCGATTTCGAGTTCGAGCAGGTCAATGGCGAATGGCGAATCTCGCGCGCACCTGACTCAGTTTTCGTCACGGCGGCGACGTTCGACTCGGTCTATCGACCGTTCACCGTTTACTTTTACAACCAGGCGCGCACTCAGTTCGTCCCCGATGTTCGGTACTTCCCGCGCGCGGGCGACCCTGTGACCGAAGTCGCGCGCGCAGTCATCGGCGGTCCCAGCGAATACCTTCCCAACGCCGTGACGGCTTTCCCGTCGACAACGTCTCTGGTCGCGTCTCCGGTCGAAATCGTCGAGGGTAGGGCTCTTGTCGACGTTTCACGGGACGTGTTGGATTCAACTGTCGACGACCAACAAGCGATGCTGGCACAGATGTCGGCCAGCCTGGATGAAATCTCGGGAATCTCGAATGTTTCGTTGACCGTTGATCGTTCCGTCATCTCGATTACCGGCGGGACCGCACCGAACGTGGTTGCCGAGCCGCTCGTGAGTGAAAACGCGCTGATTGTCCGCGACGGAGTAATCGGCTTCGCTGTGGGCGGTGAAGTCGAAGAACTAGGGCGACTTGGCGAGCGAATCATGAAACTGGCACCCACCTCG
Organism: Micrococcales bacterium; assembly: GCA_024641015.1. GTDB lineage: Bacteria > Actinomycetota > Actinomycetes > Actinomycetales > Microbacteriaceae > MWH-TA3. The sequence goes on from JAHEDU010000037.1 coordinate 7,889, forward strand.
ATTTCGTATCACGACACCGGCGTTGCGGCCGTTGGTACTGCCAAGGGCGTCTACTTCGTCGGCGATTCGCAGCTTCAGGTGTCAAACAGTCCGTCGGTGGTTGAACCTCAGATCGACGGAAGCAACTCGGTGTGGTGGGTGTCACCGACCGACAAGTCAGCCATTCGCGTATTCGCCGGCGGGCGTTCGGTCCAATTCACGGGACCATGGGGCGCCAAGTCGTCAATTCGCGCGTTGGAAGTCTCGCGCGAGGACGCCCGACTGGCCGTCGCCGTCGACACTCCGTCAGGTCCCCGCCTCTACGTTGCCTCAATCGGACGTGATTCCAAGGGCCGCCTGAAGTCGGTCAGCGGTTTCCACCGACTCACTATTCGCGGGGCATCCATCATCGATCTCGCGTGGGCCGATGCCACGAATATTGCAGTGCTCACTAAGACGGTTTCGGTTTACTACGTTGAACTCGCGTCGGTGGGTGGCGTCACCGAGACGATTGGGCAGCCGACGAAACCCGTGTCGATTGTGGGTGGAAACGGTCGTTCCGAGTTGGTCATTCGCAGCGCTGACGGCCAGTTGTGGCAACCTCGCGCCGGTGGCTGGCAGTCCCTCGGCCTTGTCGCAGACGTCTTGGCAACCCAGCACTGACACCGCCTATCCACAGTTTTTTGGGCAGTGAATCCGTCTGCTGGCGAGAACAGTCACGATTGTGGGTATGACTCTGGCGATGCTCCTCGACTCGCGTTGTGTGGTCTGTCGACGGCCGGGAGCCCTCTTGTGTGCAACCTGCCACGCCTCGGTCGCAAGCGGCTCGCCCGTCCGTGTGCGGATCGAAGGGGTTCCGGTTTACGCGCTCGGTCACTATTCCGGCGTGTTGCGGCAACTGATTAGAGCCGCCAAGAATTTTCGTGCACGGGCTGTGCTCACGGTGCTGCGGCGCGACATTCGTCAGCTCGTTCCGATCGGGCTCGACGTGCCACTTGTGTCCGTTCCCCCATCGCGACCGGGGATGCGACGCCGCGGTTACGGGATCGCGCCAACGCTGGCGCGAATGCTTGGTCGGCATCACCCCGGGGTTCTCAGGCTCGTTGATTCGGGTACTCAACGGGGGCGGTCGATGCAGGAAAGGTTTAAGGGTCGTCGATTCGAAATCCTCGGCACAACCCCGCCACGAGCCGTTCTGGTCGACGATGTCATCACGACCGGGGCAACGGTTCGCGCCGCCGTCGGGGCACTTCGCGAGGCGGGGTGCGAGGTGGTCGCGGTCATCGCACTCGCCGTGGTGATTCGGCAACCCGCTGTTAGCATCGCACCATGACATTTGACGAGGCCGACCCGGCAATCCACAAGCTCATCGCCGACTATTTCGATGTGATGCACTTTCAGGACATGGACTTGTTCGATCGCGTCTTTCACAAGGATTGCACCCTGTATTCGGCCCAGGGTGGCGAGCTGAGCCTTCGCCCCTACGCGATCTATCGTGACGCGGTCGCCAACCGAACGTCACCCGCGGAACTGGGAAACGCTCGCCGCGACCGCGTCCTCGACTTCGACCAGGTTTCGCCGACCTTGGCATGGGTCAAGCCCCAGCTCGAGATGTTCGGCGGCGTGATGCAGGACTACCTCAACATCGTGTTCCTCGACGGCCAATGGTGGGTCATGGCCAAAATGTGGGAACGTGTCGGAGACTCTGCATAATTTCACCCGAATTTCGACAAATCGGTCTAGTGTTACAGACACACAGGTTGGCGTGACCCTCGCCTCCGGTAGGCGAGTGGCCACCGGACAAGGAGGGTGTCATGGACATCACAATCACGGGTCGCAACATCACCATCAGCGATCGATTCAAAGATTTCGTCGCGGAGAAATCCGAACGAATTGCCCACATCGATTCCCGCACCGACGCGCTTGAAGTTCGAGTGTCGCGTCACCTTGACCGCAACGGTAACCACGGCGACGACCACGTCGAACTCACGCTTCGCGGACACGGAGTCGTGATTCGCGCCGAAGCGGGAACCGGTGACAAGTATTCGTCCTTCGATGTCGCTATCGACAAGCTGATCGAGCGCGTTCGTCGTGCCAAGGACCGCCGCAAGATCCACCGCGGCGGCGGACACCACATGATGGGACTCAGCGAGGCGACCGCGGCGAAATTCCTCGAACCCGTCGTCGACCAACTTGAATCCGAAGAAGAGGGCATCGAGAACCCGATCGTCATCCGATCCAAAGAATTCCCGGCGACCCGCATGACCGTCGAGGAGGCCGTGGACCACATGGAACTCGTGGGACACTCGTTCTTCCTCTACATCGACTCGGAGACGGGCCAGCCGTCGGTGGTGTACCGCCGCAAGGGCTGGACGTACGGTGCGATCGCACTGAAAACCGCCTAGCCCGAAAGTCCACTCGGCCCGTTCGCCGTAGGATAGAAGTCACGCCGACGCGCCATCCGTGAGCGCCGGCCGGGTGAAACGGAGTACCGAGTGGCCAATCTTCTCGAGCGAGTTCTGCGTGTCGGCGAAGGCGCAATTCTGCGCAAACTCAAGCAGTACGCGGTGGCCATCAACGCCCTCGAAGACGCCTTCTCCGGGCTCACCGACGACGAACTTCGCGCCGAGACGGCCGACTTCCGCGAGCGTTACGCAAACGGCGAATCGCTCGACGACCTGCTTCCCGAAGCGTTTGCCGCTGTTCGTGAAGCCGCGAAGCGCACGCTCGGAATGCGTCATTACGACACCCAGCTGATGGGTGGTGCCGCATTGCACCTTGGCAACATCGCCGAAATGAAGACCGGTGAAGGAAAGACCCTCGTCGCGACCCTCGCTGCTTACCTCAACGCGATTCCGTCACGCGGTGTGCACGTCGTCACGGTCAACGACTACCTTGCGTCGTACCAGTCCGAACTGATGGGTCGCGTCTTCCGCGCTCTCGGAATGACCACCGGCTGCATCCTGTCGAACCAGTCGCCCGAGGTTCGCCGCCAGCAGTATCTCGCCGACATTACGTACGGCACGAACAACGAGTTCGGTTTCGACTACCTGCGCGACAACATGGCGTGGCAGCGTCAGGACATGGTCCAGCGCGGTCACTTCTTCACCATCGTCGACGAGGTCGACTCGATCCTCATCGACGAGGCTCGTACCCCGCTCATCATCTCGGGACCGGCGTCGTCCGAAGCGAACCGTTGGTTCGCCGAGTTCTCGAAGATCGTTCTCAAGCTGACCCCGGGCGAAGACTACGAAGTCGACGAAAAGAAGCGCACGATCGGTGTGCTCGAAGCGGGAATTGAAAAGGTCGAGGACTACCTCGGCATCGACAACCTGTACGAATCGGCGAACACGCCTCTCATTTCGTTCCTCAACAACTCGATCAAGGCCAAGGAACTGTTCCGCAAGGACAAGGACTACGTCGTCATGAACGGCGAGGTGCTCATCGTGGACGAGCACACGGGCCGTATCCTCGCTGGTCGCCGCTACAACGAGGGAATCCACCAGGCGATCGAAGCGAAGGAAGGCGTCGAGGTCAAGGCCGAGAACCAGACCCTTGCAACCGTCACGCTTCAGAACTACTTCCGTCTGTACGAAAAGCTCTCAGGTATGACCGGTACCGCCGAGACCGAGGCGGCCGAGTTCGCGTCAACCTACAAGATCGGTGTCGTGCCGATCCCGACGAACAAGCCGATGATCCGCATCGACCAGCCCGACCTGGTGTACCGCACGCAGGAGGCGAAGTTCCGCCAGGTTGTCGAGGACATCGCCGAGCGTCACGCGAAGGGCCAGCCCGTCCTCGTTGGAACCGTGTCGGTCGAGAAGTCCGAAATGCTTTCCAAGATGCTCGCGCAGAAAGGCATTCGTCACGAAGTCCTCAACGCGAAGAATCACGCGCGTGAAGCCGGAATCGTCGCCGAGGCCGGTCGCCTGGGTGCAGTCACCGTCGCCACCAACATGGCGGGTCGTGGAACGGACATCATGCTCGGCGGAAACGCCGAGTTCATGGCCGTCCACAAGCTTCACGAGATGGGACTGAACCCCAACGACACCCCTGAGGAATACGAAGCCAAGTGGGACGACGTGTTCGCCGCCACCAAGGCGCAGGTTGCCGAGGAAGCCGAGAAGGTTGTCGCCGCTGGCGGTTTGTACGTGCTGGGAACCGAACGCCACGAGTCACGTCGTATCGACAACCAGTTGCGCGGTCGTTCCGGTCGTCAGGGCGACCCGGGCGAGAGCCGCTTCTACCTGTCATTGCAGGACGACCTCATGCGCCTGTTCAACGCTGGCGCCGCCGAGGCCATCATGCGCCGAACTGGCGACGAAGACCTCGCGATCGAATCCAAGATTGTGTCCCGCGCGATACGTTCGGCGCAGTCACAGGTCGAAGGCCGTAACGCCGAGATCCGCAAGAACGTCCTCAAGTACGACGACGTCCTCAACCGCCAGCGCGAAGCGATCTACGGCGACCGCCGCCAGATCCTCGAAGGCGCATCGATTAAGGAACGTGTCACTCAGTTCATCGAGCGCTCGGTCACCGAGGTCGTCAACCAGCACACCGCGAACGGTCGCCACTCGGACGACTGGGACCTGGAACAGCTGTGGACCGATGTCCGTCAGATCTTCCCCGTGACAATTTCCGTACACGACGTGCTTGCCGAATACGGCGCAAAGATTTCGGGCGCGGATGTTGCTCGCGAACTAATCGGCGACGCAATGGTTCAGTACGGCATTCGCGAGAACGCGTTGGGCGAACAGGCCATGCGTGAACTCGAGCGCCGCGTTGTTCTCTCGGTCGTCGACCGTCGCTGGCGCGACCACCTCTACGAGATGGACTACCTCAAGGATGGAATCGGTCTTCGTGCGATGGCTCAGCGCGACCCGCTGATCGAGTACCAGCGCGAGGGTTACCAGATGTTCCAGCAGATGATGGGGCTGATTCGCGAAGAGTCGGTCGGTTTCGTCTTCAACCTCGACGTTCAGATCGTTCCCGCCGGTGGCGGCGAAGCCGTGTCGGCTCCGGGGCTCAACGTCCCGCAGGCGCCGACCCAGCTGTCGTACTCAGCCCCCAACGAGGACGGCGAGACAGAGGTTCGACCGGCACAGCCGCGTCAGAACCCCGCACCCGCCACGCAGCAGCCTCGCATCCAGCCCAAGCAGCCGCCGGCTGCCGGTGGTGGGCGCGGTGCGTTTGGCCAGAAGACCGACGGCTAAAGCAAGGCCAGAGAACTCGCGCGCCAGCGGCGATCGAGTCCTTCCAACCGAAGCGCGACGGCACGCGTTCTCGGTCCAATGCGCACCAACGCGACTCCCTCGACAACGCCGTCGCGGGGTTCGCACAGGTGTGATGACATCACTGACACATTGGGTCGCTTCAACACCGTCGCAGTGGCTTGCGAGCGTCGTCGACGCGCGTCCACGGCACGTTCTGCTATTTGGCGATAGACGTCATCCGTCACCCAACGACCAATCTGGTCAAGGTTTCGGGTGCCGGCCAGGATTTCGCACGCGAGCAGAGCGAGTCGTTGAACGACCTCGGTCGGATCGGGCAGTTCTGCTCGGGGCGTTGGCTGGGCGTCGAAGAATTCGGCGTCCTTCATTCGGCGGTTGCGCCCGGGTTCGGGATCGGGTCCGGGTTCTGGTTCAATCGGTTGTTTTGACATTGTTCCTCCGATATTCAGAGCGATACTCGGTTTGGGTTGTTATCCCAGATAACGCCATAACCTTTGCGCAGTTGCGTAGCCCGAGGGCGGTGTGTCGAAAATCTGTGGATAACTTAAAAATCGTGGTGTGGCGTCATAACCTCGCCACATGAGATGGGATGGCTTGATTTCGGGGCTTCAGTCGCTGTGGGAGAGTGAAGCGGACAATGCGGAATTAGACGAGCGACGCGAGTTGCTTCGCGCCGAACGAGCGCAGACGCCGTTTGTGAGGGTTCTCGCGCAACGCGCCAGCCGCGAGCCAATCGTTGTCACCGCGTGCGGGACCGGTCACACGGTCCACGTGTCGGTTGTTGGCGCGAGCTGGGTGGAGGGCGTTTCGTGCGGAATCGGGGAGCACACGATCATCCCGCATGGCTCGATTCAGTGGATTCGTCCGGCGAACGATTGTGGCTGCCGGGTGCAGTCCGCGCGTGTGTTCGAGCACGCAACGATTGGGGCGAAGCTGCGAGAAATCGAGAGACGCGGGGTTATCGTCACCGCGATCACGGCGCACGGCGGAGTGCGGGGCCGGATCTGCGCCGTCTGGAAGGACGCCATCGACGTTGTCGCGGGGGACGTCACCCACACGGTGGTGCTTGAATCACTCGTGGCCTTATCCGTCGACGGGTCGTGAGGCGAAAAATGAGGGAATCGTTGTGACGCTTTGGCCCAATTCCCAAGCGCTGCGCTGCGTTTCGACGATGTAACGGGCGAGTTCCGCGTGAGCGATGCGCCAGCCCCGGCGCTTGACGGCAGCGAGTCCATTCGAGTTGATCAGATCCATCACGACGGCGAGATCACAACCGAGAGCCTCGGCAACGTCCGTCGGGGTGAGAAACAAGTCGTCAGTCATGCGACCAGCATGGCGAATTTCCCGAGTAGGAGTGGTGGATTTCGTCACGGTGTGGATAACGCCTGCGCGATGTGGGCGAATTGCGAACGATGGTGCACAAGGAGGAAGACATGAAGATTTCACTTCCCAGAGTTCGCTTTCGCTCACCGTCGCCACGGGTGTGGCTGGGAATCGCATTGGTATCGGTCAGTGTCGCGGGTACCGTCTGGGTGATATCCGATCGAACGCAGGGGACGGGAATCGTCCTCGCAACCCGATTTATTCCGGCGGGGTCGCCTATTTCTGCAGAAGACGTGTCAACCGGGCGTGCTACGGCATCAACGGGTATTCAAGCGCTTGCACCGTCTGATGTCGTCGGACACCGCGCTGCCGTCGACCTGGCAGAGGGAGACATCGTCTCACCACACGATCTCGACTCGACCGTGACCCGACGCACGGTGGTGGCAGTGCCGTTGGGCATCTCGCCGGCGGCAACAATCGCCTCCGGTGTCCGCGTGCAATTGTGGTTCGTCCCAACAGATGCCACGGCACCCCCGACCATCGTTTCCAACGACGTGCTCGTCATCGCCGCTCGGAGGGGAACGTTCGGTGAAGGTGACGTGCTCGACGTTTCGGTCAATTCTCGTGACGAAGATTCGCTCTTGACCGCACTAGGCGCCGAAGGTGTTGTTGTCGTCACCGCGGGTGGGGACACGATGTGAAGATCGGACTCGTCGGGCCCGCTAATTGGTCGAAGCGCATCGATGAATTCAACGAGTACGTCGAAGTGTTGTGGGGGACAGACGAGCCGACGCGGGTGTCGGCGTTACTCGTCGAGAGGGACCGCGTCGATGCGGTAGTGATCGAGGGTTCAATTGACTTCCTCACGTCAACCGTCGTGTCATCGATCGTGCAGGCGCGGGTTCGCGTGTTCGCACTTGTCGACCCACCGGTTACTTCGCACTGGACCGATTCGATCGACGGCGTCACTCGCGTGTCGTCACTCGCGGACGTGCGGACCACCATCGTTCCCACAACAGATGCACGTCCGGATATGCCGACGCGGGACCCTGTTGAAGCCGAGCCAACAGCGGACCGAGAATTCGCCGAGCGCCGGGGGACCGTCATTGCGGTGTGGGGTCCCGTCGGGTCACCCGGGATCACCAGCGTCGCTATTGCGCTCGCGGTCCTCGCGTCGCGCGACGGGACCACCGTGGCCTTGTGCGACGCTGATTCGCGTGGAGCGTCGATTTCGATTGCCTTGGGACTCATCGACGACGTTCCTGGGTTCGCAGCGGCATGTCGTTTGGCAGGGCGTGACGAATTCACGCAGTCCGAATTTCGACGGCTCGCCCTGGCTCCTCATCAACTCGATGGGCGCCTGTCCGTGCTCACCGGGTTGCCCCGCGCGTCTCGTTGGTCAGAAACCGCCGCGCCAAAGGCGCGAAAGGTTGTGGCCGCAATCCGTCAATGGAGTGACGTCGTCGTCGTTGATGTGGGCTCTGGCATCGAGGAGAACGAGTGGATTGACGGCGCACCGCAGCGCGACGGCGGTTCGCGTGCAATTCTTGCCGACGCCGACATCGTCGTCGCTGTCGGTCAATGTGACGCGGTGGGGATTTCACGCTTCATCCGAGGACTCGACGAATTGAAAGACCTGTGCGTCAATCCACTAGTCGTGGTGAACCGCGCAACCAGGCAATCAGCCCGCGAGGCAAAAGACGCGCTACAACGTTTCAGCGATTCGCATGTTTCGGTAACCGTGCACGAGGATTCGAGAGGTGGCGTCGAAGATGCGGCGGCTCGGTCTTCTGGCGGAATGAAGGAAATTTGGTCTGCGGTCAAGGACCGTATCCACGCGACCGACGCGTCGCTGGAAAGGTAGCCTTAAGGCGTGCCCACCTTGACCGCCATCGCCACCGAGCAAACCACGCTCGGGTCGGACGACATCGAATGGCTGCGCGACCTCGTTCGTGAAGGTCAGCTCATCGCCGACCTGTCGTTCTCTGACATGGCACTGTGGTTATCCACCAAGGACGACGGGTTCGTTTGCACCGCGCTCTTCCGCCCTGGCAACTCGAACACCATCTTCTATCGCGACATCGTGGGAACCAGCCCGTCAGATTCCTGGTCGAACCTGCTGACCGAATGCTTGCGTCGTGGAACCATCATCGAAGCCGACCAGCCCATCTGGATCGAAGAGACGGCGAACACCGTTCGTGCCATCCCGGTTCGTCGTCGCGGAGTCTTCGCCCCGATCGCCGTCCTCACTCGTCACTCGCTGATGACAGACCTGTCGGCCAACCGCCAAGCGTCGACGTTCATCGAGGCCGCAGAGCAGATCTATTCGATGATCGCCGAGGGCGACTTCCCCGACGCCGCGCTGAAAGATGCTCCGCGAATGGGGTTGCCACGCGCATCGGACGGCTTCATCCGACTCGACCGCGACGGAACCGTAACCTACGCAAGCCCCAATGCTCTGTCGGCCTTCAACCGACTCGGATTCCCGTCGTCCATTGAAGGAATGCCACTCGCCGACGCGGCCCGACAGGTGTCGAACGAAGGCGATGTCGCCGCAGACGAGTCGCTGGCGATGATCATCTCGGGCAAGGTCCCGTGGCGAGCCGACTTCCGAGCACAGAATCTCGTCCTCGCCGTGCGATCAATCCCGCTGACTCAGGGCGGCGAGCGAATTGGTTCCGTTGTTCTGATCCGAGACGTCACCGAGATACGTCGTCAAGAGCGCGAACTCGTCAGCAAGAACGCGACCATTCGCGAAATTCACCACCGCGTGAAGAACAACCTGCAGACTGTCGCATCGCTATTGCGCATCCAAAGCCGCCGTTCGAAGTCGGACGAGGTCAAGGACGCCCTGTCTCAGGCAATGCGTCGCGTCGAGGCAATCGCCGTCGTTCACGATGCCCTCGCGTCGGGGCTCGCTCAAACCGTGAACTTTGACGAGGTCGCTGCTCGCGTCGCGCCGCTTGCTGCCGAAGTGGCGGGAACTGGCGGACCCGTTGTCCGCCCCACCATCGAAGGCGAGTTCGGCGAACTGCCGTCAGAATTCGCGACACCGCTTGCCGTCGTTTTGACCGAGCTCATCACCAACGCGGTCGAACACGGGCTTAAAGACACGACGACCGGAGAGGTCCGTGTTGTTGCCACGCGTGGCGATTCGAAGTTGCACGTCGTAATCGCCGACAATGGTCCCGGCTTCGAGCCCGGGACTGTTGGTCAGGGACTTGGTACGCAAATCATCCGCACGTTGGTTGAGAACGAACTGTCGGCCACGATCGAGTGGAACCGCGGACTCAACGGTGGCACCGAAGTCAGCATCGACATCCCCTTACGCTTCATTCAGGGCCCACGCCGCGCTTAAACGACGAAACGCCCCCGAAGGGGCGTTTCGCGTGAATGCTTAGGAGGCTCGGCGGGCGCGAGCTGCGCGGCGCTTGAGCGCGCGACGCTCGTCTTCGCTGAGTCCGCCCCAGACACCGGAGTCCTGGTTGGTCTCGAGTGCGTACTGGAGGCAGTTCTCTGCAACGGGGCAACCGCCGCAGACAGCCTTCGCCTTCTCGATCTGGTCGAGTGCGGGGCCGGTGTTGCCGACGGGGAAGAAAAGTTCCGGGTCGACCGTGAGACAGGCTGACTTGTCGCGCCAATCCATGGTGTTCTCCTTGTTGTTGGTGTCAGCACGCAATCGGGCCAACGAATTCGCCCGAAAAGCGTGGGCGACGAGTAGTGGTCGGAAGTGTTGGAAACTGCGCACACCGTCGGGCGCAAACAACATCCTCAATTAGATTCTCACGATTGGTCAGAATGGTCAAGGGTTTTTGAGAAAATTGTTTGTGCCCGAAAAAAGTCGCCCCCTCTCCGTCGTCCTCGTGTCCGTCGTGTTGTCCGTTCAATCGGTCGCGCTTCTGGGAATCGCGGGGCTGTTCACCTACGAGACGATCTCTGCGCCGTCGCTGTCGTTGGGCGGCGCAATTTTCTTTGACGTTCTGGTCTGGATCTCGGCCGTCGCCGCCGGAGCCGTCACGCGCGGGTTCTGGCGCGGTAATGCCTCGACTCGTGCGGCCGTCATCGTCTGGCAAATGGTGTTGGTCGGAATCGCCATCGCGACCGGGCAAGGCGCCGAAGCCCGACTTGACCTCGCGTTGATTCTCGGAATTCCCGCAGCCGCAGTGACTGGTGTCGTACTGTTCTCGAAGAGCGTGACCGCTTTCCTCGACCGTAAGTAAGGTTTACCTTTCTGGATTCCCCAGGCGATTGTTGGTTGAATGGGGAACATGTCTGAATACGAACCCCACCGCGTATCCCACCTCGCCAAGTTGAACTGGCTTCGCGCCGGCGTCCTTGGTGCTAACGACGGAATCGTCTCGATCGCGGCCCTGCTCGTTGGTGTCGCTGCGGCAACCACCGACACCGGTCCGATCATGATTGCGGGTGTCGCTGGGCTCGCCGCTGGCGCAATCTCAATGGGACTGGGCGAGTACGTTTCGGTCAGCAGTCAGCGCGACAGTGAAATGGCGCTCATCGCCAAGGAAAAGCAGGAACTGATCGACCAGCCCGAGGTTGAACTCGCGGAACTTGCCGCGATTTACGAGCACAAGGGTCTGAAGCCCGAAACGGCGAAGATCGTCGCCCAGGAACTCACCGACCACGACCCGATTCGTGCGCACCTTGAAGCCGAGCTCAACATCCTCGAAGCTCACATCGTCAACCCGTGGGCGGCCGCGGCGTCATCGATGATCTCGTTCTTCGCCGGCGCGATGTTGCCGTTCCTCACGGTCATCTTCGCGGCAGAGCAGTTCCGCATTCCCGCTACCATCGTCGCCTCAATCATCGCTCTCGGCGCAACGGGCGCCGCGGGGGCTTACCTCGGCGGAAGCTCCATGTGGAAGTCGGTGATTCGCGTTGTCATCGGTGGTGCGGCCGCGCTCTCGATCACTTTCGCAATCGGTTCGCTCTTCCACACCTCGGTGGCGTGAAACCCTTTAGACGCCGAGCTTGCCGCGCAAGCTCTCGACGTGTCCGGTCGCCTTCACGTTGTACAACGTGTGAGTCAGCACACCGTTCTCGTCGATCACGAAGGTCGAGCGGATAACGCCCTGAACTTCCTTGCCGTACATGTTCTTGGTGCCGAACGCGCCGTAGGCGTTGAGCGTTTCCTTTGACGTGTCACCGAGCAGCAGGAAGGGGAGCGACTCGTTGTCGATGAACGTCTGCAAGTCCTTCGCCGGGTCAGGCGAGATGCCGATGACGACATAGTTCTTCGCGGTGAACGCGGCCATGTTGTCGCGGAAGTCACAAGCCTGAGTCGTGCAGCCCGGGGTTGATGCCTTGGGGTAGAAATACACAATCACGTTTTTGCCCGCAAAATCGCTGAGCGAGTGGAGCTTCCCCTCTGCGTCGGGGAGAGTGAATTCGGGTGCCTTCTGGCCAACGGTGAGTGTCATAACGCCAGACTACTCCGCGAAATTGCTCACCGCGATGCTAGGTTCGACTCGTGACCGATTCCCGCATCGCCGCTGAATCGTGGGAGACGCTTCGCGCTCGCCACTCCGCGAAATGGCGCCGTTATCCCGCAGATGTTATCCCGATGCACGTCGCCGAAATGGACTATCCAGTCGCCGCACCGATTCGTGCAGCACTGGGCGAACTCGTCGCCACGTCCGATATGGGGTACCTGGGGCCGATGCCCGAAATAGCGCCAGCATTCACTGCGTTCGCCGAGTCACGCTGGGGCTGGACACCAGACACGTCGAATGCGCGGCTCGCCCCGGATGTTGGCGTTGCGACGGTCGAATTCCTGCGAGCGCACAAAGTGCACCGCGTCATTGTCACGTCACCGGTGTACGCGGGTTTTTGGCACTGGCTCGAGGAACTCGGCATCGACATCGTCGATGTTCCGTTGACGAGCGACTTCCGCCTCGACATCGACGGTATCGACCGCGAGTTTGCGAATGGCATTGGTCACCTCTTGCTCTGCAACCCGCACAACCCGCTCGGGCGGGTTTTCGGTCGAGACGAACTTCTCGCGTTGGCTGAGGCGGCCGATCGTCACAACGCCGTCGTGATCGCTGACGAGATTCACGCACCATTGACCTACCCCGGGTCCGAATTTGTTCCCTATTTGTCACTCGGGCCCGCCGCAGAGCGAACTGGCGTCCTCGTCACGTCAACTTCGAAGTCGTGGAATCTCGCGGGGCTCAAGGCGGCCTTCATTCTTGGCCATGGTGACCGCGGCACGGAGCTTCTCAAACCCCTGCCCGAGGCAATGCACTGGCGTTCCTCAATCCTCGGCGCCTTCTCGATGTCCGTGGCTTACCGTGACGGCGTTGAATGGCTTGACTCAACTCTCGACACGCTCGCTGTCGCCCGCGACCACCTTGCGTCTGAGTTGAAGCGCCTGCTTCCCTCTGCCCAACTCGAAATGGTTCCCGAGGCCGGCTATCTTGCCTGGGTTGAGATTTCCGGACTCAATCTGGGGGACAAGCCGTGGGACCGAATCCTTGAGGAGGCGCGAGTCTCCGTTGTGCCCGGAACCGACCTTGGCCCGCAGTACACGCAGCACATTCGCATCAACTTCGCGACAAGCCCCGAACTCATCACCCGGGCGCTCACCCAAATCGCAGCCCTCTAGTTCCTGTCTTTGGGAATTGACGGTACATAGAAGTGCGGGCGCCCGGTTTCCCGGACGCCCGCAGAGTGAACCGATCTAGTCGATCGTCTTGTTGAACCCGGTGACCGGGTGTGCCTCGTCGAAGCCCTTGACCTTCTTGGTGAACCCGTTCGTCAGGTACGCCAGGTAGGCAAGGCCGATCGCACCGAAGGCCAGGCCTCCGTACAGCGCGGTCTGGCTGAGGTTGACCCACAGAAGCACGGTCATCAGGACACCGATTGTCGGAAGAACAATGTACGTGAAGATGTCCTTCGGCGTCTTGCGGCGACCCTGGCGTACAGCGAACCAGGCGATAACCGACAGGTTCACGAACGTGAACGCAATCAGCGCACCGAAGTTGATGTAGTCGATGACGTTCTCTAGAGTCAGCACAACACCGAGCATGCAGACAGCGCCTGCGAGGATGATGTTGAAGGTCGGGGTGCTGGTGCGCGGGTTGACGAACCCGAACAGCTTCTTGGGCAACACGTTGTTGCGGCCCATGACCAGCAGCATTCGAGCAACCGAAGCCTGCGACGCGAGGAGCGACGCAATCGTTGCGGCGAAGCCGGCTGCGGTGAGGACGATCTTCATCGTCTGTCCGCCTACGAGTTCACCGATGATCGGAAGAGTCGAGTCGTCGAGGTACTGACGGTCGCCGTTCGGGTCGAACGCCATGAAGTCGGGGAAACGCAACTGGGTGAAGTACGACGTCACGACAAAGATCGCGCCACCGATCAGAACGGTGAGCATAATCGCGCGGGGGATGATCTTCGGCGTGCGAGCCTCTTCGACGTACATCGTGACGGCGTCGAAGCCGATGAACGAGAAGCAGACCATCGTCGCGCCGGTGAGCACGAGTCCGAGCTGGACGTTGTCGTGGATGAACGGCGTTGCCGAAACGAGAGTTCCAGCGCCCTCGCCCTGAGCGAGCTGCACAACGGTCATGATGACAAACACGGCCATCGCGATGATCGCGAGGACGAGCAGGATCGTGTTCATGTTCGACGTTCCGCGCATGGTCAGGTAGATGATTCCCGTGCAAAGAACGGTGAAGCCGACAACCCAAATCCAGCCGGGGATGTCGGGGAAGAACGACTCCATGTACGCGCGCACGATGATGATGTTCACCAGCGGCAAAAGGATGTAGTCGAGCATCGACGTCCAACCAACGAGGAAGCCGACGTTGGGGTGCATCGATTCCTTGGCGTATGTGTACGCGGAGCCCGCGCTGGGGAACGCGCCGGACATCTTGCCGTAGCTGATCGCGGTGAACAGCATCACGATGAGTGCGGCGATGTACGCGAGCGGGACGACGTTGTTCGACTCTTCAGCGACGAGGCCGAACGTGTCGAAGACCACCGTCGGGGTCATGTATCCAAGCCCGAGGCCGATGATGGCCCACAGTCCGAGGTTTCGCTTGAGTGCCACCTTGGTGGGCGGCATGGGTGATTCTGGCATTGCATCTCTCTTCGTTGAGGAACCGTGGAATCAACGGCTAGGTCACACTTTACGCCTTTCACCGCGCTGGATGCACGAGACGGAAGGCAGTTTGGGCTACACGCAAAAATACTGATATTGTGGTCAAGTTGCGCAAGCACCTCTAGCTCAATTGGCAGAGCAACTGACTCTTAATCAGTGGGTTCCGGGTTCAAGTCCCGGGGGGTGTACGAAAGCCCCGGGCCTCCACGCCCGGGGCTTTTTACTTGGCCACTTATCGATTGCGCCCCCGACCCGAAGGTCGAGGGCGCAAGTCTTACTGCGCTAATTACTTCGTTGCGCGGCGGCGACGAACTGCTACAGCGGCGACACCAGCTGCGAGGAGTCCGATTCCAGCGATAAGCGACGGGGTAGCGTCAACACCAGTTTCCGCCAGACAGGTTGTTCCCTCGATTCCACAATCGGGACCCCAGTACTCAAACGTGGCAGATTGAGGTGCGAAGGCAGCCCAATCCGATTCGGTGACGGGTCCCCACGTCGTCATGACGACGGTGTAGTGCCCGGGCTCTAGATCGGCGGTGAAGTGAGACCAACGGTCGTTCGTGTTGCTTTCACCGTTCGTCGGGAAAGTATCCCCGTTCGCCCATGAGTTGGCGCCCAAAATCATGTATTCGTCGTCATTACAACCAATCACACCAGTGTCGAGAGCAGTGGGATCGAAGTCTTCGTAAAGAGCCATGAACGGATCTTGAATCGGAGAGGAGCCAATGTCGCCAGCGAATTCGGGGTCCGTACCGACGATGCGGAAAGTGTAGGTTCCCGACTTGACGACGGTCAAGTTGAGGGCAACATAAACACGCTCCGGACCTTCCGTCGAGAGCATGCAGTCTGCCTGACCAGCGAGAAGACCGTCATTATCTACTCCGACTGAGGTGACCCACGAAGGGGAGTCATTCAAGTCGAGGGTCTCGGGGTTTGCCGGGATGGTGGCGGTGACGGTGTCCAAAAGTACGCCAGAGGGATCTGAAATCGTCGCTGCGTTTGCCGCTGTCGCGCTGAACAGGGCGCATGCCGCGAGTGCCGCTACAGCACCGAACTTTGTCATGCTTTGCATGGGATTCCTTTCGAAAGGGTTGATGTTGACTCAAGCATAACCATTTGTGGTTCTGTCAACCCGGATGAAATTGGTTGCTAAGACTCGAGTACGCTGCGGACTTCCGCCACGAGGGCAATCCACCGGTCATGTTCGTGAGTTCCCGCGACCAGGTTGTTCGTCACAAAGCCGATCGACGCTTTGTGTTGCAGGTCAGCCCATCCCGCTTGGCCGCCGAACCCGTCGTGGCCGAAGCTGTCTGTCGACAGCAACGCAGGTTTCCCGGGTGTCGCCAACATCAGGCCGAATCCTCGGTCCCACCACGGTCCCGCTTCGCCCCACACGGACGGGCCCGAAACTCTCCGTTCGGTCATCATGGCGAGTGTTTCGTCGGTCAGAGTGCGTTGCCCGTTGGTTTCAGTGACCACAGATGACCAGATTGTGGCAATTCCGCGCGCGGTCGTAATTCCGTTCGCTCCGGGCAACTCGGCCCGATGAACCGCTGGGTCGTTGAATCCGACGCCCGGCTTGCCGACGGAGTCAAGAGGGAACGCGTTCCCAAATGTTAGTGAGCGTTCCGACCAATACTCCGGCGTTCCCTCAGGTGCTCCGCTGGGGGTGAAGGGCGTCGGCACGGAGAACTCGGCGACTCGGCTCGTTTCCGAGCCGGGGAGCCCGATCCATGCGTCAACACCGAGAGGCCCAGCGAGTTCCGCGGCAAACAATTCGCCCGTCGTCTTACCCGTAATTCGTCGAATGAGTTCACCGACGAGGTGCCCGAACGTCAAAGCGTGATACGCGTAACCCGTCCCGGGTTCCCAGAGGGGCTTCTGATCAAGAAGCGCTTCGAGTACCGGAACACCCGCCAGCACGTCCTCGAGCGACAAGTCCGCGCGCACCGCGGACAAACCAGCGCGATGCTCGAGGAGCCGGCGAACCGTGAGAGTTTCGCTGACGCGGGCGAATTCCGGCCAATAGGCGGCGACGGGAGATTCAGGGTCGCACAGCCCGCGATCCACCAGGATCCCCATCAACACCGACATGAATCCTTTGGTGCAGGAGAAAATCAGCGAGAGGGTGTCTGGGCTCCACGCCACACCAGAACGGGACTCGCCGCCGACCAAGTCGACGACGCATGCTCCTTCAACGAAGGCCGAGAATCCCGATCCTCCGGCGGGCTGTGCCGCCACGATCTCGGCGAACAAAGGTTCGACCGATGCGAATCGTGGATCGACAAAACCGGAAATCACCATGCGTGAAGTCTAGGTTCTTGCGCATAACGAATTGTGCCCCCGGCCCGAAGGCCGAGGGCACAATCTGCGTCTCGCGTGTTACTTGACGAGGCGACGGCGAACCGTCACAACGGCCACACCGGCAACGAGAAGGCCAAAGCCTGCCCACAGCGATGCGCCTGCGTCAACACCCGTCTCGGCAAGGTCGCCCTGTGCACTGAGCTTGTACAGTGCCGAGGCACCGGTTCCGTCCCAGTCGCTGAGGGCGAAGTACAGGTTGTCTCCAGCCACGACGAGAGGAGCGTCCTCTGCGTAGTCGCTGATGGCGTACTCGCTGACCGCAAAGTCTGCATCAGTAACCTGTTCGGTGCCCGCGGCGGTTCCATCGGTTACCCAGATGGCGTTGACGTCGTCGACGTTGTCGTATCCCATGAAGAACGCGTGGTCATCGAAGAGCACCGGTACGGGGCAGTCGTCCCAGCACGCGTTGCTGTCCGAGTCGGTTCCGTCGTTGATCAGGAATTCGGTTCCGGCTTCAGTTCCGTCCGTCGAAGCCCAGTCGTCTCCGTATCCGCCATCGAAAGTGGTAATCATTCGACCGTTCAGAACGATGCCTTGACCTTCAGAGTTGTCACCCGGGTCAGTGAGGTCGCCCATGGGAACTTCTACGGTGCCGTTTTCGGTTCCATCCGTCTTGTAGAGCAGATCGTCGGTTCCGTCGTATGCATAGAAGTACAGCTCACCGTTGAACTCGGTGAACGTCATTTGCCATGAACTGCCGGGGTAGCTGTAATCCGAGCCAGATGCGATGTCCTTGACCAGGGCCGTTCCACCCTGGGTTCCGTCGGTTGCGAACAGCTCCCATCCAAGGTCACCGTTGTTGTCGTTTCCGAACGCGGCAAAGTAGGCCTTGCCTTCGAATACGTAGAACTCGATGTGTTCGTTGTAGTCGATGTAGCTCACATCGGTATCGTTTCGGCCAAGTCCATTGATTGACGCAGTGAGGAACACGGGATCAACGTTCGGAGTTGACGGGTCCCACACGACGAGCTGCTCGTCGCAGTTGTTGTCGTCGTATTCGAAAATGATTTTGCCATTTACGGCAACGGCAGAATCCTTACCGTCGTAAATTCCGCAGTCATACGCGTCCTGGACGACATCGAACGTTTCGCCTTCGACGTCAATCTGCACAAACCGGTCAGAACCTTCGCTGTTTGCTGAGTAGATTGCACCGTCCAGGTTGTAGAGCGTTCCGAAACCGTTGAGACCATCCGTGATCTGGTTGACGAGGGTTCCATCGGTGAGGAAAAGCTCCCAGCTTCCACCCACGTATCCCCAGAAAAGGAGCTGTCCGTTGTAGTCGAGCGAAAGGTACTGATCCTGTTGCCCTTCGCGGTCAATTCGAACTTCGGACACTCCAGCGTCGTCAAGCGCTGCGCCCATTGAGTGGGTACCGGCTTCGGTGCCATCGGTGACGTAGAAATCTCCTGCGTCCGTTGTGAAGGCCAACTTTTCGCCGAATGATGCCATGTTGTCAATCGCAAAGCCACTGTCATTGTCGACCTGGTCGGGAGTGATCGTGTACACGAGTTCGGGGACGTAGTCCGTCGAGGTTGCGCTGGCGATTCCGCCTGCGACGAGAAGGTTCGCTGCCGCGATGAGCGCGACGGCCGAACCGAAGATGCGATTCTTCAATGTCTTTCCTTTTCGTAAGGGTTTGTTGATGCCGAAGCATCAATCCCACGTTACAGGAACGTGGGAAATCTTGAAAGTGGACGAGTCAGTCTTCGCCGATGTCTTCGTTCCACAGGGTTGGGTTGTTGTCGATGAAGTCAGCCATCAACTCGATCAGTTCTGGCACGTTCATGACGTGAACTTCGGCGCCGTGTTCGGCGACCCAGTCCTGTCCGCCCATAAAGTTCTTGTCGTCACCGACAAGAACGCGGCCGATACCGAACTGACGAATGAGCCCTGAGCAGTACCAGCAGGGGGAGAGCGATGTGGCGAGGGTGACCTTGCGGTACGAGCGCTGGCGGCCGGCGTTTCGAAACGCGCTGGTCTCGCCGTGCATCGACGCGTCGCCCTCTTGGACGCGAAGGTTGTGGCCACTGCCAAGCAGCGCGCCGTTTTCGTCGAAAAGGGCGGCGCCGATGGGAATTCCCCCTTCGGCACCGCCCTTTCGAGCTTCAGCAATGGCGACGCCCATTTTGTCGGCGTCGGTCGAATAGATGCGACCTACTTCGATCTCCATTGCCTGGTTCCTAGTTTTCTACTTGGCGTTCTTGTCGATCTTCGAGAAGACGACGAACAGAGCGGATGCGAGGACGAAACCGACAAGAGCGGTCACGTCGGGGACGTCGACGATGGCGCCGTTGTCCAGGGTCACGTGGTGCAGCGCGATTGCCAGCGGCCCGGTGTAGAGCACCTGGCTTGCGAAGCCCCAGATCGAGAAGACGGTCGCGATGACAAACGCGGCTGCGCCCGCCCACGAGTTCTTCGGCGCCAAAGCACGCTTGCCCGCGTCCTTGCCCTTCGACAAGATGCGCTCGGTGAGGACAACAGCAATCCACGGCGAGACCCAGTACGACACGACGAGCAGGAAGCTGTCGAGCTGGTGCGCAATGTCGCCATTGGCAACGCCGAGGTACGAGATCGTTCCACCGACGAGACCGGCCAGCGCCACCATGAGCGCGCGACGCGACTTGAATCCGAGCTTGAAGCCCATCGCAAGGAACGACATGGCGCCCGAGTACACGTTGAGGATGTTGGCCGAAACCGAGCCGACCACGATCGCGAGAAGCACGATCGATGCAAACGCCGGGGTAAACAGCGACGTGAACAGGCCCGTCGGGTTGTTTTCCGCGGTGACTGCCCAGAAGTTCTGGCCAGCGGTGATGAAGTTGAACGCAACGGCACCGGTCACCATGATGACTGTCGTGCTGGTGAAGTTACCCAGCCCAGCAGCCCAACCAAGAGCCTTGGTGTCGGTGTTCGCGGGGAGGTAACGGGTGTAGTCCGAGGCGAAGGCGGTCCATCCGGCGGTGTAGCCGTATGCGGCGCCAGCGGTCAGGGTAAACCCTGCCCACGGGAAGTCGGTCGACGTGCTGGGGGCAACTGCGAAAGCGCCCTCGTGCGTGAAGATGACGACGACGACGATCACCCAAACGACTGCGAAAACGTACGTTGCGTAACGTTCCCACTTCTGGATGAGGTTATGACCGACGAACGCGACACCGACCTGCGCCACGATGATGATGCCCAGTGCAGCGAACACGTTGAGTCCACCGACCAGTTCCTGAAGGGCGAACGTTCCCGAAACAGTGTTGACGGCGAACCAGCCAATACCGGCAACGAGCGTCGAGAGACCTGAAGGAATCAGGTTTCCCCACTTACCGAACGCGTTACGTCCGAGAACCATCTGAGGGAGTCCCGCCGAAGGTCCCCAGGTGCTGAGGATTCCGTGCGTGATACCGGCAAGGGCGTTTCCAACAACGATGGCGAGGATTCCCTGCCAGATGTTGAGGCCAAAGCCGATTGCGAGTGCGCCGACAAAAACGGTGGCGAACTCGAGGTTAGGTGACGACCACACAGTAAAGAGGTGCCACGGTTTGCCGTGACGTTCACCCGCTGGGATGGGTGCGACGTCGTTGGTTTCGATTGCAGAGGTGGTGTTTGACATAGTCAAAAACTTAGGGGAAGCGCTTACGCCAACCGTGATGGTTTAGACAAAAGACCTCACCTTGAACCTCAACTTGAGGCTCCGGCGGCGACGGGGGAGTGAGTTAGAACTCCGTACTGGGAACGTCGGTTTC
>JAHEDU010000061.1 GCA_024641015.1 Micrococcales bacterium
TTCTTCACGATTCAGACCTCACTCATCAACATCGTCGTGCTGACGATCGGCGGAATGTTCGCCCTCATGCGAACGAACGATCCGCGATGGTATTCGGTGGTGCGCGCCAGTACCGTCGCATACGCCGTCGTCGTCGGTGTCGTGTACAACGTCCTGCTCGCGGGATTCCCCGCTGTCGACGGGTACGTCGAATCGTCGCCCTTCCCCAACGCGATCGAGCACGTCTGGGCGCCCATCTTCATCGGCATCGAATGGCTTCTGATGCCCGGTCGTGCACGACTGGGGTGGAGCGTGTTGTGGATTGCCGCCGTGTACCCGCTGGCGTGGGTCGCGTTCTCGATGGTTCGTGGTCTCGCCGGTGACGGCTGGTTCCCCTACTTCTTCCTCAACGTCGCCGAAAGCGGCGTTCCCGTCGTGTCCATCTACATCGTCGGTATCGCCGGGTTCATCATCGCGTTGACCGCTGCGGCCATCGCCATCGGGCGCCTGCACAGCCGCATCTTCGCCGATCTGGGAATCGACCGCGACCGACTCTGAGGTTTCCTGTCCCAGGTGGCACATACCGTGACGAAGTAAACCCATCCTTGGCCGGAAGGAAACCCCTTGTCCCTCTTCGACGACCCGTCGGACGTGTCTTGTCCGCAATGCGGGACGACTGACCCCATCGAAATCGTGTACGGGCTACCCAGCTCGGAAATGATCGAGGCCGCTGCGGAAGGCGCAATCGCACTCGGCGGACATGTCATTCGCGACGACATCCCCGCGTTCCTGTGCCGCAACGACGGTTGCGGTCACAAGTTCGGGCGACTCTAGTCGTTGATTCGGGCCGTCAGTGCGTCGGTGAGCAACGCCATCAACGCAGCGGTCTGAACTGATTCGCTCTGTTCGACTTCGGAATCGTTTCCGTCTAGTGCGCGGGCGGCAAGCCCGGCCTTCGAGTCGATGAGGTCGGCGATGCGCGAGTCAATCGTCTGTGCGGCGAGGATTCGCCATGCGGTAACGGGCAGTTCCTGGCCGATGCGGTGAACACGGTCGATTGCCTGCGTCTGTTCTGCACTCGTCCACGACAATTCCGCGAGGACGACGTTGGACGAGACCTGCAGGTTGATTCCCACGCCCGCCGCGGTGAGCGAACACACGATGACCTTGACGTCAGGGTCGTTGGTGAAGTCGTCGATCGCCGCGGTGCGGGCGGTTGCCGACTGGTCACCACGAATTGACGTGGTCTTGATTCCCGCCTTGGCGAAGTGCGCTTCGGCGGTATCCATCACATCGATGTGCTTGGCGAAGAACACGACCTTGCCGACGTTCGCCGCCAACTGAGCGGTGTAATCCGCAGCGAGGGTCGCCTTGGCCTGACCGATGCGGCGAACCATCGAGAAGACGTTGTCGCCCGTTTCGGAGGACTTGGATTCTTCGACCTCGCTGTGGGCGACGAGTCGCACGATGTCTTCGTCGATTCCCGTGGGGCGGTCGCCGCGACCCGCGATGATGCGGTCGTACCGTTCGACGAGTCGCTGCATGAGAAGCGCCTCGGATTCGCGAATCGACCGGCCGAATTCGTCGTCGAGTTCGACGGGGATGTCGGCGACGCGACGAGCGGGGATGTCCTTGGCGACGTCCTCTTTGCGGCGACGAACGATTCCCATGTCGATCACACACTGGCGCGCCTCGGGGAAGAAGCCCGAATCCGCGGGTGACAGCCCGAGCGCCTCAAGCTTGGACATGAGTGCCGCGGTCGGCTTCTCGTCGTCGATCCAACCCAGGAACTTCCAGATCATGCGGAAGTCTTCGACCTCGTTGATGAGCGGCGTACCGGTGAGTGCGATGAGCAACGGGTTTCCGTGACGGCTGCGGATCGCGCTGGCAATCTTCTGGACGTTCAACGAACGCTGCGAGTCGCGGTTCTTGATGAAGTGCGCTTCGTCCACGACCATCCCGGCAAAGCCGAAGCGGCTCGCCCAACCGGCGTGACGCTCGAGGATGTCGTAATTGATGATGATGACGTCGGCGAACGCATCGAGGTCGTCACCGTCTCCGTGGACGACCGAAGCCGCGCGGTGAGGGATCCAACGGTCGACTTCGCGTTCCCAGTTGCGCTTGACGACGTTAGGAACCACGACGAGAAGCGGGAACGACTTGGTTGCCTCGGCGGCGAGAAGCGCCTGGGCGGTCTTTCCCAGTCCGGGTTCATCGGCGAGAAGGTACGAGCGGTGACCGGCCTTGGCCGATTCGACGAATCGCGCCTGGTGGCGCATGAGTTCCATGCCACCGGGGGTCTGAAGGTTGCGGGCCTCGGGCAATTCCATGCTGGCGGCCTGTCCGCCCTGCTCAAACGCGCGGAAGAGCGGGTCAATCAGCTCCCAGTTCTGAAGGCGGCCCGTGACGCGCGCACTGGGGACAAACACGGGGGTGAGGAACGGGTTCGCCAGTTCCGCACGGCGAACACTCGGCGGAAGCACCGACTTCGACTTGTCGAGCGCGTCGGCGGGCGACTCGTCGACTATCAAGATGTCGTCGATATCGAGTTCCTGGCCACTCGCCAGCAACATGTCACGGCGAAGCTTCTGGGTCGCAGCCGACACGGGGGCATTCGGGTCCAACAGGCTTCCCAGCGACTGGTCCTTCGCCAACGACTTCACCATGATCATCGCGAGTCCGTCGAGGCGCTTGTTCACGTCCTCGCGTTCCTTCTGCGGGATCGACTTGTCCTCGGCCATGCGCTGCTTCTCTTCACGAATCAGCAGGCCGGCCGCGTGGAACTTGGTTCGGTTCGTCGCATTGACCTTGCCGTCACGGTTGACGGCGTTCTCGACCTCGCGCACCGCACGGGCAAGGATCGGGATGATTCCCTCTTCGTCGAGGGGTCGGCGACGTTTCGCGCGACTGTTCGCGCCGTTACGGCCAGGCTGGGCCAATGGTTCTCCTTGGATTACTGCACCGCCACACGGCAATCGGCGTAAACCGAACCGGTGAAGATGGAGACTCGCCCTCACTGCGCAATTGCGGCGGGCGTGATTACATCTTACCCGAAACAGCGCCGACTGATAGCCTTAACCCACAACCCGCCCCTTCATTCCAAGGAATCCCCGTGAACAAGGTCGTCACCTCAGTAGTTGCTGCACTCGCCAGCTTCGCAATCCCGTTCGTCGCCGTTGCCCCGGCATCGGCTCTGACACCGCTCGAAATCTCAAACCTGACTCAAACGTTCGACTGCGACACGATGTCATACACGAACCAGGGGGTGGGACTCTGGGATTCGCCGGTCGATGTGTTGCTCGTTAACTGCGATGGCTACTACCTCGGCGACCAAGACAACACCGGTGACGCGGAAACCGAAGACGGCACCGTAGATTCGAGCGGAACGCTTCTTGTGAACGACGTGAACGAACTGCTCACTCTGTCGGGTGAAGTCGACGTGTACTTCCTCACCGACCCCGGAGCTAATGACTTTGCGATGCTTGCCGCTCGCGACATTTACGACATGGCAAACCCCGCAGGATCACTCGTGGTCGACTCGGCTGGCACGATTTCGTTGGACCCGGTCCAGTTCACGATCGGCAGCCAACAGGACATCACAGATGAAAATGAAATCACCATCGACGGAAACGGCGACTGCGGAATCCTGGCGGGCGACCACATCTACACAATCCAGCGCTTCCACGTGACTATCGCTGGTCAGTACACCTTCCGAGTTGTGGGCACCGACCCGGTCAGTTCATACATTCAGGTTGGCCAATATAACCCGATTTCGGACCCCATGATTGCTTTGTACGATGGTGAATTTGACCCTGCCAATGCCGACTCGGCAGTCGAAGGTTGTAATGACGACTTCAACGACTTGACGATTGATGGATACAACTGGTCAATCCCGAACAGTCAGAGTGACGCCGACCACGTCTACGCGACAACGGAAGACGGAACCGCAATTGAGGGACACTTCCCTGTATTCACCGCAGACCTCGCGGTTGGCGACTACTCGATGCTGGTCACGACGTTCGACAACCTCAGCGCAGAAGAGTGGGCAAACGGCCAGCATGGCGAATATGTCTGGGAAGCCGGCGTGGGCACCATCGAATACGAGGTTTGGGGCAACCCGGTCGGCATCGAAGCGGTTGACGAGTTTGCACTCGCATCGACTGGTGTCGACCCCTCGTTTGGTCTCTGGTCGGGACTCGCCCTGGCCGGAACGGGTGTGGCGATCACCGTCGCACGCCGCCGTGCACAGCGCTCGTAAAGACTCTCCAGCTCTCGAAAGGATTCACGAATGATTTCGATTGCGAAGGCTGCGAAGGCTGCGGCGGCGCTGATCGTCACCGCGCTTTTCCCGTTGGCGGCTGTCGCACCGGCTGCAGCTACTTCGTCGTGGGATTCACTTACTGTTGACTGCTTGTCGGACTTGGACACCGAACACCCGTTCCAATTTCCGCTCTACAGTTACCCGCTCAACGTCACGCTCGTCAACTGTGCAGATGCAATTCTTCGAGACCTTGCCGATTCAACCAACGCAACAATCTCAAGTACAACTGTGACAAGTTCCGGCACTGGAGCCGGGGGCTCCCCTGCCACGATGACAATCGCTGGACCAGTGAACCTCGAATTCCGCGATATTGGCGATTCTTTTCTTGGCGATGTGGAGTTTGATAACGCGATCGATGTTCCCAATCCGGACGGTGTTCTGCTGTCAACTGTCGATCACGAAATCCCGCTCATTGCATCCGAATTCACTGTCGGAACTGACGAGGAAGTCAACGGTGGTGCGGACATCGAGATGGCCTACCGTTGCCTGCTTGTTGCTGGACCCCATGTATACAACACCGCCTCGTTGACGGTACAGGAGTCAGCCAATTACACGATGCGAGTAACGGGGCAGTCCCCGATTGGCGATGAAGTCCACCCCAACGAAGGAACTGACTGGTGGGACGACTCGGTCATCATCATTTACAGCGAATTCGACCCAGCACACCCAGGCGACAACATAGTTGGGTGTGGCGATGAACTTGAGGTCGACGCTTTCAGCCCCGCATTGGCGGAATATTGGTGGTACCGCACTGCTGATGGAGATGCTGTCTCGAAGGCCTGGCCAAATGTCAA
>JAHEDU010000064.1 GCA_024641015.1 Micrococcales bacterium
ATTACGCCTTGGGGATGAAGGTGTACTTCGTGGTGAGGTATTCCTCGATGCCCTCTGCGGAACCTTCGCGGCCGATACCCGACTGCTTGACACCACCGAACGGGCCGGCTGCGTTCGACACCAGACCGGTGTTCAGACCCATCATTCCCGTTTCCAGCTTCTCGATGAGTCGCTGGCCGCGGTGCAGGTCGTTCGTGTACGCGTACGAAATCAGTCCGTATTCGGTGTCGTTCGCCATGCGGACGACCTCGTCTTCGGTCTCGAATTCGATTACGCCGAGGACGGGTCCGAAGATCTCTTCGCACATGAATCGCGTGTCGGCGTGCACGTTCGACAGGACCGTTGGCTCGAAGAAAGTACCGGCTCCTTCGACGCGCTTTCCGCCCGTGAGGACGGTTGCACCGAGCTGTACAGCGTCGTCGACAAACGCCTGGCTCGACGCGACGGCCTTCTCGTCAATGAGGGGACCGATGTTGACGCCATCTTCGGTTCCGCGACCAATCTTCATCGCGGCAACGCGCTCGGCGACCTTCTTCGAGAACTCGGCGGCAACGCCCTTCTGGACGAAGACGCGGTTTGCGGCGGTGCAGGCCTGTCCGATGTTGCGGAACTTGGCGATCATGACTCCGTCAACGGCCTTGTCGATGTCGGCGTCGTCGAACACGATGAACGGCGCGTTTCCGCCAAGTTCCATCGAAGTGCGAAGCACGTTGTCGGCGGCCTGCTTGAGCAGCACCTTTCCGACCTGCGTCGACCCGGTGAACGACAGCTTGCGAAGTCGCGGGTCCTGGATGATGACGGGCGAGACGTCACGCGAACGGCTCGTCGTGATGACCTGCACAACGCCCTTGGGCACGCCCGCCTCTTCGAGAAGAGCCGCGAACAACAGGGTCGTCAGCGGGGTGAGTTCAGCCGGCTTGATGATTGCGGTGCACCCCGCGGCAATCGCGGGGGCAATCTTGCGAGTCGCCATCGCGAGCGGGAAGTTCCAAGGGGTGATGAGGAAGCTGGGTCCGACGGGACGCTTGGACACGATCATCGTGCCGGTGCCCTCGGGGTTCGAACCGAAGCGGCCGTTGATGCGCACCGCTTCTTCGGCGAACCAGCGCAGGAACTCGCCACCGTAGGTGACCTCGCCCTGGGCTTCCGCGAACGGCTTGCCCATTTCAATCGTCATGAGCAACGCGAAGTCGTCGCGGCGCTCCATGAGCAGCTCCCACGACTTGCGAAGAATTTCGCCACGAACGCGAGGCGAGGTGTTTCCCCACGATTCTTGAACCGCCGCGGCGGCGTCCATCGCCTTCTTCGCATCCGATTCGGACGCGTCAGCAATTGTCGCGAGGTGCGCCCCGGTCGCCGGATCGGTCACCGTGAGGGTCTTGCCGCCTTCGGCGTCGACCCATTCACCGCCGATGTACAGCTTGGTGGGGACTGAACTCAGAAGATCCGCTTCTGCGCGCATCTTTCACTTCCTTTCGCGCCGACCCAAACGTCGGTCGCTTTCCTGCTTTGCGACGGTAAACCTGCCGCAAATCCTTCGTTCACGAATGATTTCACTCTACGCCTTAATGCCCTCCCGATACACTGAGGGAACAAGCGGGTGTGGTGAAATTGGCAGACACGCAGGATTTAGGTTCCTGTGCTTCGGCGTGTGGGTTCGAGTCCCTCCACCCGCACTCTTGAAAGGAACCACATGATCGAAGCCGCAGGTCTTTTCGACCCCCAAGCCATCGTCGAAGGAGCAGGTGCGTGGGCTTTGCTCGTCGTAGCCGCCATCGTCTTCATCGAAACCGGCCTGCTCATCGGCTTCCTCCTCCCGGGTGACACTCTCCTTCTCATCACGGGCGTCCTCGTCTTCCAGGGGACTATCCACCAGCCGATCTGGCTCGTGTCGCTCGTCATCATGGCCGCATCCATCGCGGGCAACCAGACGGGGTATCAGATCGGCAAGGTCGGCGGCCCCGCGGTGTTCACACGATCGGAAAAGGGGTTGCTGTCGCACCACAGCGTCGACCGCACCGAGGCTTTCTTCCACAAGTGGGGACCGCTGTCGCTGACGATCGGGCAATACGTTCCCATCGTTCGCACTCTGCTTCCCGTCGCCGCCGGAATCGGCCGCATGAACCGACTCACGTTCACGCTGTACAACGCTCTCGGGTCATTGCTCTGGGCGGGAATGTTGCCGCTCGTTGGGTGGGGCATTGCGCACATCCCCGGAGTCGCCGACCTCGTCACCAAATACATCGACGTCGTGCTTCTCGGTGTCGTCGCCGTTTCAGCGCTGTCGGTCGGTCTTCACTGGCTCAAAGAGCGCCGGACAATCGCGAAAGAATCAGGCACCGAGGGTTAGGGCAATCAGTCCGCCGTTGATGACAACAACGAGGACTGCGGCGGCCGTCGCGAACGCGCGAAGCGTCGAACCGGCCCGATGTTCGCCCATCAGGCGGCGGCTCGTCGTCACGACGATCAGCGGGATAAGCGCGAACGGAATTCCGAAGCTCAGGACGACCTGCGACACGATCAGAGCCGTTGTTGGTTCGATGCCTGAACCAAGCAACAGGACCGCCGGCACAATGGTGATGGCGCGACGCACCAGTGGCTTGACTTTGAAGGTCGTCAATCCGGACATGATTTCCGCGCCCGCATAGGCGCCGACTGCGGTCGATGCCAGTGACGATGCCAGCAACCCCACCGCGAACAGGATTGCGATGGTGACGCCGAGCTCTTCACCCAGCGCCGAGAATGCACCGGCGAGGGTTTCGGATTCGGGGTGGCTCGACAGGACGGCTCCGCCAACCACGATGAGGGTGATGTTGACCGCACCCGCAATCGCAAGAGCCGCAGTGACGTCGATTCGCGTGGCCGACAAGAGGCGCGGGATGTCCTCGTTGGCGACGTCGCCGAAACGTTCGCGCGACAAGGCGGAGTGCGCATAGATTGCGTGCGGCATGACGGTTGCGCCCAGGATCGCGGTCGCCAGCAGCACCGAGCCGTGACCGTCGAATCGCGGGATCAAGCCGGCAAAGACGTCCCCGACATTGACAGGATGGACCAACAGGCTGGCACCGAATCCGACGACGATGACGAGGATGAAGAGGACGATGACGCGTTCGAACGGCCGAGGGCCGAAGCGCGATTGAACACCGAGCAGTGCGAGTGCGATGATTCCCACAAGGACACCGCCCATCCACAGCGGCAAGCCAAACAGAAGGTGCAGGGCGATCGCGCCGCCAACGACCTCGGCGATGTCGGTGGCCATCGCGACGAGCTCGCCTTGAATCCAATACGCGAATCGCCAGCGACGCGAGGTGATGCGCTGGCCCATGACCTCGGGAAGGCTGAGCCCGGTGACGATGCCCAACCGCGCGGACAGGAATTGCACCATCCATGCGATGAGGTTGGCGAGCACCGCAACCCACACCAAGAGGAACCCGTACCGCGAGCCAGCCGTGATGTTCGAGGCAACGTTTCCGGGGTCCAGATAGGCAACACCGGCGACCATCGCGGGTCCCAGAAGCGAGACGAGCGGTGAACGGCCGATGGAGCGTTTCATTAGTTCGCGCGGTGATTGAGGAAGTGGTTGATCGCGGGCGCAATCTGGCCGATGGCGCGAGCACGGTGTGACAACGCCGCCTTTTCGGTCGGTGACAACTCGGCGGCCGTGCCTGGGACGCCGTCGGGGGCGAAAATCGGGTCATACCCGAAGCCGCCAACTCCCTTCGCGGCGGCGCGAATCTTGCCCGGCCACTCGCCAATCTCAACACGTTCACCCTCGGCGGTCACGAAAGCGACGGCACAGACGAACTTCGCCGTGCGGTCCTTTTCGCCCTTCATCGCCTCGACGAGAGCGTTGCGGTTTGCTTCGTCGGTACCCGCTGAGGTGTATCGCGCGGACCGGATTCCAGGCTCGCCGTTCAGCGCGTCAACACAAATTCCCGAATCATCCGAGATGGACGGCAGGCCGGTTTCGGCAAAAGCCGCACGCGCTTTGATCAGCGCGTTCTCGGCGAACGTCGTGCCGTCTTCCTTCGGTGGCTTGCCCGTGGTCGGTCGAAGCTCAACAGGCTTGCCCAGCAACGGCAACAGCGTGCGAGCAATCTCGCCAATCTTGTGTTCGTTGTGAGTTGCGACGATGATGACGGTCGGTTCGGCCTCCGAATCGCTCACCTCGTCGAGCGCTTCATCCGATTCGACGGCGGGCTCGTTCGCAATGTCGTCCGTCATGCCGGGTCAACGGCGATGGCCGCCGCCTGAATCTCGGTGAGGCGCGCAATTCCCGCGGTCGCCAACTCCAACAGTCGGTCCAGTTCCGCCTTGTCGAACGGAGCACCCTCGGCAGTCCCCTGGACCTCGACGAACAGGCCCTTGCCCGTCGCGACGACGTTCATGTCGGTCTCGGCGCGGACGTCTTCGGTGTACTGGAGGTCGAGCATCGGCTCGCCGTCGATGATTCCAACCGACACGGCACCGACCGAATCGATAAGAGCCCTGGCGTTCTTGCCGATGAATCCCTTGTCGCGTCCCCACTCGATCGCGTCGTGCAACGCAACGTACGCACCGGTGATCGCAGCGGTGCGGGTACCGCCATCCGCCTGGAGTACGTCACAGTCGATGACGATGGTGTTCTCGCCCAGCGCCTTGGTGTCGACGATCGCGCGCAGGCTGCGCCCGATCAGTCGCGAAATCTCGTGTGTGCGTCCACCGATCTTGCCCTTGACTGACTCGCGGTCGTTGCGCGAATTCGTTGCACGCGGCAACATCGCGTATTCCGCGGTGACCCAGCCCTTGCCGGTGCCGACCATCCAGCGCGGAACGCCGTTGGTGAACGACGCGGTGCAGAGGACCTTCGTGTTTCCGAACGAGATCAGCGCCGAGCCTTCGGCCTGCGCCGACCATCCGCGTTCAATGGTGATGGGTCGAAGTTCGTCGTTGGTGCGACCGTCGATGCGTGCCATGGTGTTACTCCTCAGTTCCGAGCGGGGGTAGGTGAATGGCCCCCGTGGGGAACGATTCGACGTGACCGACCTCGAGTCCGAGGAAGCGGTGTGCGAGAGCCTGGAA
>JAHEDU010000012.1 GCA_024641015.1 Micrococcales bacterium
CGCCAGCCTTCGCAGTGGCAGGAACTGACGCGGTTGCCGGAGTGGCAACGAGTCCGCTGAACAGGGTTGCGATGACGGTGATGATCCCGAGAATTCCGGATCCGAGTCGACGACGCGAAGGAGTGGTGGTCATGAGGGTTCCTTTAACTAGGCGTAAGCCGCAAGCGTACCTATTCTTGAATTGAATAGATAGGGGCACCTCACGAAATGAAGCGACCGCGCAGACCCGCCCCCACCGAACCTCACCTTTTTGACCGGTTCACGTCGGGCGTTGATCCGGCTGTGAGTCTGCAGATCGCGCACGACACCGCGACCGCCCTCGTCCATCGAATTCGCGAATCGGACGACCCGACCGTCATCGACCGCCTTCTCGCCTACACATCGGAAAACGGCGTCGGTGAACTTGCCGAATTGTGGGCTGCCGCCCCGGCGCATTCACTTCCGGGAGCGCTGTGGCGTCTGTACGTCATCCATGCGAGCATCGTCAACGACGAAACCTTCGCGGCCGTCGCGTATGACACGGGTGCGGATTTAGACGCGACCGCCGATGTCGTGGTCGCTGGGGCGCCCAATCCGACCAGTCCTGCCGACATCCGGTCCCTCGCTGATGAGATTCTTCGCGGCGCCTTTCACGGTGACATGGGGGACGCCTTGGACCGTGCTGCTGCGTACTGCCGTATCGAGGCGCGAGGCGTTACCGAGATTATCGCGCGATCAGAACTGGGTAACAGCGCGCTCCTGCAACGAGCATTGACCCTCACCGACTTTGCTAGTGATCTCGCCGCCTGCGCCAAGCTCGATCGCGCCGGGCACCTCAACTAGTGGTGCAACCCGTCACACCGGGTTTGTCCGGGCGAAAAATTGAGGGTTGTTGTTCACCTTCTCTTAACCTTGAGAATCTAATGTTTGTGAAGAGTTGTGCGCCGCACTGCACTCCGAGAACCGCTTACGAAGGACCACGTGAACGACGACAAACCGCGCTCGCTCAAAATGGTGAGCGATTCAGGCGACGTCGTTTATCGGACGGTTGCGAGGACCGGTGGAATTATCGTGCTCGTCATCATGACGGCAATCGGTGTCTTTCTCGGATTTCGCGCCTCGCAGGCGTTAGGTGAAGCGGGACTGTCCTTTTTCTGGACTCAAGCCTGGGAACCGGACGCGAACAATTTTGGTATTGCCGCGGTCCTCATCGGAACGTTCATCATCGCGTTGGTCGCTGTCACCATCGCTCTTCCGCTGTCCCTCGGAACTGCGCTCTACATCTCTGAATATGCTCCGCGGGGGTTGAAGCAATCGCTCATTACACTCGTCGACTTGATGGCGGCGATTCCTTCTGTGGTATTTGGACTGTGGGGATTCTTCTCGCTTCAGGGAAACATCATTGATATCGCGAAGTGGATTTCTCGAACGTTTGGATGGATCCCGATTTTTGCCGTCGACGGCTTCTCGGACGACCCGCTGTCGAGCGACACCGTCTTTACCGCTTCATCGTTTATCGCCGGAATTGTGGTTGCCCTGATGATCACGCCCATCATGACGTCGATCATGCGGGAGGTATTTTCGCAGGCGCCCGTTGGCGAGCGCGAAGGCGCTTTGGGCCTCGGAGCAACCATGTGGGGAATGATTCGATCCGTGGTTCTCCCGTTTGGTAAGGGCGGCATCATCGGAGGAACGATGCTCGGGCTGGGACGAGCACTGGGTGAAACCATCGCGGTGTACATGATCATCTCGCCGGTGTTCTCTATTCAGCCGCACATCCTGCAATCCGGAGCAAGTTCGATCTCGTCGCTCATCGCGCTCAAGTACGGCGAAGCGACAACGTTTGGAATGTCCGCGCTCATGGCCGCCGGCCTGGCTCTGTTCTTCGTGACGTTAGTTGTCAACTTTGGTGCGTCGGCGATTGTCGCGCGTTCACGTTCGGGGGCGAGTAGCTGATGACCACCGTTGTTAACGTGACCGCTCCGGATGAAACCTCGAAGGACAGCCCGCGCCGGATCGGCGCTTTGCGTATCAGCGATGTTTTGTCTTTAGTGGGTGCAGTCGTCGCGTCGATTTCGATGACCTCCATCATTTACATCTACCTGGCCCCGGTGGGTGGCGTGGTCGGATACTTCGCAACCGCCTACGTCCTCTTCTTGGTGGCATATGCCCTGTTGGTGTCGTTCGACGAGAACATGACGACCGTCCGCGACCGAATGGTTCTCGTCGCTGTTCATTCTCTCGCCGCAACTGTTTTCGTGACACTCGTGTTCGTCGTCGTGTTTGCTCTTGTTCGAGGCGCAGAGGCTTTGCCGCACCTCAATTTCTTCACACAGGACATGTCACTCGCAGGGCCGCTTGATCCTCTGAGCGATGGTGGAATCATTCACGCGATCACGGGGACGTTGATCCAAATTTCGATTGCATTGGCAATCACCATTCCGCTCGGTTTGACCACGGCAATCTTCTTGAACGAGATTCCTGGGGCGTTTACGCGTTTCGTTCGAACAATCGTGGAAGCCATGACGGCACTTCCATCGATTGTTTCGGGACTCTTCATCTACGCCACTGCGATTCTGATGTTCGGATTGAACAAGTCGGGGCTCGCCGCGGCGTTGGCAATCTCGGTGATGATGTTGCCGATCATGATTCGCGCCGCTGATGTCGTGCTGCGCCTCGTCCCGTCGACCCTGAAAGAAGCGTCACTCGGACTCGGAGCAAACAATTGGAACACGATGTGGCGCGTCACGCTTCCCACTGCCCGTTCCGGTCTTGTCACTGCAATCATCCTCGCGACCGCTCGAGGAATCGGCGAGACCTCACCGGTCTTGCTCACGTCAGGGTTCACGGCTGCGTTCAACGCAGACCCACTGCATGGACCCATGGTTTCGTTGCCCCTGGCAATCTTCCAGTTCGTCAAGTCACCCGAACCAACGATGATTGCTCGAGGTTTCGGCACGGCTGCCGTCCTGATGATCATCGTTGTGTCACTCTTCCTGGTCGCTCGCGCAATCGGTGGCCAGACGGTGGCCAAAAAGGTGAAGGCGCGTGAGAGACGTGAACAGTGGAAACGCGACGTCCGCGAAATCTATCACGCAATCGCAGCGACCCTGGCAAAAACAGACGGACGAGTGCGAAACAACCTCTCATCAGCGTCACGTCGTAAGGCCCTCTTGCGAATCCGCCAACAACTTGCCTACATCCGCAGTCGCTTCCGCTCGAAGGGGAACAAACGCTAATGTCTCGATCTTTCACACTTTACGTCCGGGCGATTGTCGCAGTCGTGGCGGTAGCCGTCCTTGCTCTCGGACCCGTCACCAGCGCTAATGCGGTGGACTATGTGCCGATTTCCGGAGCGGGCTCATCGTGGAGCTCGAATGCACTCGACCAGTGGCGACGCAACGTCGAGCAATACGGAATGCGCGTCAACTACGCCAGCACAGGTTCTTCCGATGGGCGTAACCAGTTCCGGTCGGGAACCATCGATTTTGCTGTGTCGGAAATCCCGTACGGACTTCGTGACGGTTCCGTCGTCGATGACCCGCCGTCGCGCCCTTTCGCGTACATGCCGATCGTTGCCGGTGGAACCGCGTTCATGTACAACCTCAGTTCCGGCGGCAAGCAAATCGCCAACCTGCGACTCTCGGGTCCTGTGATCGCAAAAATCTTTACCGGCGCAATCAGTGAGTGGAATGACCCCGCAATCGTCGCCGACAACCCGGGCATTGACCTTCCCGCGCGCAAAATCGTTCCCGTTGTGCGCTCTGACGGTTCCGGCTCGACCGCGCAATTCACAACATGGATGAGCAAGACGCAGGCATCAATCTGGGACGCATACTGTCGTGCGGCCGGACGGTCAACACCGTGTGGAGTGACGTCGAACTATCCCGTTATCGCAGGAAAAGGCTTCATCGCGCAACCAAACTCCCAGGGTGTGGCCGGTTATGTAGCCCAGGCCGCGAACGTTGGAACGATTACCTACGTTGAATACTCGTACGCTCTGAAGACGGGCTTCCCGGTCGCCAAAGTCCTCAACTCCGCCGGATATTACGTCGAACCGACCGCGTCAAACGTTGCCGTTGGTTTGCTTGGCGCAAAAATCAACACCACTCGGGGAAACAGCTACCTCACACAGATACTTGATGGCGTGTACGCCAACGCCGACCCGAGGGCCTATCCGCTGTCGTCCTATTCGTACATGATCATTCCGACGTCGACCGACGCCCCCTTCACCAATGACAAAGGAAAAACACTTGCCGCGTTCGCGAACTACTTCCTGTGTGAGGGGCAGCAGCAAGCGGAAGTTCTCGGGTATTCTCCGTTGCCGATCAACCTCGTCAAGGCCGGTCTCGAACAGGTCGGATTGATTCCGGGTGGTGGTGAAACTGTCACGAACATCGCCAAGTGCAACAACCCGACGTTTTCTGCGGATGGCTCAAACACTCTCGCCACGAAAGCGCCGATGCCTCCCGCCTGTGACAAGAAGGGCGCGACTCAGTGCACCACCGCAACGGGCGGCGCCGCGGGTGCGGGGTCAGGTTCCGGCGGCGCCTCCGGCGGGCTTGGCGACGGGTCATCCAGTGGTGGCACGGGTGGCTTCGGAGGCTCCGGCGGTGGCTTCCTCGGAATCCCCGTTGGCAATGGGCCAATCGCCTGTAATCCCGATACGGGCGTTTGTCAAAATGTTGTCGCGGAAGCAACAAACATCGACAACCGTGCGGGATGGGGTCTGCCTCAAACCGTGATGCTGTTGGCTGTGGCGC
This sequence comes from Micrococcales bacterium, assembly GCA_024641015.1. Lineage (GTDB taxonomy): Bacteria > Actinomycetota > Actinomycetes > Actinomycetales > Microbacteriaceae > MWH-TA3. Next base: position 4,743 of record JAHEDU010000012.1, read on the forward strand.
TCTTCCTCATGGTCGTGTTCCTTCCCCCGGTGCTCGTGCGCTCAATCCGTCGAGGTGGACGGTCCCGATGAACAAACCGCAATCGCGAATCAGCGCCGGGCTTGCCGTGCTTGCCATCGGGGCAACTCTGGTCACTACTTCGGCGATCACCCTGATCGGATCGTCCGCTTCGGCATTGGCGGCCGCGGACAGTGAGCCGGTGACGATCCGCTGGGCGGATGCCCACCCTGATTCAACGAGCGTCAACGCTGATGCGCTCGGTGGACTCACCTTCACGGTCGATCAAACCGCGCATCTCGGACATCAGGGAATAAGCGTCACATGGGACGGTGGAATTCCCACAACATCGGGCGAGTACGGCGCCAATTACGTTCAGATGATGCAGTGTTGGGGCGACAGCAGCGAACCCACCCCCGATCAGTGCCAGTGGGGCGCGCCGACGGCCACCTTGGAGAACCTCGTCGGAAGCAGTGCCGCGTCCCGCTCGCTCTCAACGAGTGACCCGCTGTTTGTCGCCGCCGACAATGCAGCGCTTCACATCCCGGGACAGCCGGCCGACTCCTTCGCCTATCCGTTTACCAACGTTCGCGGGGAATCCACGTTTAACTACCTCTCAGTCTTTGACTCGGCCACATCGAACGAAGTCACGGCGGCCAGAACGGGTGAAGACGGCACCGGTAGCGTGATCTTCGAAGTACAGACGTCACTTGAAGCGCCACATCTCGGTTGTGGCGGCGAGGTCACCCAATCTGATGGGTCATGGTATCCACGGTCCTGCTGGCTGGTCATTGTTCCACGAGGAGACCATGAACCGAATGGCGACGACCCCATGCGCTCGATCCCGCCTCGAGTCACCCAGTCACCGTTATCACCGTCAAACTGGGCGGATCGAATCGTCATTCCCCTAAATTTTGAGCCGGTCAGCCAATCCTGCGCGTTGGGCCAAGCCGAACGTCGCGTCGTGGGATCGGAAATCATTGCCGATGCATTCACATCCTGGCAACCAGGGCTGTGCACGACGGGCACGACTTACGGATACTCCATGATCGGTGATTCGGAAGCTCGCGCTCAACTTGTCAGCAAAGTTGACGGGGCGTCGCGACTCGCTTTTGTTTCCAATCCGCTGTCGGCAACCGAATCTGCTGGAACAAAAATTCTTTATGCGCCTGTTGCAAGGTCCGCAGTCGTATTCGCTTACAACATTGACTACGACCTGCTGTCCGATGCCGACCCCGACGTCTTCCAAAAGAACGGCACTCGGGTTCGCAATCTAGTTCTCAATCAGCGTCTCGTCGCAAAACTGCTGACACAGTCATATCCAGCCGACAATCCGGGCTTCGGGGTGGGGGATTCGGTGTTGGAAGAAAACCCAACCTCAATGATTACCGACCCCGAGTTTGTCGATCTGAATCCGGACTTCGAGCGGTGGAACACGTCATACCCGCAAGGGCTGATGGTTGGCATCGGGTCCGCGGACGCCTATCGAGACGTGTGGCGATGGGTTCGGTCGAGCCCGGCGGCTCTCGCATTCTTGAACGGCTCGCCCGACGACTGGGGAATGCGCATCAACCCGGAATACGTTCCACTCGCTTTGGGAGGCGATGTGGTGTCCAGCACGTTCCCCAAAACGGATTTGTCGATTTTCAAATCCACGTCGGATGCGGCTGAACCCGGGTTCGGGACTTTGGACATGCGTCCCTATTTCAACGACATGCAGGACACGGCTTACCGGACACTTCGAGCCGATGGCAATGTCAAGTCGAACTGGGACCCATACAAGAATCCACCCGCGTACAAGGCGTGGCCCGCCCAAGAGCCGGGGCACCGCCTTGTACTGTCAATCACCAACTCGTCATCGGCGGCGCGATACGGCCTCGATGTCGCGAGAATTACCAATGTTAATGGGGACATCGTGTCACCGAGTACCGACGCAGTCAACGCGGCAATTTCGCGCTTTGTCCCGTCGGATGTTTCTGGTGTCTTCGTCTCGAACCCGGCAGGTGAAGAGGCAGATATCTATCCCCTCGCGCAACTCGTCTACGCTGCAATAAACGTGTGTCCAATTGACGCTGCAACTGCGAAGGACTATCAGAAGGTTCTAGCCTACGCCGCGGGGGACGGACAGAACCAAGGGACGGCGCGAGGGATGCTTCCGAACGGATACATTCCACTCTCGGACGCTGAGAGGGCCAGAACAAACGAAATTTCCGAATCGTTGAGCAATCTCAAGTCTGCGAAAGCCGGGTGCTCACCTGCAACGGAAAGCACATCGTCATCAACGGGGACGTCAACGACCGACACTATCGATGTTGCGCCATTGCCAACACCGACGCAGACCCCGGCGACGACCGGCCCGACAGCCGATCACTTGAGCTGGATGACGTCGATCGCGGGATTCGGATTCGCCGCAGGAGTTCCTATGTGCGCGATCGGGCCGATCATGATTAGGCGTGCGCGACGGGTCTCCGCTGAAAGTTAGCGAGCGCGTAACCCGTTGTTCATATTCGCGACGGGCGCTGTTCAGGGGGCGTCCTTACCTTTAGGGGTGTACGAATGAACATTCGGACTCCTAACCCTTGAAAGGACAAATCCACCATGAAGGTGAATTTCCTGTCGAAGATTGCGACATGCGTTGGCCTCGGCGCCATCGTTGCGAGCGGCTTCGTTTCCCTCCCCGCATTTGCGGACCCCGCGGAGCCGTCGGCCACCGCACTCGTCGGTGTTGGATCCGACACCACCATGGATGTCATGGATGAAATTGCGACGGCGATCGGCGGAGGCAAGCTTGCGTCATACAAGTCGACCGGTTCGCAGACGATCACCACCCGCCCCGGAGGACCGTCGACGGTACTTCGCGCGAAGGGTTCCGGTGACGGTTGGAAGATGCTGCAGGTTGCCGAAGGCGCCTCGCTCTCGTTCAGCAACGTGGCGACTTTTGCAGCAAGCAACCAGACCGCCAACAAGGACAACACTGTTGGACAGATTGACTACGCTCGCGCATCGAGCCTTCAGGGGACCGCGAGTGCGACCGGTGAGTTTGTCGACATCCCGTTTGCCATCGACTCGGTTGGCATCGCCGTCAACCCCACCGACGCAGTTGCCAAGATTCCGCTGACCGGACTGGGAACAACCGCGGACGCTGCTGGTGTTGCGTCAATCGATGCGATCTTCCGTTGCCAGACCCGTTTCGTGTACCTCAACAACGTGACCATCGGAAGCGTTGCGGCAACCAACGGAAGCTCGACGCTCACCAAGAGCGCGCACGGCCTTGTCGCGGGTGACACCATCACGATCTCGTCGGACGCCGGAGGATTCTCCGCCGGCACCAAGTACTACGTCAAGACTGTCCCCAGCGCAGACACCTTCACCTTGCAGGCTGAAAAGGGCGGCGCGACTCTCTCCGCGTCGAGCGATGGAACACTGAACGTCACCCAGACGTCGGGTTCCTATAACTCGGTGGGCGCCTCGTCAGGCGCGGCTCCCGCGAACACCACGGCATATGAAATCTTCCCCCTGATTCCGGGATACGGTTCAGGAACGGCAAGCTATTTCGTAGGAAAGATTGGTCGCACCGAGAGTGGCTCGTTCCCCGATTCCAGCGCCGGTCAGAGCTGCATTTCGCGCAAATTTCTCGATGGAACCACAAATATCCAGGAACACGATGGAGCTGCAGTCGCCGAGCGTGAGAACTCAATCGGGATCTACTCAATTGGTCAGTGGTCCGCACAAACGAACCACGCGGTGACTGGCGCAACCGACAAGACTAACGGAACGGTTCTGTTGAACCTCTACCCGAACGGCGCGGCCACAATTCCGGCAACGACAGGTTCCGGTTCCAGCATTGCACCCAACGAGAACTGGACTTCGGACCTCAAGCGCTACGTCTACAACATCGTGCCATACCGCAAGGCGATCGACCCCGATTCGGCAATTCACGAGATGTTTGTCGGCACCGACTCGCTTGTCTGCCAGCAGACCGCATCAATCATCAAGATGGGCTTCACGCCCCTCAGCTCGACTGACCCGGCAAACGTCGGTTCATGTGGGTCGATTGCCTCGGGCAATCGCCGTACGGCAGGTGGAGACGGTACCTCGGTAACGGGCGCTTCGATCAGCAACTTGTCGTCGACGGATGGTGACGTCGGACACGCGGTTACTGCCACGGTCAAGGTCGGAACCTCGAACCACCAAATGGGGGGAAGGGTGATTGTGACCGACAATGCCACGTATGGCGCAGCCGGGGCCAACGTCCTCGGTTCGGTCAGCGTAGCTGCCGGTGTCGCCGGCGACACCGCAACCACCATCCAGATCACCCCCATCGCGGTTGGCACGACGGCTCTGTATGCGTACTTTGTGCCCGCCCTCGGCGGAATCAAGGTGACGCCACTGGTCGCTGACGGAACATCGTCGACGTGGACGCAGAACCTCGCTTCCATCGCGTCGTCGAGCGTAACTCTTTCGCTCAAGAAGCCGGCAAAGGTCGGCGGAAACGCACGCGTTGTCGCGATCATCGATTGTGCCGTCTACCCAGGTGGGACAGTGACCCTCAAGAATGGGTCCACCAACGCCACCATCGCGACCGATACGCTTGATGCTGATGAATCGGCGGCGGTTTTCACCTTCGCGCAGACGTCGGCGGCCGCTTCGGTTTACGCGGTGTACACCCCGACAGCGGACTCAGGAGTAGTTACAAGCACCTCTGCGACGAAGTCGTGGACGCTGACCAAACTGGTCCCGTCGATCGCAGTCGCTTTGGCTGCCGCGCCGAACGGATTAGCAGCCGGAACGTCGCCAGTTTGGGCGGTAGCGGCAAAGAACGTCATCAAGGCTGCAACTGTCAACGCAACAACTGACCTCGTCACGGTGACGGGACACGGTCTGGTTGTGGGCAATGCAATCACGTTCGCTGCGAGCACTACCGCTCCTGCCGGCGCAAACAAAACCTCGACGTACTACGTCATCGCGTCGGGTTTGACAGCAAACGCGTTCAAGGTTTCGGCCACACTCGGCGGATCGGCCGTGAACTTCACCAGCGCCGGAGCCACGGTCAAGGTAACGCAGCCGAACGTTGCCCCGAAGATCACCGCAACCCTTACGGCAACAGATGGAACAGTGACGCTCAAGCCAACGGGAGCACTGCGCGTTTTCTACGGTAGCTCGGCTAACGCACGAACAACTGAGATCACGGTTACCGGAGCAACCATGGCCAACGGTGTAGCAACACTTGTTCTCGACCAAACCAGCCTGTGGGCCGCGGTAGGGGCAGTAACAACCACCCCCACCTCCGGAAAGTACCTCACCATCGTTTACGGCGGTGACGGAGCGTTCGACGACACCGGGTACATCACCAAGCAGGTCCAGTTCAAGTCGCAGTAATAGGGTCGTAACTACCCAAACGGTGCGGGTGTCGTCCGAGAAATCTGGCGGCACCCGCTCCACTCAAATCCTGAACGAAAGAACCATTTCCACAATGGCAACACGCAAACGCAGACCGGGACAACCGACACCCGGTCGCTTCGGTGCAGACAAATTGCGCGATATCGTTTCCGTGTGGCAAGAATCTTTCGGGGCGTGGCTTCGTAAATTCGCCCTGTCGATCGGCATCGACATCACCAACCGGGCCCCTGTAGTCGTCGGGCCCCCGGCGCTTGAACACGATGCGCGGCCAGCTTCACAATCCATGCCGTCACTCGAACCGGCCGCGCGACTTGAGATAGGCGGGCTGACCGTCACCACCGCGGGTTTGTTGACTATGGCATTTTTGCTCCAGGTACTAGCACTATCCCCAATCTTCTACGCTCGCCAGCAACAGGTCATGTTCGATGAATTCCGTTATGAACTGGCAAACGGGACCGCACCCGTCGGACAAGTCGACCAAAACGATCTGTTGATCGGCGCGGGCAGCCCGGTCGCCGTCATGAAAATAGCTGCCATCAACCTCGAGACTGTTGTGGTTGAAGGAACGTCCTCGGGAGCGTTGATGTCGGGCGTCGGTCATCGTCGCGACTCTCCATTGCCTGGACAATACGGAAACACGGTGCTTTACGGCCGGCAATTCTCCTATGGCGGTCCGTTCGCCCGCATCGGCGAGTTGAAGCCGGGATCAAAAATTCACATCACAACAGGGCAGGGCGTTTCAACTTACTCGGTCTACGACATTCGCTACACGGGCGACCCGCTTCCCGAAGCAGTTGGCGACGGTGGGCGACTCACCCTTGTATCTGCAGCGGGAGTTCCTTTCATGCCCAACACCGTTGTTCGCGTGGATGCAAAATTGATGAGCGAACCTAACGTCACACCAGCGCAAATGTTCTCTGCTGAGTCGCTCGACGAATCAGAGGCTCCGCTCGCCGGAGACCCTCGGGGGTGGGCGCAACTTGCTCTCATTCTCGTGTTCACAGTCCTTCTCATCATCGCGATGGCCTATAGCCTCCGGTTGTGGGGTCCACGTCAGACGTGGGTCGTTGCCACTCCACTCCTACTCGCTCTGGGGATCGCCATCGGTACCCAGGTTTCTGTCGTCCTTCCCAACTTGCTCTAAAACACACCAAATCGAGGAAAAAATGCCCAATAGAGACTCCGCTCCCACGAAGCCGCTACACGCCAGCCGACCCGTTGCGGCGACGTCCACCAAAGGCGCTCTGCTGGAAGAAACACCTGCGATTCAGGCGAACAACGTATCAGCCTGGTTCGGTGACCACAAGGTACTTGACCGCGTTAGTTTGGTCATGCCGAAGGGGAAAGTTACGGCTCTGATCGGCCCCTCGGGGTGCGGTAAGTCCACGTTCCTGCGGACGCTGAACCGCATGCATGAACTTGTTCCCGGCGCACAGTTTTCTGGGGAAGTCTTGCTTGACGGACACGACATCTATGAACCTTCGCGCCGCATCACCGATGCACGACGAAACATCGGGATGGTCTTTCAAAAGCCGAATCCGTTCCCCGCGATGAGCATCGAGGATAACGTCTTGTCAGGGTTGGCCCTGACGGGACAGCGCGTAGACAAGTCGACCAAGGAGGCAATTGTTGAGGAATGCCTCACCAAAGCGGGGTTGTGGAAGGAAGTCAAGGATCGCCTCGAGCAGCCGGGCGGTGGATTGTCGGGTGGACAACAGCAGCGCATGTGTATCGCTCGCTCGCTTGCCGTGAAACCGCGAGTCCTGTTGATGGACGAGCCTTGTTCTGCGCTGGACCCAACGTCTACCCGCCGCATTGAAGAGACCATCGTTGAACTCGCGTCAGAAGTGACCATCGTCATCGTCACACACAACATGCAACAGGCAGCCCGTGTCTCTGACAAGACGGCCTTCTTCCTCGCGGAACAAGGAACACCGGGTGGAATAGTCGAATACGGTCCGACAAACCAGATGTTTGAGTTCCCCAAGGATGAGCGCACCCTGGCCTACGTCAACGGCCGTTTTGGTTGATTCCGCAGGAATAATCTGACTGGTCAGTCCCTTAAACTAATCGTGTCGGGTCGCGCGGATACCCCGGGTCCCAACTATTAATGCCGCTGCGAGTGGCCACGTGCCGAGAGGCGTAACCCGCGGCCCGACGCCTCTAAGGTGCTTCGTGGTATTCGACCGACACAATGTGGGGCCCGAATTCCGAATGAACCACGTGAAACACGGAAAAGTCGCCGGTGTTCGGTGACGCGGTGCGTCGAAACGTTACGTCACTGGTGGTTCCGGTCTGTGCAACGAGCTCCTCAACGAGTTGAGGTATCACGGGACCGTGAGAGCACAGAACGACAGGAACTCCCTTCGCTAGTCGTCGGGCGATGATCTTTCGAGCGTTCGCGCCATCGGCTGACCAACGCGCCTGTGACAACTTTCCGGATTCCTTCACGCGAATCTGAAATTGTGACGCGACTGGTGTGATTGTTTGAATACATCGGGTTGCGGTAGAGGTATAAATCTTCCGTGGCCCATAACTAGCAATGCCGCCGGCAATCGCCTTTGCTTGTTCATGTCCGCGGTGAAGTAAGGGGCGCAACGTGTCAGGCCCATCCCAACTTGAAGCTGGCACGGCCTTTCCGTGCCGCACAATGACGATGGGGAAGGTGCGCGCGAAGTTGAGGGTGTACATCTTTTCGAGCGCATCAACGAGTCCGACATCGTGGGAATACGATAACTTTTCTCGGGCCACCGGAATGGTCATCCACTCCAATGCGTAAATCTCGTTGTTCGACTTGAATGGTGAGCGCTCTGCCGCCGTTGGGTCAACTTCGGCGGCCCAGTAGTGGACCACCTTCTTCCTTCCATTGTTGGGCATCACATAGTCGACTGTTCCGAGATACGGACCGAGATTGATGTCAAGACCCGTCTCTTCCCTGATTTCCCGCACCGCTGTCTCGGGCAGAGTTTCGCCCGGATCGACCTTGCCCTTGGGGATCGAAACGTCTTTGTGCTGCGTTCGGTGCACAACGAGGATTTTCAGTTCCTTGTCCACAACCTTCCACAGGACCGCACCCGCCGCATAAACAGTTTCATTAGCCATCAGCGGGACCCTCCGATTTTGTTGCGGGCTTCCGCATCCTTCATGAGCGTGTTTTGCACGTCGACGAGTGATTCGTTTGACGGCGAAGTTCGGTTCCAGTGTCCGTCACTTCCGAGCGTCCACGACGACGCATCGTCAGACATATGGAGATCAAAGAGTCTGTTGATTCGCGCGAGGTGGTCTTCGGCATCGAGGCGAACGAGAACTTCGACGCGCCGATCGAGGTTGCGGTGCATGAGGTCGGAACTGCCGATGTAAACCGCCTGCTTGGCAGCGTTGTGGAACGCATAAATACGCGAGTGTTCGAGGTATCGGCCGAGGACGCTGCGAACGCGAATGTTCTCGGAGAGTCCGGGAACCCCGGGGATCAACGAGCAAATCCCACGGACACTCACGTCGACGGGAACGCCCGCACGGCTCGCCCGGTACAACGCATCGATAAGTGCTTCGTCAACGAGCGAGTTGACCTTGAAGCGGATGCCCGACGGCTCACCCGCGAGTGCCGCATCGGTTTCACGCGCAATCAACTTGAGAAGACCGGCGCGCAGGTACCGCGGCGCGACGAGCAGGCGTTTGAACTTCTTTTCGATTGCGTAACCGCTCAACTCGTTGAACAATCGGGTCAGTTCGGCGCCCACCTCGTGAGAATGGGTGAACAGCCCGAGGTCTTCATAGATGCGGCTCGTCTTCGGGTTGTAGTTTCCCGTTCCGATGTGCGAGTAATAGGCAAGTTCGCCATTCTTTTCGCGTCGCACCACCTGAGTCAACTTGCAGTGCGTCTTCAGCCCGACGAGTCCATAGACGACGTGAACGCCCGCCTTCTCCAACTGCCGGGCCCACGAGATGTTGTTGCGCTCGTCGAATCGCGCCTTGACTTCAACCAGGGCGAGGACCGCTTTGCCTGATTCCGCCGCAGTAATCAGCGACCGAACGATGGGCGAATCGCCCGATGTGCGGTACAGGGTCTGTTTGATGGCGAGGACGTTCGGGTCGACTGCCGCCTGCTCGATGAAAGCCTGAACGCTTGTCGCGAAAGACTCATAAGGATGGTGAACGAGGACTTCGCCGTCACGCATTGCGGCGAACAGGTCAGCCGGCGCCGACGGATCCGCAGACTGGAACGGTGCCACCGTAGTGGGCACGTGCTTCGAGAACTTCAGGTCGTGGCGGGGCAGTCCGGAAATCTGGAACATCTCGTTGAGCCCGAGCGTCCCCGCAAGGCGGTAAACCTCGTTCGCTTCCATGCCCAGCTCGCGTACAAGGAAGTTGAGCGTGACGCTATCCATCTCCTCCGAGATTTCGAGGCGAATGGGCGCACCGAAGCGTCGACGCGACAGGCCTTCCTCGAGGGCTTTGATGAGGTTTTCGCTTTCGTCCTCATCGAGTTCGAGGTCTTCGTTTCGCGTGACGCGGAAATTGTGGTGGTCGAGGATTTCCATGCCGGGGAAGAGCGCTCCCAGATGATTCGCGATGAGGTCTTCGAGAGGGATGAACCGAAGCTGCCCGCTGCCGTTGTCTCGAAGTTCGACGAAACGAGGAAGGATTGCGGGGACCTTGACGCGCGCGAAGTTCTCGTCACCCGACTTGGGGTTGCGAACCCGCACTGCAAGGTTGAGCGACAAACCGGAGATGTATGGGAAAGGGTGAGCGGGGTCGACGGCTAGCGGCGTGAGCACCGGGAAGATCGTGGAGAAAAATAGTTCGTCCGTCTGTGCCCGGTCGTTTTCACTGAGCGTCGACATCGTGACGATTTCGATGTTGCTGTCTCGAAGTGCGGGAAGGATGATGTCCTGCGCCAGTATCGCGTGACGTTGTTGAAGCTGCTGCGCGGTGGCGTGAATCGATTGCAACACGTCAGCAGGAAGACGCCCGATGTTCGTGGGGACCGCGATTCCGGTTTCGATTCGGCGCTTCAGCCCCGCCACGCGAACCATAAAGAATTCGTCGAGGTTGTTTGCAAAGATTGCGAGGAAATTGACGCGCTCTAACAGCGGAACGGTGTGGTCCTCGGCAAGTTCGAGGACGCGGCGGTTGAACGACAGCCACGAGAGTTCACGATCGAGGTAGCGCTGGACGGGAAGCGAGGCGTCCTGACCGTGGATCGGGTCGACCCAGTCATCGTCGAGGTCATCGTCAATCGCGTCCCGGTGGTCGTGCTTGTCGTTCATTCGTCGCCTCCGTTCGGTGCGAATCGGTAGCCCACGTTTCGCACGGTTCCGATAACGGACTCATGGTCACCCAACTTGGCACGCAGCCGACGTACGTGAACGTCGACAGTGCGGGTGCCGCCGAAGTAGTCATAACCCCAGACCTCGGACAGCAACTGCTCGCGGCTGTAAACGCGGCCGGGGTTCGCAACCAAGAAACGCAAGAGTTCGAATTCCTTGAATGTCAGGTCGAGCGCTCGGCCACCGACGTTCGCTTGATAACTCGATTCGTCGATCGAGACACCCGAGTGAGAAAGCCCGGCGGGAGTCGCCGGCTGGTGGTTCGAGATCGCGAGGCGGATGCGCGCATCAACCTCGGCGAGGCTGGTGTTTGGCATGAGGAAGTCGGTGATGCCCCACGAAGCATCGATGACGGGAAGGGCGGTGTCACGTAGCGCGAGGATGACGGGTACGGGAACCTGTGCCGCCGCGAGTATTGACGCCATTGACTTCGCCGCGACGAGGTCACTCACCCCATCGATGATGATGACGTTTGCGTCACTGTTGTGCGCAACCGACTGTGCTGTGAGCGGTGCGATCACCATCTGGTGTGGAAGAAGTGAGAGCGCGGGGATGGGCGCCTCGGAGGTACTGCTCAAGACCAATAGTCGAGCCATTTCCGCCTCCCTCCACGCCAGTTTTTAGTTTAGGGCGTTTAGAGTAGGCGTATGCCGCGCAGATTCGCCACCGCCCTTGTGCCCTGGGCAATTGCGCTCATCGGGTCGGTCTGGGCCGCATTCACCGACGACACGATGTGGCCCGGCGTAATCTCTGTTGCTCTGGGCGCTTCGATTGTGGTGTCATTCGTAATCCAGCTCTCACTTCAGCGCAAAGAGGGGCTTGTCAATCGGCTCGCATTCACCACGAGCGGGTCGCTGCTCATCGCGGCCACCGGTCTTGTGGCAGCCTGGGCCAGCCACGGCGTAGGCTAGAACCATGATTTTGGCACTCGAGATCTTTTTCCTCAGTCTGCTTGGCTTGGCGACGATCGGTATCGGAATCGCCGCCGCAACGGTTCTCATTCGCCTGTTTCGAGGTCAGCGCTAGTCATGTCGAACCCCTTCGTCGATCAACGTGACCTGGTCGACGGGATTGCGGTCGTGCGCATTGACGCCGCGGTGATTTCGGTCGCCGGCGCCGATCGGGCCGCTGTGCTCAACGCGACACTGTCGCAATCGTTGATTGGGTTGACTGCCGGTGACTCGCGTGAGGCTCTCGAACTCGACGGAAACGGACGAATCGTTCGCGTACTTCACGTGCTTGAGCGCGACACCGACACTCTCCTCATCGTCCCCGGCGCTCGCGGCGAGGACGTCGTGGCGTGGCTGGACAAGCGGATCTTCATGGAGGACGTGACGCCGACGGACCTGTCCGATTCAGTCGCCGTGTTCGGCGGAACGCGTAGCTGGGGTGACGACGTGTGGACCGACCCGTGGCCGACGATTCAGCCCGGCGGATTCACCTATGGCGCCGAAACCGTTCCGCGGTGGACGTACGTCGAATCGGTACTGCCGGCAGATGCTGCGCCACCAGCCCGAGTGGTCGATGGGGGGGCACTTGATGCGCTGCGTGCCGTCGCTGGTCGCCCCGGCGTAGCCGAGATTGACGAACTCGCGCTGCCGCACGAGCTCGACTGGTTGCGCACCGCAGTTCACCTTTCCAAGGGCTGTTACACGGGGCAAGAGACGGTCGCAAAGATTCACAATGTCGGTCACCCACCCCGTCGACTCGTGCGATTGCACCTTGACGGGTCCGACTCGGAATTCGCCGTCGCGGGCGACCCTGTGTTTCTGAACGGCGAGCTAATTGGTGTTGTCACGACGGCGGGAAACCACTTTGAGGACGGCCCGGTTGCGCTCGCTCGCATCAAGCGAACCGTTCCCGTCGACGCACCACTGCTCGTCGACCGCGACGGTCACGAACTTGCGGCTAACCAGGAAGTTATCGTTCCACCGAGTGCGGGCGCCACGGCCGCGGAGCGACTGCGCCCCAATCGACCGTAATTTCCCCGAGTCGCCAGCGCGACTGATTGTCGCGAACGGGCCAGCCCTTGTCCTTCATCCCGCGAACCGTCGCGACCCAGCGCTGGATGGCCGAGAAGGCGCCGAGTCCCGCGTTCGTTGCCCACAGCCGGTCGAGGTCGACAAAGAATTCGTGAATCTTTTCGCCGGGGACGTTTCGGTGAATGAGCGCTTTGACCAGTCGCTCGGCCGCGATGCTCGGTTCGTCGAGGTCGGCGAGCCGCAGTGACACGGTGAAACTGTCAGGGCCTTCAGGAGTGAGCGCTACCCACGTCGATACGCGGCCGATTTCGTCGCACGTCCCGTCGATGAACAGCCCGCCCGGTGCGAGTCGCGCACGGACGGTGTCCCAGATCCCGGCGACTTCTGGTTCGTCGTATTGGCGAAGTACGTTGAACGCGCGAACGATGTCTGGGCGGCCATCAACCGGGATTTCGAATCCGCCGTGACGGAACGTGACGGACGCCGTTTCGAATGGTTTGGCCGCGGCAACGCGCTCGGGGTCAATTTCAATCCCGACGATTCGAGAGCCTGGCTTGACTGCGGTGATGCGATCAGCCAATTCGCGGGTGGTGTGAGCGGCGGCCCCAAATCCCAAATCAACGACGAGCGGTTTGTCCATTGCCCGGACGAGTGGGTGACGCACCAGCCAACGGTCACTGCGACGAAGACGATTCGTCCCCGTCGTTCCGCGCGTGATTCGGCCGACTACCACCAGTCCATTGTGGCTGGTTAGGCTGTTCCTCATGACGCACACACTCATCCTGCTTCGCCACGGAAACTCCACCTGGAACCAGAAGAACCTGTTTACGGGATGGGTCGATGTTCGACTTTCGGAACAGGGAGTCGCCGAGGCGACCCGCGCAGGCGAGCTCCTCGCGGACAGCGGGTTGAAGCCCGACGTGTTGTACACGAGCGTCTTGTCGCGCGCAATCCAGACCGCAAATATCGCCCTGGACCGCGCCGATCGTTTGTGGATTCCGGTCAAGCGTTCGTGGCGTCTCAACGAGCGTCACTATGGCGCGCTTCAGGGAATGGACAAGGCCCAGACGCTCGAAGAGTTCGGGCCGGAGCAGTTCCAGCTCTGGCGTCGTTCGTTCGACGTTCCGCCGCCACCCCTCGACGACTCATCCGAATGGTCGCAGGCGAACGACGAGCGTTACGCGGGACTTGGCGCTGACCTTCCACGCACCGAATCGCTCAAGCTCGTCATCGACCGCATGCTTCCCTATTGGCAGAGCGACATCGCGCCGGATTTGACGGCGGGCAAGACGGTTCTCGTCACCGCGCACGGCAATTCGCTTCGCGCGTTGGTCAAGCACCTTGAGGGAATTTCCGATGACGACATCGCCGAACTCAACATCCCCACGGGAATTCCACTCGTCTACACGCTTGATGCCGACCTGAAACCCCTGAGCGCGGGCACGTACCTTGACCCCGAAGCGGCTGCTGCGGGCGCAGCTGCCGTGGCAAATCAGGGCAAGAAGTAGCGGGGCCTACGGGGTTTCGGTCACGACCGGGGCGATTGCCTCGGGGACGTACGGTGCGTACATCGCCTCGGTTCCGTCAAGGACGGGAACGCTTGCAAGAACACCGTCGTTTGCGCCGTACTGGAAATAGACGTCGACGTATTCGCCTGCGGTGACGCCCGCACCGTAGAACACGATCGGGTTGTCGTCGGCGATGCCGATCTTGGTCAGTCCGGGGTATGCGCCGACCTGAGTAGACAGTGCGGTGGTTCCGCGAACTTCGACCGTGACGAGCTCGAGTGACGTTCCGTCGTTGACAACGCTTCCGACGAGAGCAGCGTCACCGTTCTCGTTCGTGATGACGAGGACGTTGCGCAGGTGAATGTCTCCGACGGTGACGCCGACGCCGTCGCTTGGTGAGTAGTGCTTGAGGGTGGCGGTTTCGACGAACACACCACAACCGGCGGTTCCGAGAAGCAAAGCGGAGGCGACGGCAACGGTCGCGATGGCACGAATTCGCACGGATAGTCCTTTGGAACGAGAGGTTCTGGTGGTCTCAGTCTATCGAACCCGATAGTGCCCAGTGGTGGGACTTTTGCGTCGCTAGGCCAGTGTCGAGCCCTGTGGTAAAATTGAGGTTCCGGTGAAGGGAAATCCGTAATTATGGCGTTCAAAGTTGGCGAAACTGTTGTTTACCCGCACCATGGCGCGGCCACCATCGTCGAAATCAAGACCCGCACGATCAAGGGCGAGGACAAGAAATATCTCAAGCTCAACGTGAACCAGGGCGGGTTGACGATCGAGGTCCCTTCGGACAACGTCGAGATGGTCGGAGTTCGTGACGTCATCGACAAGGCCGGTCTCGAGCGTGTGTTCGCCGTTCTGCGCGACCCGATTGTCGAAGAGCCCGCCAACTGGTCACGTCGTTACAAGGCGAACCTCGAAAAGCTTGCCTCGGGTGACGTCATCAAGGTTTCCGAGGTCGTTCGAGACTTGTGGCGCCGCGAACAGGACCGTGGCCTTTCAGCCGGCGAAAAGCGCATGCTTGCCAAGGCCCGTCAGATTCTCATTTCGGAATTGGCCCTTGCCGAAAAGTCCAACGTGGAAAAGGCCGGGGCGCGCCTCGACCAGGTTCTCGCTTCCTAAATTCTGATGGCGCGACTCGGTCTGGTTTTCCTCGCGGCCGGGTCCGGTACCCGACTGGGTTTGGGTGTTCCCAAAGCGCTTGTCGCGGTTGACGGGACGACTCTGCTCGAGCGTTCGCTGGGTGTTGTTTCTGAACTCGCACCCGCTGCGGTTGTCGTGACCGCGCCGGCAGACCGTATCGAGTCGGTCCGCGACATTGTGGACTCGGTGGGAATCGACGCCGTTGTTGTGGCCGGCGGTGCGACTCGCACCGCGAGCGTCCGTGCCGCGATGGCTGCTCTTCCTGAGGTCGATGTCGTTCTCATTCACGACGTTGCGCGCGCATGGATGCCGGCCGAAGTCTTCGCTCGAGTCGCTGCGGAAGTCGCCGCAACCGGCGACGGGGTTGTCCCGGTTCTACCCGTCGTCGACACGATGCTCGTCGTCAACAACGGCGTGGTCACCGGCGTTACCAACCGTGACGAGCTCGCCCGGGTTCAAACCCCGCAGGGATTCCCCGCGAACGCTTACCGGTCCATGCTGGGCGAGGTCGACGGCGACTTCACCGATGACGCAAACCTGTGGCGAGCCGGCGGTGGAACCGTTCGAGTCGTCGACGGCGACGAGCGGGGCGCCAAGCTCACGACTCCTGCCGACCTCACTGCCGCACAGGGCGGAATCCGAGTCGGTTTGGGAACGGACACGCACGCCTTCGGCGGCGACGATCCGCTGTGGCTTGGCTGCGTTGAATGGCCGGGCGAGGTCGGGCTCGACGGGCACTCCGACGGCGACGCCGTTGCGCACGCCATCACCGACGCGCTCCTGCAGGGCGCCGGAATGGGAGACATTGGGTCACGGTTCGGAACCAGCGACCCCCGCTACTCCGGGGCCTGCGGCGAAGTGTTCATCCGCGGCGCACTCGAGGCGCTCGCCGAGAACGGACTCGCACCGAAGTCGGTTTCCGTTCAGATCGTCGGAAACAAGCCCAAGATCGGGCCGCGTCGAACCGAGCTGGAGCAGGTCCTCACCGCGATTCTTGGTGCACCCGTGTCCGTCAGCGCGACGACGACCGACGGGCTCGGCTTTACCGGCGAGGGCAAGGGGATTACCGCCATCGCCATCGCTCACGTCGCCGCGCGCTAACGCTCGGTACGATTGGCAAGTGAGCATCCGCCTGTTTGATACCGTCACGCAATCGCTGCGTGACTTCGAACCGCGCGTTGCCGGAACCGTGGGCATCTACGTCTGCGGACCGACCGTTCAGTCGTCCCCACACATCGGCCACCTGCGAAGCGCGCTGGCGTACGACTTGTGGCGCCGCTGGTTCACCTATCGCGGGCTTGAGGTCACCCTCGTCCGCAATGTCACCGACATCGACGACAAGATCCTTGCCGCGTCGGGCGCCGAAGAGTGGTGGGCTCTGGCGTACCGCATCGAACGTGAGTTCTCGGATGCCGCAACCGCTCTGGGGATTCTTCCGCCGACCTATGAACCGCGTGCGACTGGGCACATCGGCGACATGGTGGCCCTCATTGAACGGCTCATCGAACGCGGGCACGCCTACGCGGCCGCCGACGGAAGCGGAGACGTGTACTTCTCGGTCAGCTCGTGGTCGGATTACGGTCAGCTGACGCGACAGTCACCGGATGCGGTCGAGAACGATGACGCTGCGGTGGACCGCGCCAAGAAGGACCCGCGCGACTTCGCACTGTGGAAGGGCCGCAAAGCGGACGAACCCGAAACCGCGTCGTGGCAGTCGCCGTGGGGACTCGGTCGCCCCGGCTGGCACATCGAATGCTCGGCGATGGCGACCCGCTATCTCGGCAGCGCTTTTGACATTCACGGCGGCGGGCTTGACCTTCGGTTCCCGCACCACGAAAACGAACTGGCGCAGTCGCGTGCAGCCGGGGACGACTTCGCGACGACGTGGTTGCACAACGGACTTGTTACCGTCTCGGGACAGAAGATGTCCAAGTCCATCGGGAACGTGCTCGGAATCTCCGACCTTCTCGGCCAGACCGACTGGGTCACCGCCCGTTACTTCCTTCTCGCGTCGCACTACCGCTCAACGATGGACGTTCACGATGGCGCGATCGACGAGGCCGCAGCGGCGTGGGACCGCGTTCGCGGATTCGCGCAGCGCACCGCCAACGCCGTCACCGACGCGACCACCGTTCCCGACGCGTTCGCCTCGGCGATGGACGACGATCTTGCAATCCCGACGGCGCTCGCCGTTCTTCACGACACCGTTCGTGCGGGAAACACTGCGCTCGACGCCGGCGAGGACGTCACCGTGCACGCGAACGCTGTCGCCGCGATGACCGCCGTTTTGGGGCTCCCCACCGCCTCTACGGATTCGGGCGCAGCTCACGCTGCACTGTCGGTGCTGATGGACCGACTTATCGCCGAGCGCAACGACGCGCGAGCGAACAAGGATTGGGCGACTGCAGACCGCATTCGCGATGACCTCGATGCCGCAGGCATCACCGTCGAAGACGGAACCGACACCACCCGATGGAGCATCAATGGTTAAGCCAGGACGACCCGGAGCCGCTAAAGGCAAGAAGGGCCCGCTCAAGGGGACGGGTGGGAAGAACCGCCGATCGCTCGAGGGCAAGGGACCGACCCCGAAGGCGGAGGACCGTTCGTGGCACGTCGCCGGTAAGCGCAAGGCGGCGAACGATCGACTCGAAGCGGCGCGCGAACGTCACGGCGGCAAGCGCCCGACCGGTGGACCGAAGTCGTCGACGAAGCGCAAAGACTCGGACAACGAGATCCTCAACGGGCGCAACTCGGTACTCGAGGCGTTGCGCACGGGTGTCCCCGCGACCACGTTGTACATCGCCGCACGCGTCGAGGTCGATGACCGCGTGAAGGAATCGATTGCCCTCGCGACCAAGAAGGGCATCGCGATCCTCGAGATCATGCGCCCGGAAATGGATCGCTTGTGTAGTGAAGGGTCGGTGCACCAGGGAATTGCACTGGCAGTCCCGCCCTACGACTACCGTCACCCCATTGACCTGCTGGACTACGCTCTCGGCCGTGGCGAAACCCCGCTGTTTGTTGCCTTGGACGGCATCACCGACCCACGCAACCTCGGAGCAATTATTCGAAGCACCGCGGCTTTCGGTGGCCAGGGAATCATCATTCCCCAGCGTCGCTCGGTCGGTGTGAACGCCGCTGCGTGGAAGACCTCCGCCGGCGCCGCCGCACGACTTCCCGTTGCGATGGCTGCGAACCTCAACCAGACGATCAAAGCGTTTAAGGAACGTGGCGTTTTCGTCATCGGCCTCGACGGCGGTGGCTCGATGTCGCTTCCGAACCTCGACATCGCTGACCGTCCGTTGCTCATCCTTGTCGGGAACGAAGGCAAGGGGCTCTCGCGACTCGTCGCCGAGAACTGCGATGCGATCGTGTCGATTCCGATCGGCGCGGCGACCGAATCGCTCAACGCGGGAATCGCCACCTCCATCGCGATGTACGAAATCGCGATGCTTCGCGGCAAGCACCGCTAAACCAGGTCGCGCCAATCCTTGACGATCGGGATCGCGATCGTGGTCGTCGGGGGACCGACAATCATGTCCTCGTCTCGGCGGTGAGACAAGATGTCGTTGAAGTAAGCCGTCGCCGCCTCCATCAGCGGAACGTCCTTGCCGCGCTGGCGGGCTAGATACCACTTGTGTTCAAGAACCTCGTGGAAGATTTGCGGTGCATCGAGTTTGCCGCGCAGCTCTTCGGGAACCGCTTCAAGCACCGGCTCGAATTCCGTCGTCAGCCACTCGTGTGCCGCGCGGTCCTCGTCATCCGATGTGCCCTTGCGCGCGGCGTATTCGTCGAGGGCATTGAGCAGTCGACGAGCCTGGTTTTCTTCTGCGTCGATTCCCGTAAGGCGCAAGAGTCGTCGGCTGTGGTGCCCGGCGTCGACAACCTTCGGGCGAACACGAACCGCGCTTCCCGGTAGGTCCGTCTTAAGAGTGATTTCTTCGAGGTCGAAGCCCAACTCGTTGAGCCGTTCGACGCGCTCGGCGATCTTCCACGTCTCGGTCGAATCCATTTCCTGCCACGACGTCAGTTCGGCCCACAGCCGCTCGTAACTCGCGACGAACCGGTTCGCCTGTTCGACGGGATCGATTGACGGGTCGAGCCGCCCGCCCGCTTGAAGGTCGAGAAGTTCGCCGGCAATGTTGACGCGTGCGACCTCGATGTCGTTGCCACGGTGACCGACACTGAGGTCACCGTCGATGAGCTCGCCCGTTTCGGCATCGACGAGATACGCGGCGAACGAACCGGCGTCGCGTCGAAACAATACGTTCGACAGTGACACGTCACCCCAGTAGAAACCGGAAAGGTGTAGACGGACGAGCAGAACCGCCATTGCGTCGATGAATCGAGTTGTCGTGTCGGGGCGAAGCGTCTGCGAGAACACCGCGCGGTACGGCATCGAAAATTTGAGGTGCTTGGTGACGAGCGCGGCCGGAAGTGGCTCACCGTTCTCGTCGACGCGGTCGGTGACCACCGCGATCGGCTTCACCGTGGGAATATCTCGCTTGCGAAGTCGACGCAACATGTCGAACTCGCGCTGCGCCATCTCGGCCGTCGTTTCTTTGACCGCCGCGATGTCGTCGCCCAGTTGCACGAATCGCACGATGTGCCGCGAAATACCGCGGGGCAGCGCGACGAGTACGTCGTCGGGCCACTCCTCGAGCGGAATGCTCCAGGGCAGCGTGAGAATGTCCGTGCGAAGCGGACCGGTAACGGTGGGGACGGCAGCCATGTCAGCGTGAACGAATGGTCGGGGCGACCGAAGCCACCCCGACCAACCGTTGACTAGTGCCGGACGCGCGAGTCACCCAGGCGCTTGCCCGAGGTGAGGTCGAACACGTGAACGTGAGCGGGCTTCGGCGTGATGTACACGGTGTCGCCGACCTTTGCGTGGTCACGGCCGTCGACGCGAACGACGACGTCGATCTTCTCGCCAGCCGATTCGGCGGTTCCGTAGAGGTAACCGTCAGCACCGAGCTCTTCGACGACCTCGATGACGACCTTGATCCCCTTGCCGTTCGATGAGATGTCGAGGTCTTCGGGACGCACACCGACGGTGACGTTCTTGTCGGTAGCGGCCTTGGTGACGTCCGCGGGAACTTTTGCGACGTCCGTTCCGAACTGCACTCCGCCCGTCACGATTTCGGCGGGGAAGAGGTTCATCGCGGGCGAACCGATGAAGCCGGCGACGAACACGTTTGCGGGGGCTTCGTACAGGTCGCGCGGAGTTCCGACCTGCTGAAGCACGCCGTCCTTGAGGACCGCGATGCGGTCACCCATGGTGAGGGCTTCGATCTGGTCGTGCGTGACGTACACGGTGGTCACACCGAGTCGGCGCTGAAGCGACGCGATCTGGGTGCGAGTTTGGACGCGAAGCTTGGCGTCGAGGTTCGACAACGGCTCGTCCATGAGGAAGACCTGGGGCTTGCGAACGATCGCGCGGCCCATCGCGACGCGCTGACGCTGACCACCCGAAAGGGCCTTCGGCTTGCGGTCGAGGTAGGGCTCGAGGTCGAGCAGCTGAGCCGCTTCGAGGACGCGCTGGGCGCGCTCTTCCTTGGGGACTCCGGCGATCTTGAGCGCGAAGCCCATGTTCTCTGCAACCGTCATGTGCGGGTACAGCGCGTAGTTCTGGAAGACCATCGCGATGTCGCGATCCTTCGGGGCGATGTTCGTGACATCGCGGTCACCAATGAGGATGCGCCCGCTGTTGATCTCTTCGAGACCCGCGAGCATACGGAGAGTCGTCGACTTTCCGCATCCGGACGGACCAACGAGGACGAGGAATTCGCCGTCCTTGATGTCCAGTTCGATGGCGTCGACTGCGGGCTTAGTGGTGCCCGGGTACAGTCGCGTGGCCTTGTCGAAAGTTACTCCAGCCATGATTTTCTCCTTCACCGGCAGGTACGTGCCGGACGATCCGTAGTGAATGGAAGCGCCGCCCGACGGGCGACAGTCCCAGTATGTCAGGGGTTTTTGGCCGACGGAAGTCCTCAAGTTGCCTCAACAGGTAACCTCGCTAAACTGTTGAAGTTATCGTCAGTGCGAACAATCGCCCCAACGTCAGGATGTTCATGAACGCAGCGAAGCGCCCAACCCGCAGTGAGGCACGCGAACAAGCTCGACAGAAGGC
>JAHEDU010000015.1 GCA_024641015.1 Micrococcales bacterium
TTATCGACACAGGGCGCGACGAAACGAAGTTACGCGCGTGTCTCGGCCGCCTGGGCGTCACTCAACTTGATCTCGTCGTGTTGACACACTTCGACATCGACCACGTCGGCGCGTATCGCGTCGTGCTGGGGCGCGTCGCGAATCTCATCCACGGGCCGACTGACGGCTTCGCCGACGATCAAACTGTTCGGGACTTCGCAGCATCGGGTGCATCCGTTCGTCAAACCCAGCGTGGTGATCGGGGGAGTGTGGGGCGGTGGGAATGGAGAGTGCTGTGGCCGACCGACCAATTACCGACGGAACCCGGCAATCCGTCCTCGGTTGTCACGGCCTTCACATCGTCATCGAGGGAACTGCCGAGCCTGCTTGATTTGGGAGACCTGCCGGCTCGAGAGCAGGAAAGGATGCTGAACCTCGGGGGAGTCGGGCCGGTGGACGTCGTCAAAGTCAGTCACCACGGATCCAAAGACCAATTTCCAGGGCTCTACCAGCGACTGCGCGCCACGGTCGCGCTGGTCGGTGTCGGCGCGGAAAACGAGTACGGACACCCCACGGAATTTGCCCTGGCGATGATGAAATCCACTGGTTCATCGGTGGTGCGAACGGACCGGAACGGAATCGGGCTCGTTGAGAAGGATGGTCACGGTGGGCTTCGCGTGTGGACGGAACGAGCGGGGTAGCCCGCCGTAAACTGAGCAAAGGAGGTCGAAGTGGCTAAAGCACCGGTTGTGCCGTGGCACGGTATGCGCGAAGCGCCCATCGTTCTCGTCAGCGGCCCCGAAGATTATTTGGCCGACCGCGTCTTCCGGGAACTTCGCGACCGAGTTCGCACTGTCAGCCCGGAACTCGAAGTCACCGATCTGGATGCATCGCAGTACACGCGTGGCGCGCTGCTCGATTACGCCAGTCCATCTCTGTTCGGTGAACCCCGCATGATTCGCGTCTCGAACGGCGAGACGACAAACGACGACTTCATCGACGACATCATCACGTATCTCGATCGCATCGAATCCGACGTCATCGTGCTTCTGCGTCACGGCGGCGGCAACCGCGGAAAGCGAATGCTCGACGCGGTTCGCGCGGCACCGGGCACGCTCGAAGTCGAGTGTGCTGAACTCAAGAAAGACGCTGATCGCAACGCGTTCGTGTCTCAAGAATTCGGTCGACTGGGCGCCAAGGTCGAGCAAGCCGCGATTGTCGCTCTCGCCGAAGCGTTTTCGGAAGACCTCGCGGAGCTCGCGGCCGCCTGTTCACAAATTGCAACGGACGCGCTGGGTAACAACGTCACCAAGGAATTCGTCGATCGCTATTACGAAGGCCGTGAAGAGGTCACCGCATTTGCTGTGGTTGATTCCGCCATCGATGGCAATCGCGCCGAAGCACTACGACTGCTTCGCCACGCACTTCAAACCGGTGCCGACCCTGTGCCGCTCATCGCCACGTTTGCGATGAAGCTTCGTCAGATGGTGAAAGTCGGGGGTTTCAAGGGTCGACCTGCTGATGCCGCCCGTGAACTGGGAATGGCGCCGTGGATGATTGACCGTGCGAAGCGTTCGCTTCGAGGCTGGACGGGTCCGACTCTGGGTGTCGCAATCGTTGCCGTCGCTGAAGCCGACGCGATGGTCAAGGGAGACGGCCGCGACCCCGTCTACGCCGTCGAGCGGCTCGTCGACATCGTCGCCACCCGAGGCGAACGAGCATAAGAAAAGGCCCCCGGTTTCCCGAGGGCCTTTTGCTGTGAGACCTACTTGTCGTCGGCTGCCTTCTTGGCTGCGGGCTTTGCCGCTGCCTTGGGGGCTGCCTTTGCTGCCGGCTTGGCTGCTGCCTTCGGAGCTGCCTTTGCGGCCGGCTTTGCAGCGGCCTTCGCGGGAGCCTTCACGACCTTGGCGTCGCCCGAGAGAGTTGCAACCTTGGTAGCAAGAGCCGACTTGCGGTTCGCTGCCTGGTTCTTGTGAATAACGCCCTTCGAAACGGCCTTGTCCAGCTTGCGAGTTGCAGCGGCGACGGCGTTGACCGCTACCGACTTGTCACCCGATGCGATTGCATCGCGCGCAACGCGGACGACGGTCTTGAGCTCGCTCTTGACGGCCTTGTTGCGCTCCTGCGCCTTGAGGTTCGTCTTGATTCGCTTGATCTGCGACTTGATATTTGCCACGAAATTGTGTCCTTTACGATGATGGTGTCGAACCGGGAGGGGTGTTGCGAATCCCGGTGTCGTTCCGCGACGACGAGAGAGGGCGTCGGCGCGCAAGCCAAGTGTCAAGAATAGCAGGTGAAACGGGCACGGGCTAACCGCCAGGCGTGAAACAATAGAGAACAATGTCACGTTCTACTCGCCCGCCGGTACCGGCCAAGACCGACCCGTCGATCATCCGCAATTTCTGCATCATTGCGCACATCGACCACGGGAAGTCGACCCTTGCCGACCGCATGCTTGGTATCACTGGCATCGTCAACGACCGCGAAATGCGTGCGCAGTACCTCGACCGCATGGACATCGAACGTGAACGCGGAATCACCATCAAGAGCCAGGCCGTGAGAATGCCGTGGAACGTTGACGGCAAGGATTACGCGCTGAACATGATCGACACCCCCGGTCACGTGGACTTTACTTACGAGGTCTCGCGTTCACTGGCGGCGTGTGAGGGTGCGATTCTGCTCGTCGACGCCGCGCAAGGGATCGAAGCGCAGACGCTCGCGAACCTGTACCTCGCGCTGGACAACGACCTCGAAATCATCCCCGTCCTCAACAAGATCGACCTTCCCGCCGCTGAACCAGAGAAGTACGCGAAGGAACTCGCGTCGCTCATCGGCGGAAAGCCCGAGGACGTGTTGCGCGTCTCGGGCAAGACAGGGGTTGGCGTCGAGGACCTGCTCGACCGAATCGTCGAACGCATCCCCGCACCCAAGGGTGACAAGGACGCACCGGCCCGCGCGATGATTTTCGACTCGGTGTATGACGCGTACCGCGGTGTCGTGACGTACGTCCGTGTGATCGACGGAACCCTCAGCCCGCGTGAGCGCATCCAGATGATGTCCACCAAGGCGACCCACGAACTTCTCGAGATCGGGGTTTCCTCGCCCGAGCCGACGCCGTCACAGGGACTCTCGGTCGGCGAGGTCGGCTACCTCATTACCGGAGTAAAGGACGTTCGTCAGTCAAAGGTCGGCGACACCGTGACCAACCTTGCCAAGCCGGCGACGGTCCCGCTCGACGGTTACACCGACCCCAAGCCGATGGTGTTTTCGGGTCTGTACCCGATCGACGGGTCCGACTTCCCGCTGTTGCGCGAGGCGCTCGACAAGCTCAAGCTCTCTGATGCATCACTCAATTACGAACCGGAAACCTCCGTTGCTCTCGGTTTCGGGTTCCGCTGTGGCTTCCTCGGTCTGCTGCACTTGGAAATCATCGGCGAACGACTCGAACGTGAATTCGGGCTCGACCTCATCTCGACCGCACCGAGCGTTATCTACAACGTCACGACGGACGACGGTAAGCACATCGAAGTCACCAATCCGTCCGAGTACCCGGTCGGCAAGATCTCGGAGGTGCGCGAGCCGATCGTGCGCGCGGCCGTGCTCGCCCCGAAGGACTATGTCGGAACGATTATGGAACTGTGCCAGCAGCGCCGCGGAACGCTTCTTGGAATGGATTACCTCGGCGAGGACCGCGTCGAAATCAAGTACACGATTCCGCTCGGCGAAATCGTTTTCGACTTCTTTGATCAGCTCAAGTCCCGCACCGCCGGCTATGCCTCGCTCGATTATGAACCGGCGGGCGAGCAGGCTGCGGACCTCGTCAAGGTCGACATTCTGCTTCAGGGGGAGAAGGTCGACGCGTTCAGTGCGATCGTTCACAAGGACAAGGCGTACGCGTACGGAACGATGATGACGTCGAGGCTGCGCGAACTGATCCCGCGCCAGCAGTTCGAGGTGCCGATCCAGGCCGCAATCGGTGCACGCATCATCGCTCGCGAGAGCATCCGTGCGATGCGCAAGGACGTTCTCGCGAAGTGTTACGGCGGTGACATCAGTCGTAAGCGCAAGCTCCTCGAAAAGCAAAAAGAGGGAAAGAAGCGCATGAAGATGGTCGGTCGCGTCGAGGTCCCCCAAGAGGCGTTTATTGCGGCGCTGTCGGGAGACGTCGAGAAGAAAGACAAGAAGTGACCGCTCTCGGAAACGCGCGCGTGCTTGTCGTCGTGTACGGCGTCCTCGCGCTGGCTGCCACCGGCCGAAGCGTTTATCAACTCATCACGAAGTTCGCCGATGCTCCATTCGCGTATGTCCTGTCGGCCGTTGCCGCCGTTGTCTACATCGTCGCCACCGTTGCGCTCGCCCGCGGTAACCGCGCACTGGCCCAATGGTCGATGGCATTCGAGCTCGTCGGTGTCGTCGTCGTCGGAGTGTTGTCTTACGTTGACGCTTCGTTGTTCCCGCGCGACACGGTCTGGAGTCACTTCGGCGCCGGCTACCTGTGGATTCCGTTGGCGCTACCCGTTCTCGGGTTGTGGTGGCTCGCCAAGGGGCGGGCGAAGTGACCTGGCCTGTTCCTGCTGACGGTGTGGCTTCGGTCGTCACGATTGGAAAGTTCGACGGCGTACACCGCGGACACCGCGAAGTCATCGCGCAGCTGATTGCGCGAGCAGAAGGTCGACGGGTTGTCGCGGTGACGTTTGACCGACACCCGCTGTCGGTCGTGGACCCTGCGCGTGCTCCGCTGCCGCTTCTCTCGACGGCGCAGAAGGTCGAACAGCTCACTGCTGCCGGCGCCGATCTCGTCGTCGTGTTGCCGTTCACCGAGGAATTCCGCGCGCTGTCACCTGAAGGGTTTGTGCGCGACATCCTCGTCGAGGGACTCAGCGCCGAACTTGTCTTGGTCGGAGAAGACTTCCGTTACGGCCGCGACGGTCAGGGGACCATTGAGTCGCTTCGGGACGAGGGAGCCACGCACGGGTTCCAGGTCGCCGTCATCGCCGACGTGTGCGTTGACGCGTCCGACAAGCGAATTTCATCCTCGGCAATTCGCGAGACGCTGTCACGCGGCGATGTTGAGTCCGCTGCTCGTTTGTTGGGGCGGCCACACTCCGTGCGCGGGCTCGTTGTTCACGGTCACAAGCGTGGGCGAGAACTGGGTTTCCCGACGGCCAACCTCGAAGAGGATTCGGAGGGGTACATCCCCGAGCCCGGCGTCTATGCCGGAACGCTTGACGTCGGGGGACAGCGATACATCGCGGGAATCTCGGTCGGACTGAATCCCACCTTTGATGATGTCGATCGTCCTCAGGTTGAGGCGCACGCTCTGGATGCCGATTTTGACGCGTACGACAAGGTGGCGACGATTGAATTCACGCACCGTTTGCGCGACTCGCTTCACTTCACTTCGATCGCCGAACTGATGAGCGCGATGGACAAGGACATCGCCGACATTCGCAAGCTCGTCGCAGCGGGGAAGATTTCTCGCGACTAGCCGACTTGCGCAAATGTTGGCGAGATGCTCATTTGCGCGTAGAGTGCTCGTGTGAGCAACTCCGAGTCGGACCTCGCGCGCCGAGCAGCGCGACTGTATTACGACGACAACAAGACGCAGGACGAGATCGGCGAGATTCTCGACATCACCCGGTGGAAGGTTGGCCGACTTCTGTCGCTCGCCCGAGAGTCGGGGATTGTCTCCATCTCGATTTCCGAAACGGCAACGCCGAGCGAACGCGCGACCACCGGGATTATTCCGACGCCCCGCTCCGTCGCAAATGGAGTCACCGACGCGGCTTCGCTTCGTGGGTTCCTCACCAACCTTCCGTCGGTCGACGCGATTGGGCTCGAAGCCCGTGCCGCGACGTTAGCGACGCGATCGATCAAGAACGAGTCCAAGCGCGCCGCGCTCGACACGATCATTCGACTCGTTGACCTGACGACGCTGGAAGGTGCCGACACTCCGGGCAAGGTGAAGTCGCTCGTGGCAAAGGCGCTGGTTCCCGACGCGAGCGACCCGACGACTCCGCGTGTCGCGGCCGTGTGCGTCTATCCCGACATGGTGGAACACGCCGTTCGCGCCCTCGGCACGAGCATCGGCGATGGCGAAACCGGCATCTCCGTGGCGTCCGTTGCGACAGCTTTCCCCAGTGGTCGCTCGTCGATCGATATCAAGCTCGCTGATACGCGATTCGCCGTCGACCAGGGCGCAACCGAAATCGACATGGTCATTGACCGCGGCGCGTTCCTCTCGGGCGACCTCGAAACGGTCTTCAATCAAATCGTTCTGGTGCGCGAGGCCTGCAACCGTGCAGACGGCTCACACGCGCACCTCAAGGTGATTCTGGAAACGGGCGAGCTTCGCACCTACGACAACATCAAGCGCGCGTCTTGGCTTGCCATCCTCGCCGGCGCTGACTTCATCAAGACGTCGACGGGCAAGGTGCAACCCGCCGCGACTCTTCCCACGACCGTCCTCATGTTGGAGGTCGTTCGCGATTGGTTCCACCTCACGGGTGAGCGCATCGGCGTCAAGCCCGCCGGTGGAATTCGCCAGTCCAAGGACGCGATTCGGTACCTCGTTGCTGTCGCAGAAGTTGCGGGCGAGGAATGGCTCACCCCGCACCTGTTCCGTTTCGGTGCTTCCAGCCTGCTCAACGACGTGCTGCTGCAGCGTCAGAAGATGACCACCGGTCGCTACAGCGGCCCCGACTACGTGACCGTGGACTAGGAGTCCCCATGAGTTTCCTCGAATACGCCCCGGCGCCCGAATCCACGTCGATTCTGAAGTTACAGAAGTCATACGGACTCTTCATCAACGGAGAGTGGGTCGATGGCGGCGATAAGTCATACACGACCATCTCGCCGTCGACGGAGAAGCCGATCGCCGAGATCGCCCACGCGTCGGCGAAGGACGTTGACCGGGCGGTTTCGGCCGCTCGTGCGGCGTATGACACCGTGTGGTCACGTATGAGCGGCGCGGATCGGGGCAAGTACCTGTTCCGTATCGCACGCTTGATTCAGGAGCGCGCCCGTGAACTCGCGGTCGCCGAGACGCTGGACAACGGCAAGCCGATTCGTGAGACGCGCGACGTCGACATCCCGCTCGTCGCCGCGTGGTTCTTCCACTACGCGGGGTGGGCGGACAAGCTCGAATGGGCGGGTCTCGGCCCGAACCCGAAGGCTCTGGGTGTCGCGGGGCAAATCATCCCGTGGAACTTCCCGTTGCTCATGCTCGCGTGGAAGGTGGCGCCAGCGCTCGCTGCGGGAAACACGGTCGTCCTCAAGCCGGCAGAAACTACTCCGCTGACGGCGTTGTTGTTTGCCGACATTTGCCAACAGGCGGGGCTTCCCGACGGAGTGGTCAACATCATCCCCGGTCGCGGCGAGGTCGCCGGCCAGGCTCTCGTTGAACACCCCGGAGTAAACAAGATTGCGTTCACGGGCTCGACGGCTGTTGGCCGCAGCATCGCGCGTACGATCGCCGGAACTGAGAAGAAGCTCACACTCGAGCTCGGTGGTAAGGGTGCGAACATTGTGTTCGAGGACGCCGCGGTTGACGAAGCGGTCGAGGGGATCGTCCGCGGAATCTTCTTCAACCAGGGTCACGTGTGCTGTGCCGGTTCACGTTTGCTCGTTCAGGAGAACGTGCACGACGAGATCGTCGAGAAGTTGACGCGTCGACTCGGAACGCTTCGATTGGGCGACCCGCTCGACAAGAACACGGATATCGGGGCGATCAACTCGAAGGAACAGCTTGACCGGATCACAGCTCTGGCGAACACGGGCGAGAGCGAAGGCGCAGAGCGCTGGACTCTCGATTGTGAGATTCCGACGAACGG
This sequence comes from Micrococcales bacterium, assembly GCA_024641015.1. GTDB lineage: Bacteria > Actinomycetota > Actinomycetes > Actinomycetales > Microbacteriaceae > MWH-TA3. The sequence goes on from JAHEDU010000015.1 coordinate 7,812, forward strand.
CTTCTGGTTCCGTCCAACGGTGTTCACGAACGTCGCCACGAGCAACACCATCGCTCGTGAAGAGATCTTCGGACCCGTGTTGTCCGTCCTGACGTTCCGCACCGCGGAGGAAGCGATCACGAAGGCGAACAACACGCCGTATGGACTTTCCGCCGGAATTTGGACGCAGAACGCCAGCCGAATGCTTCGGGTTGCCGATGAACTTCGCGCCGGTGTCATCTGGGCGAACACCTTCAATCAGTTCGATCCGACCAGTCCATTCGGTGGCTACAAAGAGTCGGGTTACGGTCGCGAGGGCGGCCGACACGGACTCACCGCCTACCTGTCGAACGGAGACGCACGATGAGCCGCCTGCCCGTCGCCAAGACGTACAAACTTTTCATCGGGGGAGCATTCCCGCGCAGCGAATCCGGCCGCGTGTATGACGTGACGAGTCCGTCGGGGGAGTTCATTGCGAACGCCTCGAAGGCCAGTCGTAAGGATGCGCGTGACGCGGTTGTGGCCGCGCGCGCTGCTGTTGCGAAGTGGTCGTCGGCGACCGCGTACAACCGCGGCCAGGTCATGTACCGCATCGCCGAGATGCTCGAAGGTCGTTCAGCGCAGTTCGTCGACGAGATTCAGAAGTCGACGGGTGCGTCCGCGAAAGACGCGACAACTGAGGTCAACGCTGCCATCGATTTGCTCGTCTGGTACGCAGGGTGGACCGACAAGTACGCCCAGGTCGTCGGGGGTGCGAACCCCGTCGCGGGGCCGTTCTTCAACCTGTCTGTTCCCGAACCGTCAGGCGTCGCTTTCGTAATCGCACCGCAGGGCAACGCCACGCTGATCGGGCTCGTTGCCGCGATCGCGCCGGCCCTCGTGACCGGTAACACCGTCGTCGCATTGTCGGACGAGTCGTCGCCCTGTGCTGCGATGTCCTTCGCGGAAGTGATCGCCACGAGCGATGTGCCGGGCGGTGTGGTTAACATTCTCACCGGTTCGCCCGCCGAAATCGCGCCGTGGATGGCGAGCCATCAGGATGTCAACACTGTTGACCTCGGAGGTGCGGACGCCGAGCTTGCGCTTGCGTGCGAACGTGATGCCGCGGAAACGCTCAAGCGCGTGATTCGCCCCGGTCAGTTCAGCTCAACAACGGGTTCGGTCGACCGAATCGGCGCGTTCGTCGAGACGAAAACCGTCTGGCACACCAAGTCGCTCGCCTAAAGCGGGAAGCGACGCTGGATTTCGTCGAGCGGATAGAACCGCCCTGACTCTTCGACCTCGTGCACGAGGCTGACGAGAGTTCGGTTGATAGGAGTCGGAATTCCACTGCGGACTCCGGCGGCAACAACAGCACCGGCAAGGAAGTCGATTTCGGTCTGTCGACCGCGCGCAATGCTCTGGTGGGTTGATGCGTAGTTTGGCGTTGGACCCATTTTGGCGACAATCGCAGCGGGAACGCGAAGCGCCCACGACCACGGACCGCTCGCCAGAATTCGTGCGCGAAGCCCGTTGATGGGGCCAATGCGCGGAAAGCGACCGTCCGCTTCGGCGAGGTGAACGCGGGCCGCCTCGCGCATGGCGCGCGTCACAATCTCGCGGGTCCACGGGTTGGCAATTGTTTCTTGGACGCTGAAACCGGTGATTGCGGGCAGCGCGTTGAGTTCGTTGACCAACAGCTTCGACCACGACGCGTTATCGATGTCCCGTGAAACAAGAAGCTGGATGGACGGCCCGATTACCGTTCGAGCCGTGTCGACGGCCTTGACGTCACCGCCGACGATGAGGGGAGCTGCGTACGTCACATCAACTCGACCGGGCTCGGCGATATTCGCGCCAAACATCGCAAGTCCCAGAGCGATGGGGTTTTTCGGAGCCGCGCGGCGGGCCTCGGCGAGAGCGCCGATTCCGTTTGCGACAACGATGACCGGGGTCGACGACTGCAGCGATGCCGACTGAATGGCCGAGAAGATTTCGTGAGCCTTGACCGCGACGATGACGGCGTCAAACTTTTCGAGTGGAAGCTTCGCGAGCGCGTGCACCTTGATCTTGTGACCGCCCAGTGCGCCGGTGACGCTGATTCCGCGCGACTTGATGGCTCGACCGTGATCGCCGCGAACGACCGCCGTGACCGAGTGTCGGGGGTCAATCGACGTCAACAGGGTGGCGCCGACCGCGCCAAGACCGATGATTGCGACTCTCACCCCTCCACGATAGGGCTGATACCCTCGCAGAGTGGTGAGCGGAATCATTGTTATCGACAAACCGCAGGGGCCGTCGAGCCATTCCGTGGTAGGTATGGCGCGCCGTGCGCTCGGCACCCGCAAGATCGGCCACGCCGGAACTCTCGATCCGATGGCGACCGGAGTCCTCGTTCTTGGTGTCAATTCGTCGACGCGATTGCTGACTTACCTCGTTGGCGAAGACAAAACGTACGAGGCGACGATTCGACTCGGGTCGACGACGGTGACCGACGACGCCGAGGGCGAGACACTGACCGTTGCAGAGCCGGCTTCGCTTGCTGCAGTCACCGACGCGTCAATCGCACAGGGTATCGAGGCGTTGACGGGCGAAATTGAACAGCGCCCCTCTGCCGTCTCCGCAATCAAGGTCGACGGTCAGCGCGCATACGACCGGGTCCGCGCGGGCGAAGACGTGGTGCTCGACGCACGAAAGGTCCGTGTCGACCGATTCGACATCCTGGAAGTTCGCCGCACCAACGAGTTCATTGACATCGACGTCGTTGTTGACTGCACTTCGGGCACCTACATTCGCGCTCTGGCGCGCGATCTCGGCGCCGCGCTGGGCGTTGGTGGTCACCTCACGGCACTTCGCCGCACTCGGGTCGGTGCGTTCACGCTCGAACAGTCCGTGACGCCCGACAACATTTCCGAAGACGGAGTGGTCCGCGCGGCCGCTGTTGCAGGCTCGTTGTTCCCGACGTGGACGCTGTCGGCTGACGAAGAACGCGACATCCGGCACGGCAAGCGAATTCCCGCAGACATGACCGACGCGCCGCTCGTCGCAGCGGTGCGTGACGGCGTTCTCGTCGCGATTGTTCGCGTCAAGGGTGGAATCGCCCGAGTCGAAACGGGGTTCCCCGAATGATTACGTGGTTCACGACTGTCTCGCTCGTTATCGCTGTCACCGCCGGTGCTATCGCGCTCGTTAGCGGTGTGCGGGGAACTCCGCCACGAGACCTGACGGTTCTCTCGACGCTCGCCGTGGAAGCGGTTCTGCTCGTTCAACTTGTGATCGCGATCGTCCAACCGATTGTGGGAAACGCCCCTGTCGGTGACCCGCTCGAATATTGGATGTACCTCGTCACCGCGTTGCTGATGCCGCCCGCGGTCGTCGTGTGGGCGATCGTTGACAAGACACGGTGGGGAACGTTGGCGTTGGGCGGGGTCTCGCTGTCCGTCGCCGTCATGATCATCCGCATGGCGTACATCTGGAATGGCGCCTGATGGCGAAGTTGCCACAGGGTGACCCCGTTCCCGCCGACGGGCTGATTCCAACCGCGACTGGTGCAGACGTTCCGTTCTCGGTTTACCTGCACATCCCGTTCTGCACGGTTCGATGCGGGTACTGCGACTTCAACACATACACCGCGAGCGAGCTGCGCGGGGTGACGAGGACGAGTTTCGTCGACGACCTCATCGCGGAAATTCGCTGGTCGAAGAACGTGTTGGAATCGTCACAAGTGCCCGTCCGCCCCGCGACAACGCTGTTCATTGGGGGAGGGACGCCGAGCTTGTTGCCGGCTGCCGACATCCACAGAATCCTCGACACCGTTCGTGACGTTCACGGGATTAGCGCTGACGCCGAGGTGACCATGGAAGCGAACCCCGACACGGTGACGGACGAACTGGTGGCGGGGCTTGCCGCCGCCGGGGTTAATCGGTTGAGCATCGGCATGCAGAGCGCGGTGCCGCGCATTCTCGACATTCTCGATCGAACTCACAATCCCGACTCGGTGGCCACCGCCGTGTCGGCTGCGAAACGTGCCGGGCTCCAGGTGTCTGTTGACCTCATCTATGGAACGCCGACCGAAACGCTCGACGAATGGCGCGAATCTCTGTCCGCCGCTATCGCGCTCGACACGGACCATGTCTCGGCATACGCCCTTATCGTTGAAGAGGGGACAGCGCTCGAGCGGCGGATTCGCCGTGGCGAGCTTGCCGACATCGACGATGACGCCCACGCCGACGCCTATGAGCTGGCGGACGACCTGCTGGGTGCTGCGGGGTTCGACTGGTACGAAGTCAGCAACTGGTCACGTGGTGCGGGCAAGCGTTCGCGCCACAACCTTGCGTACTGGACGGACGCCGACTGGTGGGGTTACGGCCCCGGCGCGCACAGTCACATTGGTGGAACGCGGTGGTGGAACGTCAAACACCCCGCCGCGTACGCCGAACGAATTTCCGCGGGTGTTGCTCCCGGGCTCGAGCGCGAAATCTTGACCAGCGACCAGCGCCACGACGAGGTCGTTCTGCTGGGTTCACGACTTCGAGACGGGCTGCCGCTCGAGCGATTGAACACCGAGGAACGTACTCGAATCGCCGGACTGATCGCCGATGAACTCGTTGACGGCGCCGCCGCGGTTCAGGGACGCGTGGTGCTCACGCGACGGGGACGGCTTCTCGCCGACCACGTGGTTCGCCGGATTTTGGGTTAGCGAACGAAACGCAGGTTGAAGGGGTAACGGTACGACTCGCCCTTGTTGGCGGCTTGAATCGCCTGGATGCTCCACCAGATCATGATTCCCAAAACGGCGAGACTGACGGCCCAGCCAACCAGCCACCAGACGAGGATGAGAACGATTCCGGCGATGCCGTTCGCGAGGTGGGCAAGCGCGACGGTGATCTGGAAGTTCAACGCTTCCTTGGCCTGGTCGGCGACGAACTCGTCGTCCTTCTTGTACAGCCAGATGATGAGCGGGGCCAGGAAGCTCGTGAAGATTGCCAGCAGGTGTGAGAGAACGGCGAATTGCTTCGATTCTTCGGTGGGGGTGTTCGTAGCCATGAGCGGCCTCCTTCGTCTGTTTCAACGTTAGCGAATGCACGCGACAACGGGTAGGGACAAAGGTACTATTGGAGTTAGCAATCGCGCACCGAGAGTGCTAAACGGAGGTGACTATGGTTTCGAATCGAGCCCTCGACGTTCTCCGTGTCATCGTCGAGGATTACGTCGCATCGCGGGAACCCGTCGGGTCCAAGTCGATCGTGGAACGCCACGGCTTCGGTGTCTCGGCAGCGACTATCCGTAATGACATGGCGGCTCTCGAAGACGCCAATCTCATTCACGCGCCCCACACCTCGGCTGGGCGTATTCCGACCGACCTGGGCTACCGCACATTCGTCAACGGGCTTCAGGATGTCAAGCCGTTGACCCGCGTCCAACTCACGGCGATCGAGCGCTTCCTCGACGAGTCCCTCGATCTCGACGACTTCTTTCAGCGAACCGTCCGACTTCTGTCAAACCTCACCAACCAGGTCGCCCTTGTCCAGTATCCGGTTCTGGGCAAGGAAAAGGTCGCGCACCTCGAGCTGATCCCCGCGGGCGCTTCTCGCGTCTTGTCGATCCTCATCACGAATTCGGGACGAGTCGATCGACACGTGGTTGATTTGGCGACCGACCTGGACGAACAGTCAATCGCGGACCTACGCGCCCGTGCGAACGCCGCTGTTCAGGGCACCGACATTTCCGCTGTCCCCGCTGCTCTGGCGAAATTGGCGGGTGAAGTTCCGCAGACGATGGTGGAAGCGGTGAAGGCAATCTCCGCCGTCATCGCGGCTCAACTCGACGCACAGCGATCCGACCGACTTATTGTCGCCGGTACGCCTCAGCTGGTTCGAGCAGAGGGTGACTTCTCGCGCAGCATCGCACCCGTGATGGACGCGATCGAGGAACAGGTCATCCTGCTCAAGTTGTTCGGCGAGATGGGCGGAGTCGACGATCGTGGTGTCCGGATCGGTCGCGAACTCACCGACGAACTCAGTGACACAGCGATTGTGTCTGCCGCATATACCGCGACGGGAGGGGACAGCGCTCGAATCGCGGTTCTCGGCCCGACGCGCATGAACTACCCGCTCAACATGGCCGCCGTGGAGGCCGTTGCGCGTTACGTATCCACCGTTTTGGGAGACGAATCGTAAATGGATCACTACGAAGTACTGGGAGTCTCGCGCGACGCGAGCCAAGACGAGATCAAGAAGGCGTATCGCAAGCTCGCCCGTGAATTACACCCTGACGTGAATTCGGCGGATGACGCCTCGGAGCGCTTCAAGCTAGTGACGCACGCGTTCGATGTGCTTGGCGACCCCGAACAGCGCCGCGATTACGACATGGGCGGTCAGGGCGGTTTTGGCGGCGGCATGCCCGGCTTCGGTTCGATGGGCGACGTCTTTGACGCGTTCTTTGGTGGAGGACAACAGCGCGGGCCTCAATCGCGCCAGCAGCGTGGAAACGACGCTTTGCTTCGCGTCGAGATCGACCTCGTTGACACCATTTTCGGTGGAGAGCGAACGATTGAGGTCGACACCGCTGCGCTGTGTGACACGTGTAACGGTGATTGCTGCGCTCCGGGCACGTCACCCAAGCGCTGTGACATCTGTGGCGGTTCGGGTTCGGTTCAACGTCAGGTGCGCAGCCTCCTCGGAAACATCGTCACCTCGGCACCATGCGGGTCCTGTCGCGGCTACGGCACCGTCATCCCCGCACCCTGTCCGACGTGTGCCGGTCACGGTCGAGTCCGTGCACGCACCTCGCTGACAGTTGAAATTCCCAGCGGAATCGACAGCGGCATGCGCATTCAGTTGTCCGGCGCCGGCGAGGTCGGCGAAGCGGGCGGCCCTTCCGGTGACGTATATGTCGAGTTCACCGTGGCTCAGCACGAACTGTGGGCACGCCAGGGCGACGACTTGCTCGCGACCGTCCAGATCGACATGGTTGACGCTATTCGCGGAGTCCGCACCACACTCGACGCTCTCGACGGCGAGATGGAAATCGACATCAAGGCAGGCGCGCAATCCGGTGACGTTCTCACAGTCAAGGGCCGTGGGATCTCGCACCTTCGTGGCTCAGGTCGTGGCGACGCCAAGGTCGGCATTCAGGTCGTCACTCCGCAAAAGTTGTCCAAGGCCGAAGCGAAGTTGATTGACGAGTTCGCCAAACTTCGTGCGGCCAATGCGCCATACTTCGCTGAACACCGCCAAGGTCTCTTCGCCAAGTTGCGCGACCGATTCTTCGGGGCGTAATGGCTCACCTGTACTTCACTCTTGACTCCATCGACGAGTCGACGACTCGTGTCGAGTTGACCGGTGACGAAGCCCATCACGCCGCACAGGTTGCACGGCTTCGAGAGGGTGAATCGATCGCGGTGTCCGACGGTCGCGGGTGGCGTGCGGCGGGAATCGCCCGCGCGGTTTCGAAGTCCCGCGTCGAGGTAGACATCGAAGCACCCCGATTCGAGGCCGAACGTGCAGTTCAGTTCACGCTCGTTCAGGCTCTCGCCAAGGGCGACCGTGACGAGATGGCGGTTCAGGCCAGCACCGAATTGGGCGTTTCCCGGGTGGTTCCGTGGCAATCAGAGCGATCCATCTCGAGGTGGGAGGGCGACAAGCGTGCGAAGGGCGTGGCGCGTTGGCAGGCGATTGCGCGCGAGGCCGCGAAGCAGTCTGTGCGATCGCGAATCCCCGTCATCACCGAACCCGTCTCAACCGCTCGGATTATGACGGCGGCCGCAGATACTCACGTCCTCGTGCTCGACCCTCGATCGGAACTGGGTATCGGTGAGTGGGCTCGCGCACACGCTGGCGCGACCGCCATCGCACTGGTCGTCGGTCCCGAAGGCGGAATCACCGAAGCTGAAGTTCACACTCTCGTGTCCTCGGGCGCCACGGTGGTCCGAGTCGGCGAAGACATCATGCGGACATCGACCGCCGGTCCCGCGGCGATTGCGGCCCTCAACGCCCTGCTCGGCCAATGGTGACGCGGATAGACTGAACACTGTGAGCATCTTTAGCCGAATCATCGACCGCGAGATTCCCGCGGACATCGTGTTCGAATCCGAGCGCCTCATCGCTTTCCGTGACCTCGCACCGCAGGCTCCCGTCCACCTCCTCGTCGTTCCCAAGACTGAGGAATACGCGAACGTCAGTGAACTCGCAGCTGGTGACCCGGCGCTTCTTGCCGAAATTGTCTCAACCGCACGCGAACTCGCTGCGGAACATGCGGACGGAGACTTCCGACTCGTCTTCAACACCGGTGCAAACGCCGGCCAAACCGTCTTCCACGTGCACGCACACGTGCTCGCCGGGGGATTGGCGGAAGGTTCCCTTGGCGGAGAGTAGCGTCACGCGCGTCGACATCGAGGTTGACGGAATTGCGATGGTCAGACTTCTGGGCCCGCAGGACCGTTTTCTGTCGTCGCTCGAGCAGCGGTACCCCAGCGTCACCATCAACGTGCGCGGAAACGCCATCTCGATCGACGGAGATGCTGACGAGGTTCACCGCGTCGAAAAGCACTTCCGCGAGTTGCTCGACATGATCGCGAACGGGGTCGAGCTCGACGACAGTGACGTCACGAGCGGCTCGACTATCGTGCGCGACGGAAAGAGCGTCAGCGATGTTCTGGGCGAGGCCATCGTCTCGAGCCGTGGAAAGACAGTCCGTCCCAAGACCGCTGGCCAAAAAGAGTACGTCGATGCAATTGCGCACAACACGATCGTGTTCGGAATTGGTCCGGCGGGCACCGGAAAGACTTACTTGGCGATGGCGAAGGCGGTTCAGGCCCTTCAGCGCAAGGAAGTCACCCGCATCATCTTGACTCGTCCGGCGGTAGAGGCGGGTGAGCGGCTCGGATTCCTGCCGGGAACACTCACGGACAAGATCGACCCGTACCTTCGCCCTCTTTATGACGCCCTCAACGACATGCTCGACCCCGAACTGGTCCCCAAGTTGTTGGCGACCGGCGTAGTCGAGGTGGCGCCACTGGCATACATGCGAGGCCGCACCCTCAACGACGCGTTCATCATCCTGGACGAAGCGCAGAACACCACTCCGGAGCAAATGAAGATGTTCCTCACGCGACTGGGGTTCGGCTCGACCATGGTGATCACGGGTGACATCACCCAGATCGACCTGCCAACCTCGATTTCGGGGCTGACCCTCGCCACCCGCATTCTCAATGGAATGGACGAGATTCACATCAGCACGCTGACCAGCGCGGACGTCGTTCGTCACACCCTTGTCGGCAAGATCGTCGATGCGTACACACTTCATGAACAGAAACTTCAGGCGAAGACCGCCGGGAAGCCACAGCGAAAGCGAGCACAGTCGTGACTGTCGACATCGTCAACGAGACAACGTTCACCATCGAAGCCGAGACGATGAACGCGCTTGCGGCGCACGTTCTCGACGCGATGAAGGTTCACCCAGATGCTGACCTCACGGTGGTGTTCGTGGACGAGCCCGCGATGGAGAAGTTGCACATCGAGTGGATGGATGAACCGGGACCGACGGACGTCCTGTCGTTCCCGATGGACGAGCTTCGACCCGGTACCGACGAGAAGCCAACCGATCCGGGGTTGCTGGGAGACGTCGTGATTTGTCCGACGGTGGCCGAGCGCCAGGCAGTTGGCGCGGGGCACTCGACCGAGGCCGAGATTCGCCTCTTGTTGACCCACGGAATTTTGCACCTTCTCGGTTTTGACCACGCCGAACCAGACGAGGAGAAGGCGATGTTCGCGCTTCAGCGCCAGTTGCTGGAGACGTTCGCCGCCGCACACGACTAATGGCGGTCTGGTTCAGCGTTATCGCTCTCGTTCTTGTGACGATCGGCGGACTGACAGCGGCAATTGACGCCGCGTATTTGTCGTTGTCCCGAAACGATGTCGCAGGACTGGGGGAAGGAACCGCTCGCGCGAAGACCTTCGACAAGATTGCCAGCGACATTCCCGGTCACCTCAATGCCATCAACTTTGTTCGTGTTCTCTGCGAAACTTTTGCGGCAATTCTCGTGTCCCTCGCCTTTGTGAGTTCCGGCTTCGACCTATGGCAGGCGCTCGTCGCCTCGGCCGCGACGATGGCCGTCATCACATTCGTGCTCGTCGGTTCCAGCCCGCGATCCGTCGGTCGCGCACACCCTCTCGTCATCGTCGAGTGGACGGGGTGGCTGGTTCGAGCCTTCCGGGTCATTCTGGGGCCTATCACGGTCGCACTCGTGGGCATCGGAAACGCCGTGACTCCCGGTCGCGCGCGCACGTCGGTCAACACGGAACGCCAGCTCTTGTCGCTCGTCGATGAAGCGACCGAGTCCGACGCAATCGAAGAGGAAGACCGCGATCTCATTCGCTCGATCTTCGATTTCGGTGACACCATCGTCCGCGAAGTGATGGTCGCGCGAACCGAAATGTCGACGCTGGACGCGACCGACACGATCGACGAGGCGTTGGGCAAGTTTCTCGCTGACGGATTTTCGCGCATGCCGGTCATCGGCGCGGACTCGGACGACATTCGCGGAATCGCGTATCTCAAAGACATCATTCGATACGTGCGCCGCGACCCCGACGGCGCCAAAAAGACCCCGGTCACCGCGATTCTGCGCACCGCGCTGTTCATCCCCGAGGTCAAGAAGGGCGACGAAGCGCTTCGCGAACTTCAAGAGCGCGCCAACCACATGGCGCTCGTTGTCGACGAATACGGCGGGATTGCCGGGCTCGTCACGATGGAGGACCTCATCGAAGAGGTCGTCGGCGAGATTTCGGACGAATACGACGATGACGACAGCGAGTTCACGCCCGTCGGTGACGGTTCGATTCGTGTCAGCGCCGCGGCGAACATCGGTGACCTCGCCGAGCACCTTGACCTCGACATCGACGAGGACGACGTCGACACCGTCGGCGGACTGTTTGTGAAGAACCTGGGTCGCCTGCCCGCGACGGGGGACAGCGTGCACGCACACGGCCTGTTGATTGTTGCCGAAAGAGTCGAGCGCCGTCGCAAGCGACTCGTCACCGTGATTGTTACCGTAGAGGATCCCAATGTCGACTCGTAGTGGATTTCTGTCCTTCGTTGGTCGACCGAACGTCGGCAAGTCGACGCTGATGAACGCGCTGATTGGGGAGAAGGTTGCCATCACCTCGTCCAAGCCGCAAACGACCCGAAAGACGATTCGCGGAATCGTCACGCGCGGGGAAGGGCAGCTCATCATCGTGGACACCCCGGGCCTTCACCGTCCACGAACGCTTCTTGGCGAACGACTCAACGCTCTCGTCGAAACCACCCTGGGCGATGTCGACGTTATCGGCATGTGTCTGCCGGCCGACGAGCCGATTGGCAAGGGGGACCGGTTCATCCTCGAACAGCTCGCCCGATACCCGCGAGCACGCGTTGTCGGAATTGTCACGAAGACCGATCGCGTTTCGCCCACCCAGGTGCTGTCCAAGCTCGCCGAGGTCGGACAACTGCGCGATTGGGAACTCGTCATTCCTGTGTCGGCCGAGACGGAAGACGGGATGGACGAGTTCATCGCGGCGCTAATCCCGATGATGCCCGAGTCGCCGATGTTGTACCCGGAGGAGTCCGTGTCCGACGAGACGCTCGAGTCGCGAATCCCGGAAATCGTCCGCGAAGCCGTACTCGAAGAACTCAGCGACGAACTTCCGCATTCGTTGGCGGCGACGCTGACCGACATTGTCACCGAGGGCAAGCGCACCAAGGTGTTCGTGTCGCTCATCGTGGAACGCGATTCGCAAAAGGGAATCATCATTGGGCGACAGGGGTCGATGCTGCGGCTCATCGGGGAGCGCTCGCGACCGAAGATCGAAGCGCTCATGGGCCGGTCGATTTACCTCGACCTCCACGTCACGATTTCCAAGGATTGGCAACGCGACCCCAAGGCGCTCGGGCGCCTCGGTTTTTGATTCCGAACACGCCCGCGTGTTAGCCTGACACCATGCTGAACGGTCTCCTTCTTAGCGGCCGCGACGGGTCCTAGACACCAGGCCTCACTCGTCGCGGAGATTCCCGTTGGCCGCAAACCCAAAACAGGAGAACACCGTGAAGAACAACCAGAAGCCTTCGGCAATGCCGATTCACCGCTACCGCCCGTATCACGAGATCATCAACGTCGACCTTCCCGACCGCACCTGGCCGACGAAGCGAATCACCGAAGCCCCGCGCTGGTGTGCCGTCGACCTTCGTGACGGCAATCAGGCGCTGATCGACCCGATGAGCCCCGAACGCAAGCGTGTGATGTTTGAGACGCTCGTTGCGATGGGCTACAAGGAAATCGAGGTCGGTTTCCCGTCCGCGTCGCAGACGGACTTCGATTTCGTGCGCACGATCATCGAGGAAGGTCTCATTCCCGACGACGTGACGATTCAGGTCCTCACCCAGGCGCGCGAGCACCTCATCCGACGCACCTACGAGTCGATCAAGGGCGCAAAGAACGCGATCGTTCACCTGTACAACTCGACGAGCATCCTGCAGCGCGAAGTCGTGTTCAAGACCGACAAGCAGGGGATCATCGACATCGCACTCGAGGGTGCGCGCCTGTGCCGCTCATTGGAGAGCGAAGTTCCTGGCACGAACGTGTTCTACGAATACAGCCCCGAGTCGTACACCGGCACGGAACTCGAGTTCGCGGTGGAGGTCTGCAACGCGGTGCTGGAGGTCCTCGAACCCACTCCCGATCGCAAGGTCATCATCAACCTGCCCGCGACCGTCGAGATGGCGACACCGAACGTCTACGCCGACTCGATCGAGTGGATGGGTCGCCACATCAACAATCGCGAGAACGTCATCATCTCGCTGCACCCGCACAACGACCGTGGAACGGCTATTGCCGCCGCGGAACTGGGGTACATGGCCGGCGCCGATCGAATCGAAGGCTGCCTGTTCGGTAACGGCGAGCGCACCGGAAACGTGGACCTCGTCGCTCTGGGACTGAACCTGTTCACGCAGGGGATTGACCCGCAGATCGATTTCTCAAACCTCGACGAGATCCGTCGCACTGCCGAATACTGCAACCAGCTCAAAGTTCACGAGCGCAGCCCGTGGGCGGGTGACCTCGTCTACACGGCGTTCTCCGGTTCGCACCAGGACGCCATCAAAAAGGGCTTCGAGTCGATGGAGGCTCGCGCCAAGGCTGAAGGCAAGTCCGTTGACGACATCGAGTGGGGCGTTCCGTATCTGCCGATCGACCCGAAGGACGTCGGTCGCACGTACGAGGCCGTCATTCGCGTCAACTCGCAGTCGGGTAAGGGCGGCGTCGCCTACCTGCTCAAGACTGACCACAACCTCGACCTGCCCCGCAAGCTGCAGATCGAATTCTCGGGCGTTGTCCAGGGCAAGACGGACACCGAGGGTGGAGAGGTGTCGAGCGACGAGATCTGGGCGATCTTCATCGACGAATATCTGCCAGCATCCGCCGCCGACGAGAAGTGGGGTCGCTACGAGCTTCTCGGCACCCGCACCCAGTCGGACATGTCGGGCGAGGTTCGACTCGACGCGTCACTGCGTGTCGGAACCGATGTTCTCGAGGTATCGGGCACCGGTAACGGTCCCGTCGCCGCGTTCCTCGGAATCATGGCCGAACACGGACACGAGATTCGCCTGTTCGACTACGTCGAGCACGCACTCAGCGCATCGGGTGACGCTCTTGCCGCGGCTTACGTCGAACTTGAGGTCGACGGCACCACGCTGTGGGGAGTCGGCATTGACGGCGACATCTCGACCGCGTCACTAAAGGCGATCGTGTCGGCGGTGAACCGTTCGGTTCGTTCCCGCACATAGTGTGGGAAGCACTATGAATCAGCCTTCCATTCACGTTCGCGCCTTCATCACCTGGCTCGCGATCTTCCCGCTCGTTTCCCTCGGCTTTGTCACGATTGTCCCCGTCATGGGGGACGCTCACCCGTTGCTCAAGGTCTTGGTCTTGACTCTCGTCGTCGTTCCGCTTGCCGTGTACCTCGTCGTGCCGAACCTGATGAAGCTCTACCTCAAGATCGCAGCACCAAAGTCCCGCGGCTAAAGTTTTCACAATGGTTCAGATTCGTCGCGCAACACTGTCCGATGTCGGCCTACTGACGGGGCTTGTCGAGCAGTATCGCGCGTTCTATCTACAGGACAACAGCGAACTGACCGAACAATTCGTGGCGGACCGTATCTCGCGCGACGAATCGGTTCTCTTCGTTGCAGAAGTTGATAGGTCGTTGGTCGGTTTCACCCAGTGTTACCCGTCGTTTTCGACCGTTTCTCTCAGCGTTGTGTGGCTGCTGAACGATCTCTTTGTCGAACCGGAGCATCGCGGACAGGGGATCGCCAACCAACTCATGGATGAGGCGGAATCCGCGGCACGTGACGCCGGCGCCTCCCGAATCTGGCTTCGCACCGCGCACACTAACCTGCCGGCACAAGCTCTCTATGAGAGCCGAGGCTGGGTTTACGACGAAGTATTCAAGCGTTATGACCTGTTGCTCGGCGCCTAATCTCGCGGGATCAGGTTCTCGCTAACCTTGCTTGCGGATGGTTCGAATGACCGTCGTGACGGTCGGAACCTCACGCTGAGCTGGCAGTTTCCAGCCGAGGATGACCGACAACATGCGAATTGTGGTTGTGACAGCGACGCCGGCGATTCCGGAAACGGTGACGTCCTGGCCAAGCGCGAGAAGTGCGACGACCGTTGCACTACCGATACCGGCGGCCACGGCATACAGCGATCCGACCTGCATCAGCTGGATTGGCAGCGCCAGCAACATGTCGCGAATGATGGATCCGCCGACCGCTGCTGCGACACCGATGAACAGCGCGGGAATGACCGGAAGGCCGAACGACAGCGCCTTGGTGGTGCCGATCGCGCCGAAGATTCCGATGGTCAGCGCGTCTAACAGCGTGATGACCATCTCGATCTTGTGAAGGAATCGCGCGATGAGCATTCCGAAGAGCGCCGCGATGGTTGCGGTGATGAGGTAGCCGTTGTCGTGGAAAGCGGCGATTTCGGTGGACAGGAAGATGTCACGAACGATTCCACCGCCGAAGCCGGACACGATGCCAATCAGAGCGACGCCCAACAGGTCAAGTTCGGCGTCGCGGTAACGCGAAGCGAACATCGCACCCTGGAATGCGCCGATTGCGACGGCGAGGAGGTCGAGCCACAGCGGGATGACGAAGAGTGAGTCCACGCCACCATTCTCTCGTGTCGGGAGGGCGCGGGCGGTCGACACCGCGACAATGGATGCATGCCGTCTTATCGCGACGAGGTGATCGTCCTTCGCACCCACAAGTTGGGTGAGGCGGACCGCATCATCACGGCGCTGGGGAAAACGCACGGCAAGATTCGCGCGGTTGCCAAGGGGGTCCGCAAGACGGGGAGTCGCATTGGCTCGCGCCTCGAACCTTTCGCGGTTGCGGACGTACAGTTCTATGAGGGCAAGAACCTCGACACCGTTCAGCAGGTCGAAACGGTGGCGCTTCTGGGCTCGGACTTGGCCGCCGATTATGACCTGTACACGACGGGCACGGCGATGGTCGAAACCGCCGACCGGCTGACCGACCACGACCACTCGTCGTCGCAGTACCAGCTTCTGTTGGGAGGGCTCAAGGCCCTCGCGTCCAAGGCGCACGCCCCGGAACTGATCCTCGATTCGTACATCCTGCGTGCCTTGTCCATTGCGGGGTGGACCCCCGAACTCTCGACCTGCGTCTTGACGGGCGAAGAGGGCGCGCACACGCATTTCCTCATCACCGCCGGCGGTGTTGTGTCGGACGCGTCGGCGCCTCCCGGAACGCCTCGGCTGAAATCCGAGTCGATCGCGTTGCTTGCCGCGTTGTTGGCGGGGGATTGGACGGTCGCGGACGTTTCTGACCCCATCGCCCGACGCGAGGCGCGTGGTATCGTCGCCGCGTACCTGCAGTTCCACCTCGAGCGATCGATTCGCTCGCTCAGCCACATCGATTCACGGAAAACATGACCGACTTTTTGCCCCTCGACTACACGGGACTCACTCCTCCTGTGCTCGACCGCGGTGCGGTGCCGAAGCATGTTGCGATTGTCATGGACGGCAACGGTCGGTGGGCGAACCAGCGTGGCCTGACGCGTGTCGAAGGACACCGAGCCGGCGAAGCCGCCCTGCTCGACGTCGTTGCCGGGGCGATAGAAATCGGTGTTCAGCACCTCTCCGTGTACGCGTTTTCCACCGAGAACTGGAAACGCAGCCCCGACGAGGTCAAGTTCCTCATGGGGTTCAACCGCGAGGTGCTTCGCCGGCGGCGCGACCAGCTCAACGCGTGGGGCGTCAAGGTGCAATGGGTGGGACGCACGCCCAAACTCTGGAATTCCGTCATCACCGAACTGCGTGACGCGGAAGAGATGACGAAGAAGAACTCGACGATGACCCTGCAGATGTGCGTGAACTACGGCGGACGACTCGAACTGGTCGATGCGGTTCGTCAGATCGCGGAGGAAGCCGCGGCGGGCAAACTCAACCCCGCGCGTGTCACCGAGAAGTCGATTCAGCAGCACCTGTACGCCCCTAATCTGCCCGATGTGGACCTGTTCATCCGATCCAGTGGCGAACAGCGAACGAGCAACTTCCTGCTGTGGCAGAGCGCGTATTCCGAGATGGTGTTCCAGAACACGCTGTGGCCGGACTACTCGCGACAGAATCTGTGGGACGCTGTCGAATCGTACATCGGACGTGACCGACGCTTCGGTGGTGCCGTGGACAAGCCGACCGCCCGATAAACTAGCCTCTCGCCCGCTTTCAGGAGGTCCTTCGTGGCACAACCCAGTCGTCTCGATTCCGTCATCTCGCTCGCTAAGCGACGCGGGTTCGTTTTCCAGGCAGGCGAAATCTACGGCGGTAGCCGTTCGGCGTGGGATTACGGCCCGCTCGGTGTTGAACTCAAAGAGAACATCAAGCGCCAGTGGTGGAAGACCATGGTGCAGAGCCGCGCTGATGTTGTCGGTCTCGACTCGTCCGTAATTCTGCCCCGCCAGGTGTGGGAAGCGTCCGGACACGTCGACGTGTTCAGCGACCCGCTCGTCGAGTGCCTCTCGTGCCACAAGCGATTCCGCGCCGACCACCTCGAAGAGGAATTCACCGAAAAGAAGGGCCGTGCGCCCAAGGACGGACTCGCCGAGATCGCGTGCGGTTTCTGTGGAACCCGCGGCGAGTGGACCGAACCGAAGGAGTTCTCGGGACTCCTCAAGACGTACCTGGGACCCGTCGCGGATGAGGAGGGAATGCACTACCTGCGTCCCGAAACCGCTCAGGGTATCTTCGTCAACTTCAACAACGTCGTCGGTGCCGCCCGCCAGAAGCCGCCGTTCGGCATCGGCCAGATCGGAAAGTCGTTCCGCAACGAGATCACCCCCGGAAACTTCATTTTCCGCACCCGCGAGTTCGAACAGATGGAGATGGAATTCTTCGTCGAGCCCGGAACGGACGAGGAATGGCACCAGTACTGGATTGACGAGCGTTTCCGCTGGTATACCGACCTCGGTATCAACCCCGAAAACCTGCGCCTGTACGAACACGCCAAGGAAAAGCTGTCGCACTATTCCAAGCGAACCGTCGACATCGAGTACCGCTTCGGCTTCCAATCGGGCGAGTTCGGCGAGCTCGAAGGCATCGCGAACCGCACCGATTTCGACCTGTCGACGCACTCGAAGGCGTCGGGAACTGACCTGTCGTACTTCGACCAAAACAAGAACGAGCGCTGGACGCCATACGTCATCGAGCCAGCGGCGGGACTGACGCGTTCGCTCATGGCGTTCCTCGTCGACGCGTACTACGAGGACGAAGCCCCCAACACAAAGGGTGGCGTCGACGTTCGAACCGTTCTGCGACTCGACCGTCGTCTTGCTCCGGTCAAGGCTGCGGTTCTTCCTCTGTCGCGCCACGAAGATCTGTCGCCGCTCGCACGGGACCTCGCCACCAACCTGCGCAAGCACTGGAACGTCGACTTCGACGACGCCGGCGCGATTGGTCGTCGTTACCGCCGTCAGGACGAAATCGGCACGCCGTTCGCGATCACGGTCGACTTCGACACTCTCGACGACCAGGCCGTCACGGTTCGCGAACGCGACACGATGGCGCAGGAGCGCGTGTCGCTCG
>JAHEDU010000074.1 GCA_024641015.1 Micrococcales bacterium
GGGTGTTAGTCATATGTTGGTTTGCTCCGAAGGGCATAAATAAAGCCCACGTAATTCTCATCACGCGGGCGGCGGACAGGGAATTGTTGCCGGTTGGCAACGTTCCACTGTACCGCGCCGACCACGTGCGGCGCAAACAGGCTTACCCGTCGAGAACGGCGGATTTCAGGGTGTCGAGTCCGACTCCCCCGATGTCGAGAACGCGCTTGTGCCAAGCCTTGAGCGAGAAGGACGAGCCTTCACGACGAGCCGATTCAGCCCGCAGGTCCTCGAAAATCCGCTGACCGACCTTGTACGACGGCGCCTGGCCAGGCCACCCGAGGTAACGGTTTACTTCGAAACGGACGAATTCGTCCTCCATGAGCACGTTGTCGCGCATGAACTGGAACGCGTAATCCGCGTCCCACGTGCCCTTGCCGTCCGGGCGCTGCTTGCCCAGGTGAACGCCGATGTCAAGTACCACGCGGGCTGCGCGCATGCGCTGACCGTCGAGCATTCCGAAACGGTCTCCGTCGTCAGAAAGATAACCGAGTTCGTCCATGAGCCGTTCGGCATAGAGTGCCCAACCTTCAGCGTGACCGCTCGTGCCGGCGAGGGTTCGCCGCCAGGTGTTGAGTTCAGCACTGTTGTAGGTCGCCTGAGCGATCTGGAGGTGGTGGCCGGGCACGCCCTCGTGATACACCGTCGTGGTTTCGCGCCACGTATCGAATTCGGTGACACCTTCGGGAACGCTCCACCACATGCGACCGGGACGGCTGAAGTCATCCGACGGTCCGGTGTAATAAATGCCGCCGTCCTTGGTGGGTGCAATCATGCACTCAAGCGCGCGCATCGGCTCTGCGATGTCGAAGTGGGTCTTCCCTAGCTCGCGGACCGCGGTGTCAGAAAGGTTCTGCATCCACGCCTGAAGGGCGTCGGTCCCGTGAATCTTGCGTGCCGGATCGGCGTCGAGAGCCTTAACCGCGTCTGCGACACTTCCGCCAGACAGTCGCTTGGCAATCGTTTCCTGCTCGTCGACCATGCGACGAAGCTCTTCGATTCCCCACTCATACGTGTCGTCGAGGTCAATCGTTGCGCCGACGAAATGACGCGAGTGCAGCTGGTAGAGCTCGCGGCCGACGCCGTCGCGTTCGAGGGCAACCGGCGCGAGATCGTGCTCGAGGAATCCCGCGAATTCGAGGTACGCGTTTCGGGCTGCCTCGGCAGCGGTGTGTAGCAACTTACGGGTCGACTCGGGAAGATCAGCTGGTGCCGAGTTCGTCGCGAAATCCACAAAGAAGCCATCCGGTCCAGCGTTGCGCTTCGCCTGGGTGATGACTTCGACTACCTGTCGACGTGCGGGGACGATGCCTTCGGAGATTCCCTGGGCAAGGGATTCGCGGTAGCCGTGAAGCGCTTTCGGGAGGTTCGCCAGCTTGTGGGCAATGGTTTCCCAGTTGTCGTGGGTTTCGGTGGGCATGAGGTCGAAGATGTCGCGAAGTCCCTGGGCGGGTGAAGCGATGTTGTTGAGATCGCGAAGGCCCCACTTGGCGTCGTGAAGTTCAAGCGACAACTGCAATTCGCGGGCAAGGTCCATTTTCGTGACACGGTCAATGTCGTCGATGGGCTCGGCGGCGTTCAAATTCGCAAGCGCGTTCGCCGCTGCTGCGCGGTGTGCTTCGGCACCAGCCGGTGACAGGTCGCCGAACCCCGTGACATCACCATCTCGGCCAAGCCAGATGCGCACATCCGGATCTAATTCACAGATCGTGTCGACCCATGCTTCGGCGACTCGGTCAACGGCGGTGGGGATGCGTTCGGTGCTCATGAATCAGAGCCTAGTGACCAGCCTCGCGCCACGAGTGACCGACACCGACCTGGACGTCAAGCGGAACCGAGAGCTCAACCGCGTGCTCCATCGCCTCTTCAACGAGTTTGCGAACCTTGTCCGTTTCGCCCTTGGCAACCTCGAAGACGAGTTCGTCGTGGACCTGGAGCAGCAGCCTGGACTTGAGACCGGCGAGACGAACCGTTTCCGCTGCT
This sequence comes from Micrococcales bacterium, assembly GCA_024641015.1. Classification (GTDB taxonomy): domain Bacteria; phylum Actinomycetota; class Actinomycetes; order Actinomycetales; family Microbacteriaceae; genus MWH-TA3. Next base: position 2,023 of record JAHEDU010000074.1, read on the forward strand.
CGAATCATCGCAATCTTCATGATGTCCGCGCTCGTTCCCTGAATCGGGGCATTGAGAGCGGCACGTTCAGCGTTATCGCGGACCATCCGGTTGCTGCTCGCGAGGTCGGCGAAGCTGCGCTTGCGTCCGAACACCGTTGTGGTGAACAGGTCCTTGCGTGCCTGTTCGACGCCCGAGCGCAGGTAGTCACGAACTTTGCCGAATCGAGCGAAGTAGTCGCTCATCAACGCTTTCGCTTCCGAGTTCTCGATGCGAAGCTGCTTCGCGAGCCCGAAGGCCGACAGCCCGTAAGCGAGTCCGTACGACATCGCCTTGACCTTGGACCGCATCGCGGGAGTCACGTCTGCCGGTTCGACACCGAACACTTTCGCGCCCACGAAGCGGTGCAGGTCCTCGCCCGAGCGGAAGGCTTCGATCAGTCCGTCGTCGCCCGAGAGGTGCGCCATGATGCGCATTTCGATCTGTGAGTAGTCGGCCGTGAGCAACGTCTCGTGCTGTTCATCGCTGATGAACGCCGCACGGATCTCGGCGCCGACGTCACTGCGGATCGGGATGTTCTGCAGGTTCGGATCTGTCGACGACATGCGACCGGTCTGTGCTCCGACCTGGTCGAACGAGGTATGAATGCGCCCATCGGGTTTGATGCTCTTCCGGAGCGTCTCGACAATCTGCGCCAGCTTCGTCTGTTCGCGGTGTTCGAGCAGTCCGTCGAGGAAAGGGTGTGGATTCTTTTCCTGAAGGTCGGCAAGTGACGCCGCGTCGGTGGAATACCCGGTCTTTGTCGATCGCGTCTTCGGCATCTGAAGTTGTTCGAAGAGCACTTCCTGAAGCTGCTTCGGCGACGAGAGGTTCATCTCGTGCCCAATCATCTCGAACAACTTCTTTGCTGTCGCATCCGCCGAGGAAATCAGTCGCTCATACAGTTCGTCGAGAATCCCCTTGTCGACGGCGATTCCAGCTCGTTCCATGTCGACCAGGACGGGAATAAGCGGAAGCTCGATGTCGCGTTCAACCGTCTGTTGACCTTCATCGAGGCGTGATTCGAGTTCGGCGTCGAGTTGGGTCAGAATCCACGCAGTCGTTGCTAGCGCAGCCGAATCGACGGTCGGTACGAGCTCGTCCGCTGGTGCCGCGGCAGGAACATCGAGTCCTGTCAACGAACGTGCGATGTCGGGCAGGTCGAGCGACTTGGCAGAGGTGTTGTCAAGCCACGCGGCGATACGTGTGTCACGGACTACGCCGGCGATCGTCAGTCCAACGTCCGCAAGGCGGTGCCCCAGCTTTTTGCCGTCATGGACGATCTTGGGCGAATCAGAGGCGAGCCAGGCGTCAAACCCTGTGTGTTCGAGCGACTTCGAAACTCGGACCGAACGAACCGCGTCGGTCGGAGACGAAATTCCGATCGCGAAACCGTCGAGGTCAGGCTCGATCACCAATCCGAGGCGAGTTTCCGCGTTGTCCTTCAACCACTTCGACAGTTCTTCGTCGCCGATGTGACGTGGTTCTGGTGCTGCGACGGTCGGACGACTGGGAGCATCGGGCGCAGTCGTCGGGATGTCCGCTGCGTCAATACCGCCGAACTGCAACACGCGTTGCTTGAGCGTTCGGAACTGGAGTCGATCGAATACATCGACAACCGCCGGTCCGTCAATCGGTTTGCGTTCAAGATCTGCGGGTCCGAACGGCAACTCGACGTCACGAACGAGCTTGTTGAGTCGAGCATTGCGTTCGACATTCTCGATCTGGTCCCGCAGGTTTTGTCCGACTACTCCCCCGATTTCGTCACGGTGTGCGAGAACCTCGGTCAACGATCCGTACTGCTGAATCCACTTAACTGCGGTCTTCTCACCGACCTTGTCGACGCCGGGAAGATTGTCTGACGTTTCGCCGACGAGAGCGGCAATGTCGGGGTACTGATCCGGGCGGATTCCGTAGCGTTCCTCAACCGAATCGGGCGTGTAGCGCTTGAGTTCGGCGACGCCACGAGCACTGGGGTACAACAGCGTGACGTCGTTGTTGACGAGCTGGATCGTGTCACGGTCACCGGAAACGACGAGCACGTGCATCCCCGCAGCTTGGCCCTGCGTCGACAGGGTAGCGAGGATGTCGTCCGCCTCGAAGTTTTCCTTCTGAATCGTGACGATGTTCATCGCCTTCAGCGCCTCTTGCAGAAGCGGCACCTGACCGATGAACTCGGGCGGAGTCTCGCCACGGGTTCCCTTGTACTCGGGATATTCAGCGGTGCGGAACGAGAAGCGCGAGATGTCGAACGCTACGGCGACGTGGGTCGGCTTTTCGTTCTGAAGAATCGTGAGAAACATCGACAAGAAGCCGTGAATCGCGTTCGTGTGCTGACCACCGGAGGTCTGAAACGACTCGAGCGGAAGGGCGTAAAAGGCTCGGAACGCGAGGGAATGACCGTCGATGAGTAGAAGGGTAGGCTGGGCGCTGTCGGTCACGGGTTCAGCCTACCGAGCGGCACCGACGGAAGGACAGCGACATGGGCGTTCTCGACCATCTGCACCCCGAACTGCAGGCACGTTTTTCGACCGGCGGCGGTGAACTCGCCCAGAAGATGGGCATCGAGTACCTCGAACTGGGGGCTGAGCGTTCGGTCGCCCGCATGCCCGTCGAAGGAAACCGGCAGGTCGTCGGGATTCTGCACGGTGGTGCTCACGTCGTCCTCGGGGAATCTCTTGGATCGCTCTCTGCGGCAATTCACGCCGGACCCGGTCGCTACGCCGTCGGAATCGACGTCAACGCTACACACACCAAGTCGATCGCAGAAGGTTGGGTGACGGCCACCTGCACCGCAATCTCGCTCGGTCGTTCCATTTGTGTTCACGAAATCGCGATCACCAATGACGCCGGTGACCGTTTGTCGACCGTCCGCATCACCAACCTGCTTCGAG
>JAHEDU010000021.1 GCA_024641015.1 Micrococcales bacterium
AGCGGGTGGTTACGGTGGCTTCATCGCTACGCGTCATAGTCCAACTATGCCGTGAAAAAGGTCGTTTGGGAACGAACGAATGGCACTTTTTCGGAGGTAAACGCTTCCACGCAAATTAATTCACGTCGGGTGCGGAATTCTCTTGGTCTCCTGCACCGCGAATCGCTTTGTGCACCTGGAACCCGCAGTGATTCTTCGATTGACTTCTGCGTCTCGGGTGCAACCCACCGGGTTGCACCCCCTACAGGATTCGAACCTGCGACCTTCTACGCCGGAGGTAGACGCTCTATCCACTGAGCTAAGGGGGCCTGGCGTTCACTCTACCAATCGGAGCCCATGCGCTAGCGACTACGATTGAGGGGTGAACCCCGAAACGCTCAGCCGTGCCATCGCCGATGTTGTTCGTCGGCTGGTTGGCACTCGCGATGAGTCGGTGGCCGCGGAAATCGATGATTCGACCGTTGCGCTGGAACGCCCCAAGAACCGCGACCACGGTGACTGGGCAACATCGATCGCACTGAAGCTGTCGAAGCGGATCGGGCTGAACCCCCGCGAATTCGCAGAGGAACTGTCGGCGGCGCTCGCCGAAATCGACGGCATCAAGTCGATCGACATCGCCGGACCCGGCTTCCTCAACATCACGCTTGATGCGGCAGCGGCCGGCGAAATCGCTCGCACAATCCTCACCGCAGGGGACGAATTCGGTCACAACTCGGCGTTGGACGGTCAGCACATCAACCTCGAGTTCGTCTCGGCGAACCCCACTGGCCCGCTTCACATCGGGCACACCCGTTGGGCTGCTCTGGGTGATTCAATCGGTCGCGTCCTTCGCGCATCCGGCGCCCACGTCGCTAACGAGTTCTACGTCAACGACGCCGGCGCCCAGATGGATGTCTTCGGCGAATCGGTGCTCGCCGCAGCGTTGGGTGAAGAGACCCCCGAAAACGGGTACCCGGGCGAATACGTTCAGGAACTGGGGCGCGTCGCCCTGGAACGCCGACCCGACCTCGCGACTCTTCCGCGTGACGAGGCGATAATCGTCGCCCGCGACATCGGATACGAACTGCAGTTGCAGGAAATCAAGGATTCACTGAAGCGATTCAACGTCGAATTCGACGTGTGGTTCAGCGAGCGCACATTGCACGCCGGTGGTGACGATTCACTCATCGAACAGGCCATCGAACGCCTTCGCAAACAGGGCCACGTGTTCGACGAGGACGACGCAGTGTGGGTGCGCACCACCGACTTCGGTGACGACAAAGACCGCGTGATTCGCCGTGGCAACGGCATCTACACATACTTCGCCGCCGACGCCGCGTACTACCTGTCCAAGGGTGACCGCGGATTCCAGCACAAGATCTACCTGCTCGGTGCTGACCACCACGGGTATGTGCACCGCCTCAAGGCGTTGGCTGGCTCGGCGGGGGACGACCCCGAAAAGGACATCGAAGTCCTCATCGGCCAGCTCGTGTCGATCAACGGAGCGAAGCTTTCCAAGCGCGCCGGAAACATCATCGAACTCAATGACCTGCAGGAATGGCTGGGAACGGACGCGCTTCGGTACTCGCTCGCCCGATACCCCGCCGACTCGCCGCTGACGCTTGACCCCGACCTGCTACAGAAGCGCACCAACGACAACCCTGTTTTCTACGTCCAGTACGCACACGCACGTACCAACGCGGTCTCGCGCAACGCCGCCACCGCGGGTGTCGACCGAACTGCGTTCGACGCGTCCCTTCTCACTCACCAAACCGAGGCCGACCTGGGGACGGCGCTCGCCGACTTCCCGCGAATCGTCGCCCAGTCGGCGCAGTTGCGCGAACCGCACCGCGTCGCCCGTTATCTCGAAGAACTGGCAGCTTTCTATCACCGTTGGTACGACAACTGCCGCGTCACCCCGCTGGGCGACGAGGACATCACCGACCTGCACCGCACGCGACTCTGGTTGAACGACGCGACCGGTCAGGTTCTGCGCAACGGGCTCTTCCTGCTGGGCGTCAGCGCACCGGAGAGGATGTAGCGGTGTTCTCGCACGAGGACTCCGAACGCATCCGCGGGGCGTTCCCCGAACTTCGTGAGCGCGTCAACGGCGTTCCGCTCGTCTACCTGGACACCGCAGCGACCGCACTTCGCCCTGCGGGACCGGTCGAACACGAATCAACCTTCGCGCTGACCCGAACCGCGGCGGTCAATCGCGGCGCGCACACGCTTGCCGCCGAAGCGACCGAGGCATACGACGATGCACGCGCGACCATCGCAAAATTCATCGACGCACGCCCAAGCGACCTGGTCTTCACGTCGAACGCGACGGAATCGATCAACCTGGTCGCGCTGGCCTTCCGACTGGCGAGCGCAGTCGGAGCACCGGAACGATTCGCTCTGAAAGCGGGCGAAGAGATTGTCGTCACCGAAAGCGAACACCACGCGAACCTCATTCCGTGGCAGGAAGTCGCGAAGGCGACCGGTGCGACTCTTCGCATCGCGCCCGTGACAGACGGCGGGGTTCTGACCGTCGGCGCAGTCGAATCGGTCCTGACCGAACGAACGAAGGTCGTTGCGCTTCCCGCCGTGTCGAACGTGTTGGGAATCGTGAACCCGTTCCGCGAGATTGCCGATGCCGCACATCGTGTTGGCGCTCTCGTCGTGTTGGACGCCTGCCAGGCCGCTCCGCACATGGCTCTTGACGTCACCGCAACTGGCGCAGACTTCATCGCGTTCTCGGCTCACAAGATGTACGGCCCGACTGGTATCGGTGCGCTGTGGGGAAGCGCGAGTGTCCTCGCCGAGATGCCCACCGTACTCACGGGTGGCTCAATGATCACCCGCGTCGACTACGACTCGGCGGATTACCTTCCCGCTCCGGCAAAATTCGAGCCGGGAACCCCGCGACTGACCCAGGCGATCGGCTGGGCGGACTCGATCCGTTTCCTTGACGACATCGGAATGGATCGCGTCGCGGAACACGAATCGTCGCTGGGTGCCGTGCTTTACCGACTCGTCAGCGCCGTCGACGGAGTCCACGTGCTGGGAACAAATGTGGGTGTCGAACGTGTCGGGCTCGTCTCGTTCGCTGTCGACGGAGTCCACCCGCACGACGTCGGTCAGTACCTGGATTCCAAGGGGATTGCCGTTCGCGTCGGACACCACTGCGCGCAACCCCTGCACAAGCGCCTTGGCGTTGATTCGTCGACGCGCATCTCGCTTGGTGTTCATTCGACGTTGGCCGAGGTCGAATTCGCGGTCGACGCCCTGGCTCGGGTTCGCGGATTCTTTGGGGTGGCGTGATGGAACTCGAAAGCCTGTATCAACAGATCATCCTCGACCACTACAAGCGCAAGGTCGGTTACGGAATCAATCACGGCGGTCACCCGTCGCACCAGTACAACCCGACCTGTGGTGACGAGATTAACCTGCAGGTGCTGCTGTCCGCAGACGGGTCGACCATCGACGGAATCGAGTGGGAAGGGACCGGCTGTTCCATTTCGCAGGCGTCTGCATCGATGCTCGCGGCCGAATCCAAGGGAATGACGATCGACGAGTTCGAAAAATTCGCCGGCGGTTTCCGCGAAGCGATGCGTTCACGTGGGGAAATCGTGTTGGACGAAGAGGAGTACGGCGACCTCGCCTCGTTGTCGGGAGTGTCGAAATTCGTCGCCCGCGTCAAGTGCGCGATGCTCGCGTGGGTCGCCGCCGAAGACAGTGTGACTCTCACGCGCGGTTCGCTAAACTAGAGAACGGCTTCAGGGGTCAATCCGGATTCGCTCGCCTCACCTTGTGTAACGACTCTTGTGAGGTTTGACGTGAACAACCCCCTCGCCCCGAAGTGGCTCACCCCGCCACTCGACGCGAACGTGCTTGCGCCCGGTGTCTGGCCGCACACGGCACACCGCAACGCTGACGGTGAAATCGAAATCGGGGGAGTGGCCGTTTCGGCCCTCGCTGCCGAATTCGGCACACCTCTCTATGTGTTCGATGAAGCGGACGTCCGAGGACGTGCCCGCCGCATCCGTGAATCGTTTGCCGCCGCGTGCGAATCGGTCGGCACTCACGGGCACGTGTACTACGCGAGCAAGGCGTTCTCCAGCGCCGGAGTGCTTCGGTGGATGGTCGACGCCGGGTTGCGCGTTGACGTTGCCACCGAGGGTGAACTGGAACTCGCTCTGGCATCCGGCGTTCCCGCCGCATCGATCGGTCTTCACGGAAACAACAAGAGCGACGGCGAAATCGATCGCGCCGTGACGGTCGGCGTCGGGTCGCTCGTCATCGATTCGCTGGACGAGGTCGATCGCGTGGCCGACATCGCCGAACACGCGGGAGTTGTTCAAAACGTTCGCCTTCGCGCCAACACCGGTGTGCACGCGTCGACCCACGAATACCTCGCGACGGCTCGCGAAGACCAGAAGTTCGGGGTTGCCCTTCGCGACGTTCCCGCGTTGGTCGCCGCGATTCGGTCGCGTTCGTCACTGCGTTTCCTTGGACTGCACTCGCACATCGGCTCGCAGATATTCGGCATCTCGGGATTTGTCGAGGCCGCCCAGCGCCTTCTCGACGTCCACGCCGAATTACTTGCGGGCGGTGACGTTCCCGAACTGAACCTCGGCGGCGGGTTCGGTATTGCTTACACCTCGGTTGATTCGCCGACCGATGCCGCAGACCTCGTCGCTGAGCTCGTTCACGAAGTCGCGCGCATCTGTGGCGAGAAGGGCATCGCGATTCCGGTCCTCGCCATTGAGCCCGGTCGTTCGGTCGTCGGCCCCGGCGGTATCACGCTGTACACCGCCGGCACGATCAAGCCGATCGACGTCGTCGACGACCACGGCAACGCGGGAACCCGCACGTATGTCTCGGTCGACGGTGGAATGAGCGACAACATGCGCACTGCGCTGTATCACGCCGACTATTCGGTCGCACTGGCCGGCCGCGTGAGCGAAACTGACCCTGCGCTCGTCCGCGTGGTCGGTAAGCACTGCGAAAGCGGCGACATCGTCGTTCGCACCGACTACCTTCCGGGAGACGTCCACCGCGGCGATCTGCTGGCCGTCCCCGCCACCGGCGCGTATTGCGCGTCGCTGTCGAACCCCTACAACCAAATCGCCCGACCCGCCGTCGTCGCCGTTCACGGTGGCGCGGCAACCCTGCTTGTGCGACGCGAAACCGTCGCCGATCTGTTCTCTCGAGACACCCAGTTGGAAAGTGACAACCGATGATCGAATACCGCAACCTTCGAATCGCCCTGCTTGGCGCGGGAAGCGTCGGCGCCCAGGTGGCCGACCAGATCCTGCAGCACGGCGACGAACTCGCCGCCCGTGTCGGTGCCGGTCTGGAACTCATAGGAGTCGCCGTCCGCAACCCCGACTCGAAGCGTGACGCGGCGATCCCCGCGCACCTCATTACGACCGACGCCGAGACCCTGGTTCGCAACGCGGACATCGTCATCGAACTGATGGGCGGCATCGAGCCGGCTCGTTCGCTGATCCTTTCGGCGATCAACGCCGGCGCCGACGTCATCACCGCGAACAAGGCGTTGCTCGCGCACCACGGTCCAGAGATTTTCGACGCCGCTGCACAGGTCGGCGCGCAGGTCTTCTACGAAGCTGCCGTCGCCGGTGCAATCCCGATCATCCGCCCGCTTCGCGAATCTCTCGCCGGAGACCGCGTTCACCGCATCCTCGGAATCGTCAACGGCACGACGAACTTCATCCTCGACCGCATCGACACGCTGGGCGAACCGATGGAGGCCGCCCTTGCGATGGCGACAGAACTGGGATACGCCGAGGCCGACCCGACCGCCGACATCGAAGGATTCGACGCTGCACAGAAGGCGTCGATTCTCGCGTCACTCGCGTTCCACACTCACGTCCCCGTCGACAAGGTGTACCGCGAAGGCATCACCGGCGTGACGCTGGAACAGGTCCAGGAAGCGCGCAAGGCCGGTTACGTCGTCAAGCTGTTGGCGATCGCCGAGCGCGTGATTGGTCCGGACGGGTCGGAGGGCGTCAGCGCCCGCGTATACCCCGCGATGGTTCCGCTGGGTCACCCGCTCGCCGCGGTTCACGGCGCGTACAACGCAGTCTTCGTCGAAGCCGAAGCGGCCGGTTCGCTGATGTTCTATGGCGCCGGTGCCGGCGGAATTCAGACCGCGTCGGCCGTCCTCGGTGACCTCGTCACCGCCGCTCGTCGTCACGTCATCGGTGGCCCCGGTGTCGCCGAATCGACGCACGCGACCTTCCCGATCCTTCCCATCTCGGCGATCCACACCCGGTACCACGTGTCCCTCGAAATCAAGGACGCCGCCGGAGCCCTCGCCGAGATCGCATCGCTCTTCGCCAAGCACGGCGTTTCGGTCGAATCGGTCGAACAAAAGACCGCAACCGACGGTTCGCTGACCGCTACGCTAGTAATCGGTACCCACGAGGCGATCGAGGCCGATCTCGCCGCGACAGTCGAGGCGCTTGCCGCATCACCCGTCGTGGAACGCGTTTCGGGTGTGCTCCGAGTGGAAGGTCTGTAATGGCGAATCGCTGGTCGAACCTGTTTGGTGCGAAGAAGCCCGTTTCCCGCCAGTGGCGCGGTGTACTCAATGAGTACGCCGATCGTCTCGACGTCACGTCGAAGACCCCCATCATTTCGCTGGGCGAGGGCGGGACTCCGCTCATCTACTCGCCGTCGCTGTCGGCTCGCACCGGCGCCAAGGTGTACGTCAAGTTCGAGGGCATGAACCCGACCGGGTCGTTCAAGGACCGCGGAATGACGATGGCGATTTCCAAGGCCGTCGAACACGGCGCGAAGGCCGTCATCTGCGCGTCGACGGGAAACACGTCAGCGTCCGCCGCTGCGTACGCCGCGTACGCGGGAATCACCGCGGCCGTGCTCGTTCCCGAGGGCAAGATTTCGATGGGCAAGCTCAGCCAGGCGGTTGCGCACGACGCCCAGATTCTTCAGTTGCAGGGGAACTTCGACGACTGCCTCGACATCGCTCGTGAGCTCGCCGAGAACTACCCGATTCACCTCGTCAACTCGGTGAACAACGACCGCATCGAGGGCCAGAAGACCGCCGCGTTCGAGGTCGTCGAGGTTCTCGGCCGTGCACCCGACTTCCACTTCATCCCGGTCGGAAACGCCGGAAACTACACGGCGTACCACCGCGGTTACCGCGAAGAGATCGCCCGCGGAGTCACCGACGTTCTTCCGCGCATGTTCGGTTTCCAGGCCGCCGGTTCGGCACCGCTGGTAAACGGAGCCCCCATCGACAACCCCGAAACCATTGCCACCGCGATTCGCATCGGCAAGCCGGCGTCGTGGGACTTGGCGATTGCCGCACACAAGGATTCGAACGGATACTTCGGTGCGATTTCGGACGCCGACATCCTCGCCGCTCAAAAGGTCCTTGCCGCCGAGGTCGGAATCTTCGTCGAGCCCGCGTCGGCAATCTCGGTCGCTGGTCTGCTCGAACGCGCCGCGGCCGGACAGGTTCCCAAGGACGCCGTGTGCGTTCTGACGGTCACCGGCCACGGACTCAAGGACCCGCAGTGGGGGCTCAAGCGTGCCGACGGATCCGACGTGTCGCCGCTCGTCGTTCCCGTTGACGCCGACGAAATTGCCTCGGTACTCGGAATGTCGAAGGGCCACTAGATGGCCGCCGACGTCCCGATGGGCCGCACCGTTCACGTCAAGGTTCCCGCCACGACGGCGAACCTCGGTCCCGGTTTCGACACGCTCGGAATGGCGCTGTCACTGTACGACGAGCTGACCGCGACCGCGTCGGCCACCCCCGGTGTCCGTGTCACCGTTCACGGCGTCGGCGAGGGTGAAGTACCGACCGACGAGACCAACCTCGTCGCGCATTCGCTCATCAAGACGTTTGAGAAGTACGGCGTCCCCGTCCCCGGTGTCGAACTCGTCTGCGAAAACCGCATCCAGCACGCCCGCGGAATGGGTTCGTCCTCCGCGGCGATCGTCGGCGGAATCATGCTTGCCAAGGGGCTTCTCGACGGAATCGTCGACATCGACGCCCAGGGGCTACTCAACATCGCGACAGAACTCGAGGGACACCCCGACAACGTTGCCCCCGCACTGTTCGGCGCGCTGTCCATCGCATGGACGACCCCGAATGGCCCCAAGCACAAGAAGCTCATCGTTCACCGCGGTGTCTCGTTGTTGGTCGCGGTCCCGCGCCACGCGACGATGAGCACCAAGGTCGCCCGTGCGCTTCAGCCGGAACAGGTTCCGCACGAAGACGCCATCTTCAACGTCTCGCGCTCTGCGTTGCTCATCGCCGCGCTGATTCAGAGCCCCGAACTTCTTCACGAAGCGACGGAAGACAAGTTGCACCAGGAATACCGCGCCGAGGCGATGCCCGCGACGAACGCGCTCGTGCACTCGTTGCGTGACGCCGGGTTCGCCGCGGTCGTGTCGGGCGCCGGCCCGTCCGTACTCGTCCTCACCGATGACCCGGTCGAGCGCAAGCGCGCCGCCGACCTCATCGAGGCGACAGGAAACGACGAGTGGGAGTGCCTCATGCTCGCCGTCGATTTCAAGGGTGCTACTGTTGTAGTACTGCCCGATGGCACCGAAAAATAATTCGGCGTCCGAGCAGGTTTCGCATCACTCCATCGCATGCCGCTTCTTGTGGCTGGTCACGGTGGCGTGACAATCACAAGGAGTAACACCATGGAAAACGAGAACAACGACGTTGTGATCGACAACAACGACTCGTCCGAGTCGACCCCACGCAAGCGCGCACCGCGCCGCGCGGTGAAGAAGTCGCCCGACGCACCCATCGAGGTGACGGAAGGCGCACCCGCCGAGAAGGCGCCGCGCGAAGCGAAGGAAACGGCCACCGAGTCGAACGCTGACGCACCTGCAGCCGACGGCGACGCACCTGCAGAGGGTGGCCGTTCGCGCAGCCGTGGCCGTGGCCGCGGTCGTGGCGCCAAGAACACCGAGTCCGCCGACGGCGATTCGACCGAGAACGGTTCGAACGATGCCGTGGACGGCGACGACAACCAGTCCGAAGGTGGCCGTGGCCGCCAGCGCAACCGCAAGCGTGGTCGCGGTCGTGACGATGACTTCGACGCCGTCAGCGATGACGACGTTCTCATTCCCGTTGCTGGAATCCTCGACATTCTCGACAACTACGCGTTCGTTCGCACCGCCGGTTACCTTGCCAGCCCCGCCGACATCTATGTCGCGCTGGGTCAGGTCAAGAAGTACAACCTGCGCCGCGGAGACGCGATTGTTGGTGCGATTCGCCAGCCGCGCGACAACGACTTCCAGAACCGTCAGAAGTACAACGCCCTCGCGACGATCGACTTCGTCAACGGCGCTGCCCCGGAAGAGGCCGTCACTCGTGACGACTTCGCCGACCTGACGCCGATTCACGCGACCGAAGGCCTCGGTCTGCACGGTCGTTTCGACTGGGTCAAGAAGGGCGAGCGCGTTCTCGTCGACGCCCCCGCCGGAGCGACCCGCACCGCAGTCATCCGTGACCTCGCCGCCGAAATCTCGGCCAGCGCGACCGACGCCCACCTCATGGTCGTCGTGTCCGACGGACTGCCCGAAGACGTCACCGCTCTGTCCCGCGGTGTTCGCGGTGAAGTTGCTGCATCGTCGTACGACCGTCACGCCGACGAGCACGTCACCGTCGCCGAACTTGCCATCGCTCGCGCAAAGCGACTCGTCGAAAAAGGACACCACGTTGTCGTCCTCGTTGACTCGCTCACGCGTATCGCGAAGGGCCAGCTCGCTGTCATCCAGGGCTCACGCCCGATCGGTGACGGACCGGTTGACTCGGCTGTCTTCGCCGCAACCAAGCGCCTCTTCGGTGCTGGTCGCACGCTCGAGGCCGGCGGTTCGCTGACCGTCATCGCGACCGTTGACCACGTCACCGACGGATTCCCCGGAGCCGTTCGCGAGGAACTTCTCGACATCGCCACCGGCGTCGTCACCCTCTAAGGCCGTCATGTTTGAGTCGATCGAGGGTCTCCTCGCGGAACACGCCCAACTCCAGGTGGATTTGGCGGATCCGTCCGTGCACGCGGACGCGGCTCGAGCCAAGAAGCTGCACCGTCGCTACGCCGAACTCAACGCGATTGTGAACACTCACGAACTGCTTGAGGCGGCGCGCGACGACCTTGCAGCGGCCAAGGAACTTGCCAAGGACGACCCGGCGTTCGCCGAGGAAGTTCCGGCACTCGAAGCGTCGATTCCGGAATTGGAAGAAAAGCTTCGCCGACTGTTGATCCCGCGCGACCCGGATGACGGGCGTGACGTGATCATGGAAATCAAGGGCGGTGAAGGTGGCGCCGAAAGCGCCCTCTTCGCGGCCGATCTGCTTCGCATGTACTCGCAGTACGCGGACAGTCGCGGTTGGCGCGTCGAGATTCTCGACCGCACCGACAGCGACCTCGGCGGACTCAAAGACGTCCAGGTCGCCATCAAGGGCAAATCGAACGACCCTGCCCAGGGCGTGTGGGCGAGCCTCAAGTACGAGGGCGGTGTTCACCGCGTTCAGCGTGTTCCCGCCACCGAAACCCAGGGTCGCATCCACACCTCGACGACCGGTGTTCTCGTCTTCCCCGAAGTCGACGAACCCGAAGAAATCGACATCAGCCCCAACGATCTGCGCATCGACGTGTTCCGTTCCGGCGGTCCCGGCGGTCAGTCCGTCAACACGACCGACTCGGCGGTTCGCATTACTCACGTCCCCACCGGAATCGTCGTGTCGTGCCAGAACGAGAAGAGCCAGATCCAGAACAAGGAGTCGGCGATGCGCGTTCTGCGTGCGCGCCTGCTCGCTCGCCAGCAGGAAGAGCGCGACGCCGTCGCGAGTGACGCCCGCAAGAGCCAGATTCGCGGAATGGACCGCTCGGAGCGCATCCGCACTTACAACTTCCCCGAGAACCGCATCGCGGACCATCGCACGGGATACAAGGCGTACAACCTCGACCAGGTGATGAATGGCGCACTCGACCCGATCATCGAGTCCTGCATTCAGGTCGACGAAGAAGCCCAACTCAAGGCGCTGTCGGAGTAACCGTGGCGACGGTCGCCGAGGTCGTCTCCGAACTGGCCGAACGCTTCAGCCGGGCGGGAATCGCGTCGGCCCTGGCGGACGCTGAGCTGCTCGTTGGATTTGTCACGGGTTGGACTCGTGGCGAAGTTGCGGCCAAGGCGTTCATGGGAACCGAACTAGAACCCGACCAACTCGACCAAATTGCCGAGTTTGGCGCTCGTCGCGAATCGCGCGAGCCGCTTCAACACATCACCGGCCAGGCGCCGTTTCGGCACCTCGTGCTTGACGTCGGTCCCGGCGTTCTCGTTCCGCGACCCGAAACCGAACTCGTCGCCGAATGGGCGATCGACGCACTGATTCAGGTGCCGAGTCCGTCACCGCTCGCCGTCGATCTGGGTACGGGAACCGGCGCGCTTGCGCTCGCTCTCGCGACCGAGGTTCCACACTCGCGCGTGTTCGCGGTCGAGCGATTCGACGACGCACTCGAATGGGCGAAACGCAACATTGACCGACTCGGTGACGATCGGGTCACGCTGGTCCAGGCCGACGCTGCTGACGCGCTCGCCGAACTCAACGGAACCGTCGACGTGGTGGTGACGAATCCGCCGTACATTCCCGACGCCGAGAAACCCGCCGACATCGAAGTGCTGGGGTACGACCCCGAGTCGGCACTGTTCGGTGGGGACGACGGACTTCGCGACATCCGCACCTTCATCGCAACCGCGGCACGTCTCTTGCGACCCGGGGGAGTCTTCGTCCTTGAACACGGCGACAACCAGGGCGCAGCGGTTCGCGCGATTGCCACCGAGTCCGGGTTCCGCGGGGCGACAACCCACACCGACCTGCTTCATCGCGAAAGAGCCCTCACCGCTGTGCGCTGACGGCCGATGGATAAACTGACAACGATGAGCACGACATATTCCTGCGCCGACACCGCCGAGGCGCTGACCGGCCTGCGAATGGCGCGCGGCGCAATCGGTCGTGGTCGACTCGTTGTCATTCCGACCGACACGGTGTACGGCGTCGCGGCTGATGCGTTCAACGCCACCGCGGTCCAGTCGCTGCTTGATGCCAAGGGGCGCGGTCGCCAGTCGCCGCCGCCCGTGCTCATCGGGGGAATCGAAACACTGTCGGCCCTTGCCGAAACCATCACCCCCGAGATGACGAAACTCGCCGAGGCGTTCTGGCCGGGCGGACTGACCATCGTCGTCCCCGCGCGCCCGACGCTGACGTGGGATCTGGGCGACACGAACGGAACTGTCGCCGTGCGCATGCCGGACAACGCGATCGCTCTCGAACTGCTCAGCGAAACCGGGCCGCTGGCGGTGTCCAGCGCCAACCGAACGGGTGAACCCGCTGCGCTGACCGCAGCCGAAGCCGAGGCGCAACTGGGTGACAGCATCGACGTGTACCTCGACGGTGGCGCCGCCTCGGACAACCGTTCGGGCTCGACAATCGTCGACTGCACCCCGACCGTGATCGGCAGGCCGGTTCGCATTTTGCGCGACGGAGTCATCTCGCGCGACGCGATTCGAGCCGTGGTCCGAGAAATCGCCGAGGACGAGTCGTGAATTACATCTACGTCGGGTTGATCTCGGCGATTGTCAGTTTCACCGCCTCTCAGGTGATGCTTCGTCTGAGCCACAAGTACAAGATCTATCCCGGCATCCGCGAGCGCGACGTGCACACCACCCCGACCCCTCGCCTCGGCGGTGTCGCGATCGTGCTGGGAGTCGGTGCAGCTTTCGCCCTCGCCACCGTTCTTCCCGCGTTCGACCGCGTCTTCGTCGACCCGCTTCCCGTTATCGGAATGTCCATCGCGATTGCGTTGATGGCGATCGTCGGAATCCTCGACGACCTGTACGACATTGACTGGTTGACCAAACTCGGTGCACAACTCATCGCCGCAGGCGTGATGGCGTGGTCGGGAATTCAGATCGTGAGCCTGCCGTTCGGCGGAATCATCCTGCTGTCGCCGACGATGTCACTGATTCTCACGGTATTCGCAGTCGTTCTCGTGATGAACGCCGTCAACTTCATCGACGGGCTCGACGGGCTCGTCGCTGGTGTCTCGCTCATCGCGGGAACCGTCTTCTTCATCTATTCGTACATCCTCGCCATCGGGCCCGGGCACCAGAACTACTTCAACCTCGCGACTCTGCTGACGGCATCTCTTTGTGGTGCCCTGATTGGGTTCCTGCCCGTCAACGCGTACCCCGCGAAGATGTTCATGGGGGATTCAGGCGCTCTCGTGATCGGGCTCATCATGGCCGGTTCGACCATCTCGGTCACGGGCCAGGTCGACCCCGGAACGGTTGATCCGAAACAGTTCATTCCCGCGTTCATCCCGCTCGTCATTCCGCTCGCGGTTTTGCTCATTCCGCTGCTCGACTTCGGAATGGCGGTTACCCGTCGACTTCTCAACGGAAAGTCGCCGTTCACCGCCGACCGCAAGCACTTGCACCACCGCCTGCTCGACATGGGGCACTCGCACCTTCGAGCCGTTCTGGTGCTCTACGCGTGGACGACCGTTGCCTCGGTTGGCGCGTTGTTGTTCATGTTCGTCCGAGCGGGCGTCGCCGCCGGAATCGTGCTTGCGGGCTTCCTCGTCACCACTTATTTGACTCTCGCGCCTCTTGCGCGCAAGAAAAAGCCCGCCTCGACCAAGGAGAAGGCACTGTGACCACCGCCGTTCAGATCGCCAACAAGGCACTTCGTTCCGCACTTGTACTCGGGGCGATCATCACCGCCGCAATCGCCGTCGTCGGGGGAGTAATCGGCTACTCGGTTGACAGTTGGACGGGTGTCGTTAGCGCCTTACTCGGAGCCGTCATCGCCTTCGTGTTCATGGGTGTCACCGCTGGGTCGATTCTGCTCGGTCAGAAATTCTCCGGCGGATCCATCGCCTCTGGCGCGTTCTTCGCCACCGTTTTGGGCGCTTGGCTGCTGAAATTCGTCCTGTTCCTCATCGCCGTCTTCGTCATCAAGAACACCGCCGAGCTCAACCCGGTCATCGCGCTGAGCAGCGTGATTGCGGCCGTCATAGGAGCACTCGTGAGCGACGTTGTCGCCGTGTCACGGGCTCGTGTGCCGGTCGTCGACATGATAGGGTCATAGAAGTGACGCCCTGCGTGGAGAGTAATCCCACGCTCGAGCCAAGGAGAACGCTTTGCTGAACGGACTGACAAGCCTCGTTCTCAGTTCAGGCGTTGAGTTCCACGCTCCGTCCATCTCCGAATTCTTCCCCGACATCGTGCTGTTCGAGGGAACCCCCTTCGCGATGAACCGCATCATGATCATCCGCATGATCATGGTCACCCTTCTCGTCGTCATCTTCTGGCTCGGAACGCGCAACATGAAGATCGTTCCCGGCCGCTTCCAGGCGCTTCTCGAAATGGGACTCGACCTCGTTCGTGTCAACATCGCCGAGGACCTGCTGGGCAAGAAAGACGGCCGTCGCTTCCTGCCGATCCTCACCACGATCTTCTTCCTCGTGTTGTTCCTCAACATCACCGGAATCGTCCCCGGATTCAACATCGCCGGGTCGTCCGTCATCGGAATCCCGCTCGTTCTCGCGGTCGCGTCGTACGTCACATTCATTTACGCGGGACTGAAGAAGCACCCCGGAGCCTTCCTCCGCAACGCGCTCTTCCCGCCCGGAGTCCCCAAGGCGTTCTACATCGTCGTGACCCCGATCGAATTGCTCTCAACGTTCGTTCTTCGTCCCGTCACGCTGACGCTGCGACTCCTCATGAACATGATCGTCGGGCACCTGCTGCTCGTCCTCCTGTTCTCGGCGACGCACTTCTTCTTCCTTGGCTTCGGCGAATGGTTCGGTTACGTCTTCGGCACCGGAACCCTCGCGTTCGGAATTGCCTTCTCGCTCTTCGAAATCCTGGTCGCTGTACTTCAGGCCTACGTTTTCACCCTCTTGACCGCCGTCTACCTCCAGCTCGCGCTGGCGGAAGAACACTAACCAACACCTGACCCAACCGGGTCAACAACGGAAGGAAACACCATGGTTCTCGCAGAGATCACGGGAAACATTGCAACCGTCGGCTACGGTCTCGCAGCCATCGGACCCGCCATCGGCGTGGGTATCGTCGTCGGAAAGACGATCGAGTCGGTTGCTCGTCAGCCCGAACTCCAGGGACGTCTCACCGTCCTCATGTACATCGGTATCGCATTCACCGAAGCACTCGCCTTCGTTGGAATCGCTACCGGCTTCATCTTCATCTAACGCTTCCTTAAGGACTCGCCATGCAGCACGTACTCGTGTGGGCGTCGGCCGTTGCGGAAACGGAACCGGTCAAGAACCCCCTCCTCCCAGAGATCTACGACATCGTCTGGTCGATCGTCCCGTTCTCGATCGTTCTCTTCTTCTTCTGGAAGGTCATCCTCCCGAGGATGCAGGAGACGCTCGACGCACGCGCCGAGAAGATCGAGGGTGGCATCGCACAGGCCGAGTCGGCACAGAAGGAAGCCGCTGAAGCTCTCGAGAAGTACAACCAGCTGCTTGCCGAGGCTCGTGCCGAAGCATCGGACATCAAGGAAAAGGCCCGCGCCGAAGGTGCGATCATCCTTGCCGAGCTGAAGGACCAGGCGTCGACTGACGCTGCGGCCATCACGGCCAAGGCTCACCAGACGATCGAGGCCGAGCGTCTCGCTGCGATCCAGTCACTTCGTTCCGAGGTTGGCCAGCTGGCCCTCGACCTCGCCGGGCGCGTCATCGGTGACCAGGTCAAGGACTCGAAGTCGTCGGCTGCGATCGTCGACCGATTCCTCTCGGATATCGAAAAGAACGAGAAGAGCAAGTAAATGGGAAGTGCATCACGCGTTGCGCTGACCGCTGCTAAGGCTGCGGTCGCAAAGACGAGCGGGCTGAGCGTTGCGACTGGTGTCGCTCTGCTCGACGCTGGTCGCGCAATCGGCAACTCGCCGGCACTGCGTGGTGCCCTGTCCAACCGTGTCGCCGACGCATCCGCAAAGGGTGCTCTCGTCGCCGGTGTGCTCGGAAAGCTCGATTCGTCGGCTCAGTCGCTGCTCAAGGACATCGTCGGACAGACATGGTCGTCTGCCTCCGAGTTGCTCGACGGCATCGAAGAGATCGGGATTCGCGTTATCGCCCAGTCGTCGAAAGACGACATCGAGGCGGAACTGTTCGCGGTGGGACGTGCCGTTGCGGCTCACACCGAACTGGAACTCTCGCTCAACTCGAAGCGCGGCTCAGCCGAAGCGAAGACCAAACTCGTCTCCAGCGTTCTCAAGGGACTCAGCGACTCGACGATTGCGATCGTCGGACACCTCGTCAGCGCACCGCGAGGCCGTCGTATCCGCACGCTCCTCACCCACGCCGAGGTGCTCGTCGCCGACCAGCGCGGACGCGGAGTCGCTGTCGTGACCGTCGCACAGTCGCTCGATGCCGCACAGCGTGACCGTGTTCTCAGCATCCTCTCGAAGCGTTACAACCGTGAACACCACATCGACGAAATTGTCGACGCGGACGTTCTCGGCGGATTCACCATCCAGGTCGGAAACGACACCATCGACGCGAGCATCCGTTCGCGCCTCACAGAACTCTCCTCGAAACTCGCGGGCTAGCGCCCGCCGCACAAAGGGAAAAACCATGGCTGAACTCACTATCAACCCGGACGACATCCGCAAGGCGCTCGGCGACTTCACGAAGTCGTACGAGCCCTCGAAGTCGAGCGCGAAGGAAGTTGGTCACGTAATCGACGCCGGTGACGGTATCGCACACGTTGACGGACTCCCCGGCGTGATGGCCAACGAACTCATCAAGTTCGAGGACGGAACCCTCGGTCTCGCCCTCAACCTCGACGAGGACGAGATCGGTACCGTCATCCTCGGCGAGTTCACCGGCGTCCAGGCCGGCCAGGAAGTTTCCCGCACGGGCGAGGTTCTCTCGGTCCCCGTCGGCGAAGGCTACCTCGGTCGCGTTGTCGACCCGCTCGGAAACCCCATCGACGGACTCGGAACCATCAAGGCCGAAGGCCGCCGCGCACTCGAGCTTCAGGCTCCCGGCGTTATGGCCCGTAAGTCGGTTCACGAACCCCTTCAGACCGGAATCAAGGCGATCGACGCCATGATCCCTGTCGGACGTGGACAGCGTCAGCTCATCATCGGTGACCGTCAGACGGGTAAGACCGCCATCGCCGTTGACACGATCATCAACCAGAAGGCGAACTGGGAGTCGGGAGACACCAACAAGCAGGTTCGCTGCATCTACGTTGCAATCGGTCAGAAGGGTTCGACCATCGCCGCTGTCAAGGGCGCGCTGGAAGAGGCCGGAGCGATGGAGTACACGACGATCGTCGCCGCTCCCGCATCGGACCCCGCAGGTTTCAAGTACCTCGCTCCGTACACCGGCTCGGCCATCGGCCAGCACTGGATGTACTCGGGCAAGCACGTCCTCATCATCTTCGATGACCTGTCGAAGCAGGCCGAGGCCTACCGTGCCGTTTCGCTGCTTCTTCGTCGTCCGCCGGGACGTGAGGCGTACCCCGGTGACGTCTTCTACTTGCACTCGCGTCTGCTCGAGCGTTGCGCGAAGCTCTCGGACGAGCTCGGTGCCGGTTCGATGACGGGTCTGCCCATCATCGAGACCAAGGCGAACGACGTTTCGGCGTACATCCCGACCAACGTCATCTCGATCACCGACGGACAGATCTTCCTTCAGTCCGACCTGTTCAACGCCAACCAGCGCCCCGCAGTCGACGTCGGTATCTCGGTGTCGCGTGTTGGTGGTGACGCCCAGGTCAAGTCGATCAAGAAGGTTTCGGGAACGTTGAAGCTCGAACTGGCTCAGTACCGTTCGCTCGAAGCGTTCGCGATGTTTGCATCCGACCTTGACGCGGCCAGCCGTCGTCAGCTCGCACGTGGTGCGCGCCTGACCGAGCTGCTTCGCCAGCCGCAGTACTCGCCGTACCCCGTCGAGGAGCAGGTCGTTTCGATCTGGGCTGGAACCAAGGGCAAGCTCGACACGATCGAGGTCGCTGACGTCCTTCGCTTCGAGAAGGAGCTCCTCGAGCACCTTCGTCGCAACACGAAGATCCTCGACACGCTTCGCGAGTCGAACGTCCTCGACGACAAGACCGAATCCGAACTTGACTCGGCGGTCGACAAGTTCATCGCCGCGTTCCAGGGCGGCACGAACGGTGGCGTGAAGGCCGGCAAGGAAGAGTTCGACGCGATGGCGGACTCGGATGTCGAACAAGCCAAGATCGTCAAGCCCCGCAAGCGCAAGTAATTCAGAGATAGACCGAGAGGAGGAGAACCATGGGAGCGCAGCTTCGCATCTACCGACAGAAGATTAAGTCGGCACAGACCACGAAGAAGATCACGCGTGCGATGGAACTCATCTCGGCGTCGCGAATTCAGAAGGCGCAGACGCGTATGAACTCGGCCGCCCCGTACACGAAGGCGTTGACGCGTGCCGTCACCGCTGTCGCGGTCGGGTCGAACGTGGATCACCCGCTCACAACTCAGACGGAAACTCCTCGTCGCGCAGCCGTTGTCGTTTTCACCTCCGACCGTGGTTTGGCTGGGGCGTTCTCGTCACAGGTTCTTCGCGAAACCGGTGAGCTTGGCGAAAAGCTGAAGAGCGAAGGCAAAGAGGTTGTGTACTACCTCGTCGGTCGCAAGGCCGTGAGCTACTTCGCGTTCCGTCAGCGCAAGTGGGAACGCGACTGGATCGGTGGAACTGACCGTCCCGAGGTCGAGACCGCACAGGAAATCTCCGACGCTGTCATCGAGCACTTCCTCAAGTCTTACGACGAAGGCGGAGCCGACGAGATTCACCTCGTATACAACCGTTTCGTCAACCTTGTCTCGCAGGTTCCGTCGGCTCTCCGACTCCTCCCGCTCGAGGTCGTCGAAGCCGAAGCAGACGCCGAAATCCCCACGGGCCACGACGTTCTTCCGCTGTACGAATTCGAACCCCACGGCTTCGAAGTTCTCGACAAGCTCCTTCCGGTGTTCATCGAGAACCGCATCTTCGCCGCGATGCTGTCGTCGGCTGCTGCCGAGCACGCGGCTCGCCAGAAGGCGATGAAAAGCGCGACGGACAACGCCGACAAGCTCATCCAGAACTACACCCGACTCGCGAACAACGCGCGTCAATCCGAAATCACCCAACAAATTTCCGAGATCGTCGGCGGCGCCGACGCCCTGGTCTCGGCAAAGTAACAACCGACAAGAAGGACGATCATGGCCACGAAGACCACGACTGCGATTGGACGTATCGCGCGTGTCACCGGACCCGTTGTTGACATCGAGTTCCCGCACGATGCGATTCCCGACATCTACAACGCACTGCAGACCACGTACACGCTGGACGGCGTCGAGATCGTGTTGACCCTCGAGGTCGCACAGCACCTCGGTGACGACCTGGTTCGTGCGATCGCCCTCAAGCCGACCGACGGACTCGTCCGTGGTCAGGAAGTCACCGACACCGGAGCGCCCATCTCGGTGCCCGTCGGCGACGTGACCAAGGGCAAGGTCTTCAACGTTCTCGGCGAGATCCTCAACGGAGACCCCAAGAAGAAGGTCGAAATCAAGGAACGCTGGCCGATTCACCGCAAGCCCCCGGCGTTCGACCAGCTCGAGTCGAAGACTCAGCTCTTCGAAACCGGTATCAAGGTCATCGACCTTCTGACCCCCTACGTCCAGGGTGGAAAGATTGGTCTCTTCGGTGGTGCCGGTGTCGGTAAGACCGTTCTGATCCAGGAAATGATCCAGCGCGTTGCGCAGGACCACGGCGGTGTGTCAGTGTTCGCCGGTGTCGGTGAGCGTACACGTGAAGGAAACGACCTCATCCACGAAATGGAAGAAGCGGGCGTCTTCGACAAGACCGCGCTTGTCTTCGGCCAGATGGACGAGCCGCCGGGAACGCGTCTTCGCGTCGCCCTTTCGGCACTGACGATGGCGGAATATTTCCGTGACGTTCAGAAGCAGGACGTTCTCCTCTTCATCGACAACATCTTCCGATTCACGCAGGCCGGTTCCGAGGTGTCGACCCTTCTCGGTCGTATGCCCTCGGCCGTTGGTTACCAGCCGAACCTCGCCGACGAGATGGGTATCCTCCAGGAGCGCATCACGTCGACCCGTGGACACTCGATCACCTCGCTGCAGGCAATTTACGTCCCCGCTGACGACTACACCGACCCGGCGCCGGCAACCACCTTCGCCCACCTCGACGCAACCACGGAACTTTCCCGTGAAATCGCGTCGAAGGGTCTGTACCCCGCTGTTGACCCGCTGACCTCGACGAGCCGTATCCTCGACCCGCGATTCATCGGTGCCGACCACTACCGCGTCGCCACGACGGTCAAGCAGATTCTCCAGAAGAACAAGGAACTCCAGGAGATCATCGCGATCCTCGGTGTTGACGAACTCTCTGAAGAGGACAAGATCACCGTGTCGCGCGCACGTCGCATCCAGCAGTTCCTCTCGCAGAACACCTACATGGCGAAGAAGTTCACCGGTGTTGAGGGTTCGACCGTTCCGCTCAAGGACACGATCGAGTCGTTCGACGCCATCGCCAAGGGTGAATTCGACCACGTCGCCGAGCAGGCGTTCTTCAACGTTGGTGCAATCACCGACGTCGAAGAGAAGTGGGCACAGATCCAGAAGGAAAACGGCTAAACCATGTCGACTTCGACACTCGAGGTGCACGTCGTCGCCGCAGACCGTGAGGTTTGGGCGGGGCAGGCGACCATGCTGGTCGCTCGTACCACCGAGGGCGAGCTGGGCATCCTTCCCGGTCACGAGCCGCTCCTCGGAGTGCTGTCGTCCGGCGAGGTGCGCATCCACACCGCAGACAACGGCGTGATCCTGGCGAAGGCCGACGGAGGTTTCCTCTCCGTCGAGCACAACACCGTCATGGTCGTCGCCAGCCAGGCGGAACTGGTCGTCTAGTGCGCCTTCTGCTTCCGCCCTCGGAAACAAAGCTCAAGGGTGGGCAGCCCCACACAGGGTTGCCCACCCTCAGTTTTTCTGTGCAGGACCCTGGGCGGCGTGACCTGATGGTCGCGCTTGAGTCGTGGTGTCGGGACTCGCCGGAGGCCGCCGCTAGGGCGCTGAAGCTGGGGCCGAAGTCGATCGAGGAACTCGGTAATAACGTGTTCGTCGA
Organism: Micrococcales bacterium; assembly: GCA_024641015.1. Classification (GTDB taxonomy): domain Bacteria; phylum Actinomycetota; class Actinomycetes; order Actinomycetales; family Microbacteriaceae; genus MWH-TA3. The sequence continues at coordinate 21,165 of JAHEDU010000021.1, forward strand.
TGCGCCGGTGATGCCGGCGATTGCCCGCTACACGGGTGTGCTGTATTCCGGAACCGGGGTGGCCGACTGGACCGAAGCACAGCGCGCGTGGGCGGCGGATCACGTATTCATTCACTCCGCCCTGTTCGGAATTGTGTCGTCCGCCGATCGAATCCCGGTCTATCGACTTTCGCACGACACCAAGGTCAACATGGTCGCGCTCAAGGATTACTGGCTCGGTCAGGTGACTGCGGCAATCCGTGAGATGGCCGCGGGGGATTGGATTCTGGATTGCCGCTCGGAGGGCTATCGAACACTCGCCCCGATTCCCACCGATGTTCCGTCGGCGTATCTCGAGGTGGTTTCCGCCAACGGCGGAAAGGCGCTCAACCACTTCAACAAGATTCACAAGGGCGAGCTTGTTCGTGCGCTCGTGGCCACCGGTCCCAACCTTCCCGCGCCCGACGCTCTCGTCGAGTGGGGCACTACACGTGGTCTCGCGCTCACAGCCTCGGGCGAAACCGTCACCCTCGCGATTTAAGCCTGTGGGCAATCTTGTCGGCTATGGTCGCTCCCTGTTACTCTGTGAGAGTCCAAGCCAATAGGCTCGGAAAGTAGACCCAGCAGTCAGCCGGACGGCTGACGGGCTGGGTTCGCGCTTTTAAGGCAAATTCGAGAAATACGAGTTTCGTGTCGGTGTTTGCCGTTAACCTTTCTCTGGAAAGGAAAAAAATGTCAAATACCTTCATTGCAATTGATTTTGAGACTGCAAACTCTGTCAGGGCATCTGCGTGTCAAGTTGGCCTCGCAAAGTTTGCTGATGGTGATGTAGTCGAGAAAATCAATTTGCTTGTTAAGCCGCACTCGTCCATGCGCGATTTTGATTTCTTTAACACGCAAATCCATGGCATTTCTGCTGCTGATGTCCAAAACTCGCCAGAATTTGCAGAATATTGGCCACAGATTCGGGCATTTATCGGGGACGCCCCGTTGGTCGCCCACAACGCTGGTTTTGATATGTCTGTCCTTCGCGGGCTATTGGATATTTACCAACTTGACTATCCAGAGCTGGATTATGTTTGTACGTTCATGCTGGCGCGTAATTTGCTGAAGCCGGCGGAATTGAATTTGGCCTATGTCGCGCGTGAACTAGGCGTGGCGCTTGAGAACCATCACGATGCACTAGCCGATGCCATTGCTGCTGGTGAAATCGCGCAAGCCATGATTGAGAAATTCAGCGCTTCGTCGATTCTGGAATTAGCTCAAATGGCAAGTATTAGGGCAGGTCGATTTACCAATTCAGGATGGCGGGGCTCTGTAACTCGATCAGTAGGAGCCGGCGGGGCTGACGAGTCCATCGAAGATATGCGGCTTAGGTTAGCCGATCAGATTGTCGTAGATGGGCCTCTTGCAGGGCTGACCTTTGTGATCACCGGGGCAATTCCCGGCTTGACAAGGTCTCAGGCTCACGAGTTGATCTTGCTTGCAGGTGGTGAATGGGGAAAATCGGTTACTAGGAAGACTGATTTCTTAGTTGACGGTGATGGCGTCGGTGAGACCAACAAAACCAGACGGGTATACGAACTTCGCGAAAAGGGGCACACAATTGCAATTGTTGACCCGGAGGGCTTTTTGGGGATGTTGGTTCCCTAGCGAGCGTGACAACCGTCGACGTGGTCGTTGACGACGCCGACTGCCTGCATGTGTGCGTACGCGGTGGTCGGGCCGACGAACCGGAAGCCGCGCTTCTTGAGCGCCTTGGCAAGAGCGACTGATTCGGGCGTGACCGCCGGAATGTCAGCGCGGGTGACGCGGCGCGGGTTCGATTTCGGGGCGTGAGACCAAATGAGGTCATCAAGAGCGCCCGGTTCGGTGTCCATCATCGTCGCGACGATCGCCGCGTTGTGGATGGTGGCGTCAACCTTCGCGTTGTTACGGATGATTCCGGGGTCGTTCATCAACCGTTCGCGGTCGGCAGGCCCGAATCCAGCGACAACGTGGGGATCGAAGTTGGCGAACGCCGAACGGAAGGTTTCGCGTCGTTTGAGGATGGTGATCCATGAGAGCCCGGATTGGAACGCCTCGAGCGACAGACGTTCGAACATTTCGCGGTCGCCGTGAACGGGCACACCCCATTCGGTGTCGTGATAGTTCACGTACAGCGGGTCGGACCCACACCACCAACAGCGTGCGAGCCCGTCCTCACCGACGAGAAGAGCGGTCACCGGTGAGCGATTCCTTCGTGATCCAACAGCCACGCCTTGGTTTCGATGCCGTTGCCGCCCGAATACCCCGTGATACGCCCGTCAGAAGCGAGCACGCGGTGGCAGGGGATGATGATCGGCACGGGGTTGGCACCGACGGCACCGCCGACAGCACGCCCAGCGGTGGGGCGACCCGTCTCGTGGCCGACTTCGCCGTAGGACAGCACTTGACCGAACGGGATTCCGTCGACGGCACTCCACACGGACCGCTGGAACTCTGTCCCCTCGAGCGACACGGGCACCTGGAACGACTTGCGCTTCCCGGCGAAGTATTCACCCAGCTGCTTGCGCGCCTTGTCGAGAACCGGCGACGACTTTTCGGGTTCGGAATCATGCGACAGCTTTCCGCGACGCTCGATTTCAATGCCGACGACCTTACCGCCGAGGGCAAGCAGTTCAAGTCGGCCGAGGGGGCTGTCCATTCGGACGATGGAGTCAAAGGTTGTCATGGTTTCGAGGGTACCTGTGGGTTGGCGATGGGGGAATAGGCGGAGTGGTTCGGTGGAAAACCAGGGAAATCGAGTGCCTATGGAGAACTTTGTGGCTCAGTGACGGGGGACATCGCACTGACGTCGACACCCAACGCTTCGTTGAGGGCCATCGCCTGGTCGTTCAGCACGCCTAGTTGTTTCACCAACGCATTGAACTCGTCGATTTGAGCGTTGATGTCGACGCGCGACTTCTCGAGCGCCGCTTCGCGCTTCTTCAGTGCTTTTCGGTCACGGTCGAACTGCGACTGCGACTGGTAGTAGCCCTTCTTGTCCGCGTGCTTGTTGAACGTCTTTATATCCGCCGTCAGCTTCGCCATTCCGTCCTCGTACGCGGTGCGCGCAGCGGCAATCGCGGCTTCGGTTGCAACGATTTCGGAACTGACCCGAGCAATTTCGTCGACGATAGTTGTGATGACACCCGAAGCCTCGACTGCCAACGCGACGACCGCGCCGCGACGATCGAAATAGCGGTTGTACACCTCGTTGAGATCATCGCTAACAAGTGCCACCTCGGTCCCCAGAACCGCAAAGAGCTCAGCAACATCGACGTTACCCGCCGCGTCCTCGTACACCTTGAGCCGTTCGGCCAACGCCGGATCATTGATGGCGGCATAGGAAGCCTTGACGGCCTTCGCCACTCGCGCTCGTTCGGCTTCGTCGAACCGCGCCCACACGGCGTGCAGCATTTCGTGCGCCGCCACCACGGGTTCCATCGTGTCAAAAGCTGGGTCGGTGATGTCGAGAAGGTGAATTCGGTCGGTCGCGAGTGAATAGCACCCGAGAACGGCGACGCCTGTTTCCTTCGTGGGGCACGAACGCGAGAAGGTCGCCGAGGTATGAAGTTCGGGCTTTGCCGCATAGAGATAGAAGCGGCCAGCCGACGACATCCCCGCCTCGGAGACGTACGTTTCCAGCGTGCTGGAGGCGACGACCTTGCCAACGACGAGCCAGTCACGAATAGTCGGGCGATTGGCGAAAGCCCACCCCGCGGCGCCGAGAACGACAACCTGGACCGCGATGGAGACGAGCGCCACAGCCACGCCAACACGACGGCCAAGACCGGGGGCGAGGTAGCGGCGAATCACCACTTCAGGCTATTGGCTAGTGGCCCGTGAGCGGCGCAAGCAGCTTGGCGATGATCGACGGGCGACCGGTGACGCCCTCTTCGATGTCCGCCGCCGTCATTCCCAGAAGTCCGGCGTTTGCGCCGATGAACCGAAGCGGTTCCGGTTCCCAACTTGGCGAGCGGTGACCGACCCAGGGAAGTGCGGTCAGTGGCGTTGTCTTGCCGGTGATGAGGTCGGCCAGAGTACGCCCCGCGAGGTTCGTCGTCGACAGGCCGTCACCCACGTATCCGCCGGCACTGCCCAGACCCGTCGCCGGATCGTATGCGACGTGCGCGTGCCAGTCGCGCGGAACGCCCAACGGTCCACCCCAGCGGTGGGTGACCTCGATCTGGTCGGCGATCTGCGGGAACATGTCGCGAAGCGTGCGAGTCAGGTGCAGGAAGACACTCTCGACCCGGTCGTACTCGGGGCGAATCGCGGAATTCCAGTGGTACCGAGCGCCACGACCACCGAACGCGA
>JAHEDU010000090.1 GCA_024641015.1 Micrococcales bacterium
AAGATGAACAAGGCCGTCGATGTCATCAAGGATGACTTCCAGACGGTGCGCACGGGTCGTGCGAACCCCGCCCTCTTCCAGAAGATCATGGTCGACTACTACGGCACCCCGACTCCTCTCGGGCAGCTCGCGGGACTTCAGAACCCCGAAGCGCGCACGCTCGTCATCCAGCCGTACGACAAGAGCGCCCTCAAGGAAATCGAGAAGGCGATCGTCAACTACCCGAACCTTGGTGCGACCCCGTCGAATGACGGAGAAATCATTCGCGTGACGATGCCCGAACTGACCGAGGACCGCCGCAAGGAATACGTCAAGATCGTCAAGGCAAAGGCCGAAGACGGCCGTGTTGCAATCCGCAACATCCGTCGCAAGGGTATCTCGGACATCGAAGCGCTCAAGGACACGTCCGAGGACGAGGTGTCGCGCGCGGAGAAGGAAATCGAAAACCTGACCAAGCAGCACATCGACGCGATTGACGAAGCGCTGAAGAAGAAGGAAGCCGAGCTTCTCGAGGTCTAAATGGACATCGACCACGCCATTCGTGATGCCGGCGCCAAGATGGAGGCCCGGACGGGCCGTAACCTCGTCGCCGCCATCGGTATCGGTGTGGCTCTCGGCACGGTCTTCATTTTCAGCCTGATTTTCGACAAGCAGTGGTTCATCGCGTTTATTGCGGTGTTCGTCGGTTTTGGCACGTGGGAATTGGCGACGATTTCGCGCACGGGCAACCGTCACGTTCCACGAATCCCGGTTCTCATCGCGGCACTGACGATGTTGCCCGCAACGTTCTACTTCGGGTATTTGGGGCAGTTGCTGACCCTGGCCGGTGGAATCGTCTTCGCCATCGTCTGGCACATCGTGCAACGCCGTCTCTCGTCGGCTGACGTCACCGACCGCGACATGCTCATGTCGGCGTTCACTCTCGCGTACGTCCCGTTCCTCGCGTCCTTCGCGGTCCTCATGACCGCTCGCGACGGCGGCGAATGGTGGACGCTGGGGACGATGATCATCATCGCCTCCGTCGACACCGGTGCGTTCGCAACGGGTGTGCTGTTCGGCAAGACGCCGATGGCGCCCAAGATTTCACCGAAGAAGACGTGGGAAGGGTTTGTCGGGTCGGCGCTGTTCGGTTCGACCGCTGGATACTTCATCGCAACCCTGATGCTGCACATCGACTGGTGGTGGGGAGTCCTGCTGGGGCTCATCATCCTCGGTGTCGCCACCGTCGGCGACCTCATCGAATCGCTCATCAAGCGCGAACTCGGCACCAAGGACGCCTCTCACTTCCTGCCCGGCCACGGCGGGTTCCTTGATCGACTCGACTCGGTACTGCCGTCGATGTTCGTCGCCTCGGTTTTCGCCATCCTCTTCTCCTAGGGCAGAATAGGAGGGTGACATTCCCTCTCGCAGACCCCAAGTCCCTCGGCTACGAAACCGCCGCGGTTGACGCGTTCCTTGACCGTGCCCGTGCGGCGTTCCAGGGAACCGACGGTTCGTTGACGAGTGCCGATCTTCGCGCAGCAGCCTTCCCGCTGGTCAAGGGTGGTTATGTTCCCGCTGATGTTGACCTCGCCGTCGATCGTCTCGAAGACACCTTCGCCGAGCGCGAGCGCGAAAGCCGCATCGCCCAGGTCGGCGCTGACGCCTGGAACGCCGAGGCACGCGAACTCGCCCAGGAAATCCTCAATCGCATCGGTCGCGCCAAGGGCCGTCGCTTCCGTCGCTCCGGTCTGTTCGGCTACGGCTACAACGTCGCGGACGTCGATGCGTTTGCTGACCGCGTTCACGACTTTTTCACCGCCGGTGCACACCTTTCCCGCAGTGAGGTCCGAGCGACCGTTTTCCGCCCCCAACTTCGCGGGTATGACGAATCTCAGGTCGATTTCCTTCTCGACGAGCTGGTTCGTGTCATGCTCGCTGTGAGGTAGTGAACACCTCCGCGCGTGTGAAGCCACGACCCGGCGTTTCGCTCGCCGCGGTTGTGGGCGTCGCCGTGTTGTTGTTCGGCCCTGTTGTGGCGCCGTTCACGACGATCGAACTCAGCAGCGCATCGACCGATGACGGAACGCCGGGCCAGCAGTTCACTGCGATCGACGGGTCTGGAACATCGATCAAGCGCGACGCCTGGTCGTTGACCTCCAGCTTCTTCACGGCGACCTCGTCCGAAGTTCGCGCGGCACAGCAATACGCGCTCGTCAAGCTTCAGGACATGGGAATGGGCGAGGACCAGTTCATGTGTCTGGTCAGCCTGTGGAACCGGGAATCTAAGTGGAACTATCGCGCGCACAACCGCGGGAGCGGCGCATACGGAATCCCGCAGGCACTGCCCGGCAAGAAGATGGCATCGGCTGGCGCGGACTGGGAGACGAACCCGGAAACTCAGATCGACTGGGGACTCGGTTACATCACCAAGCGATACAAGACCCCCTGTGGAGCGTGGCAACATTCGGAAGACGTCGGCTGGTACTGATGGGCCGCCGTAACAAGCCCAAGCGCGACGAACACGTCCCGCTCGACCTCAATCGCACCGCGGGAAGTCGTCGCATCGAAGTTCGCCGTGGCGAATCGTTTGTTGTCCAGGATATTTCGGCTGCGAACGCACAGAAGGAATACACCTGCCCTGGTTGTGTCGTGCCGATTCCTGTCGGAATGGCGCACCTGGTCGCGTGGCACGAAGAGGGCATGTTCGGCGAGGAGGCGGCGCTTCGTGATCGACGCCACTGGCACACCCCCTGTTGGAAGTCGGGACGATGAACGAGATTCGGTCGATGACGGTTCTTCCCGCAATTCGCGAAGACATCGAACTTCACACCGAGGACGGGCTAACGCTCGTCGGCGAGCTGGCACTGCCGGAATCCGGTGCCCCCGTCGCCACGATCCTGTTTCTACACCCGCTGCCCACCGCGGGTGGATTCATGGACTCGCACATCCTGCGCAAAGCATCGAACCGCTTGCCCGCCCTCGCGAACATCGCGGTTCTGCGATTCAACTTCCGCGGGGTTACCAGCCCGCGCGGAACGTCCGAAGGTCACTTTGGTCACGGCGTTGACGAACGGCTCGACTTCGAGGCCGCCCTGCGATTCATCCGCGATCGCGGACTTCCGAAACCGTGGGTGATCGGCTGGTCGTTCGGCACCGAGGTAGCACTCAATCACGCGGTCGGTCACGACGTGGCGGGGCTCATCCTGCTGTCGCCTCCGTTGCACCGCACCACGCCTGAGGCGTTGGCACGCTGGAATGAGACTTCGACCCCGATTGTCGCTCTCGTCCCCGAGCTCGACGACTACCTGCAGCCGGCCGAGGCGCGCGAGCGCTTTGCTGTCATTCCGCACGTCGAAATCGTCGCGGTCGAGGAGGGCAAGCACCTGTGGGTGGGCGAGAAGCAGACGTATCGCGTGCTCGACGAGATCGTCCAGCGACTCAACCCGACGGCGTCACCGCTGCCGACGCACGTCGACTAGCGCTTGTCCTGTGCGGGGATGATGACCTCGCGAACGATGATGAGCACTGATGCGGCGACCGGGATAGCGACAATCGCGCCAAGGACTCCCATTAGCGCACCACCAGCGAGAGCGGCGATGATGACGACGACACCGGGGACCTTGACCGCGCGGTTCATGATCATCGGGCCGATGACATACGCCTCAATCTGCGAGTACACGAGGTAGTAGATGGCGACGGCGAGGGTCAGCATCGGGTGCTCGGGGTCGACTAGGTACTGCGTAGCAATGATGATGATTGAACCCGTAATCGTTCCGACCAGCGGGATGAGCGAGAACATCAAGGCGATGATGGCGAACAGCGCGGGGTAGTGGGCGCCGATGATCGACAAGGCGATGAAGCTCAGCACACCGTTCGTGAGTCCCTGCGAACCCTGACCGATGACGTACTGACCGACGGCCTTGATGACCTGCTCGGCGAGCCCAACGAATGTCTCTCGCTTCGAGGCCGGTACGACCGAATAAACCGCACGGGTGATCGACGGGAGCGAGACCACCAAGTAAATGGTCAGCATGATGGTGAGGAAACCGCCCAGTGCCGCATTCGCGAAGGTGGCTCCGACGGACAGAACACCGCCACCGATGCTTGCGATGTTGGCGGGGTCGGACAGGAACTGGATGATTCCCTGAATCGTCGCGTGAACGTCGAGCACCTCGAGCGGAATGAACGACTGCAGAGCGGTTTCGAGTTCCGTCAATGAACCGTACGACGTGAGGAAATCAAGAATGCCCTGGTACAGCAGTGTCATCTGTTCGGCGATGACCGGAACGATGGCGAGCGCGAAACCGGCGAAGACCGCGAGAACCGACACAACGACGGTGACGACCGCAAGCCAGCGCGGGAACTGCTTCGACACAAGGTATCGCACGATCGGGTCGAGGCCCAGCGCGAGGAACAGCGCGAAACCGACATACGTAATGACCGAGGCGAGTGTGATGACGGCGCTTCCGATAAGCATCGCGGTGAGAACACCGAGCCCTCCGAGCAATCCGATGCGGAAGGCGCCGTGAATCGTCACTGGTCGCTCGCGGTCTTGCGGGGTGCACGCTTGGCGGCGGGCTTCGGTCCGGTCGCGGCCTTCGCCGCTGCGCTGACCGCCTTGTTGATGTCGCCGATGTAGGCCGCAATCGCGTCGCGCTCAGCCTGAAGTTCAATAAGTCGCTTCTCGGCGTCGTCGACAATCGACTTCGCTTCCGAGCGTGCTCG
>JAHEDU010000042.1 GCA_024641015.1 Micrococcales bacterium
GTGGGGCTTCGGCCCGAACCACTCACTACATTCGGTGCGCCGAAGGTCGAGAGGGCAAAGCGTATTCGCGTACGCATCCCGCCCGTGACGGCGATGGGAATCGCGGTTATCGGTTTCGGCCACGCGACGATGGTCGCGGTCATGGCGATGACACCGGTTCATCTCGTCCACCACGGAGCATCGGTCGCTCAGAGCAGTTTCGTCATTTCACTTCACGTCGCCGGAATGTACGCGTTCAGCCCCGTCTTCGGTGCGGCGTCCGACCGCTTCGGTCGCATTCCCGTGATGATCGTCGGGCAGAGCATCCTGTTCGCCTCGCTGATATTCACGTCGATGTTCAGCGAAAACGCCGCGCTCGTCACTGTCGGGCTTTTCCTGCTGGGGCTGGGGTGGAGCGCCAACACGGTCGCTGGCGCAACCTTCATCGCCGAGAGCGCACCAGCCGAATTCCGCACGGCGATTCAAGGCCGAAGCGACATGATGATGAGTGCGTCGGGCGCATTCGCCGGCCTGCTCGCCGGCCCCGGTCTCGCGATGGTCGGCTACCCCGGCCTTTCCGTTGCGGCGATGTTCTTCGTCGGCGGTGCGTTCGTGCTCGTGCAGCTCGTCCGTTTCCGCCAACGCAACGCCGCCGACTCGTAGGATTGGGGGGATATGACTATTCCCTTCACGACCGCAACCGGCGCTGACACTCGCGTTCGATTCTGCCCGTCGCCCACCGGCACCCCGCACGTTGGACTCATCCGCACCTGCCTCTTCAACTGGGCGTACGCACGTCACACGGGCGGAACCTTCATTTTCCGTATCGAAGACACCGACGCTGAACGCGATTCGGAAGAGTCGTACGAACAACTTCTCGACGCGCTGACCTGGCTCGGCCTCGACTGGGATGAAGGCGTCGTCAAGGGTGGACCTCACGAGCCGTACCGTCAGTCGCAGCGCACGGAGATTTACCAAGGCATCATCGACCGTCTTCTTGCCGCGGGTCACCTGTACGAGTCGTACGTGACGCCGGAAGAAATGGAAGCGCGCAACGTCGCCAACGGTCGTGACCCGAAGCAGGGTTACGACAACTTCGAGCGCAACCTGACACATGACGAACGTGCAGCGTTCCGGGCCGAGGGTCGCTCGCCCGCTCTGCGCCTTCGCGTGCCGGACATTGACCTCGGCTTTGATGACCTCGTTCGCGGGCCCATCACCTTCCCGGCCGGTGCAACCACTGACTTTGTTCTCGTTCGCCCGAACGGCGCCCCGCTGTACACGTTCGTCAACCCCGTCGACGACGCACTGATGGGCGTCACCCACGTCCTTCGCGGCGAGGACCTGCTGTCGTCGACCCCTCGACAGATCGCGCTGTACCTCGCGCTCATCGAGATCGGCGTGACCACGTTTGTTCCGCGCTTCGGCCACCTGCCGTATGTGATGGGCGAGGGCAACAAGAAGTTGTCCAAGCGCGACCCGGAATCGAACCTGTTCCACCACCGCGACCGCGGCTTCATCCGCGAGGGGCTTCTCAACTACCTGTCGCTGCTCGGTTGGTCGATTGCCGCCGATCGCGACATCTTTACGTTGGACGAGATGGCCGCCGCCTTCGACGTCACCGACGTGAATCCCAACCCCGCTCGCTTCGACCTCAAAAAGGCCGAGTCGATCAACGGTGACCACATTCGCCTGTTGCCCGAGGACGTGTTCATCGAACGCACGATTCCGCAGTTGCAGGCAGCCGGCCTGGTCGGTGCCTCTCCGTCGAGCCACGAACTCGCTCGACTTCACGAGATCGCGCCGCACATTCAGGAGCGAACACAGCTGCTCGGTGAGATCCCCGAAATGGTCGCCTTCCTCTTCACCGAGGACGCTGACCTGGCGGTTGCAGACGACGCGAAGGCAACTCTCGACGCGGATGCGGCTCGCATTCTCGACGCGGCCACCGAAGCTCTCAGCGCCCTTGTCGACTGGTCGACCGCCAACATCGAGACAACGCTTCGCACCGCACTAATCGAGGAACTCGAGCTCAAGCCGCGCAGTGCCTTTGGCGCTGTTCGCACCGCAATCTCGGGTCGCCGCATCAGCCCGCCCCTGTTCGAGTCGATGGAAATCCTCGGGCGTGAGTCCAGCCTTGCCCGAATCAAGGCCCTTCGCGCTACGGTGTGACCATGACAGATTACGAAGTCGTTGTGATCGGTGCCGGTCCCGCCGGACTCGCTGTCGGGTTGAACCTCGTGCGTGCGCGTCGCCGCGTTCTGCTCATTGACTCGAACCGTCCTCGCCACGCAGTCACACTTCGCTCACACGGCTACGTCACACGTGACGGAACACCGCCGCTCGAATTCCGTCGCATGGGTCGCGAAGAATTCGAGGCGTACGAGGAGGGCGATGTCCTGCAGGCGACTGTCACCGACATCGCGCGCAAGGGCGACAACCTCATCGTGACCGCCGCGGAGCGCGGGGGAGACGAACACTCATTCGAAGTGGCGAACGTCGTCCTCGCGACCGGTCTCGTCGAATCGTTCCCCGAGATCCCCAGCCTTCGACAGTTCTACGGAACGACCGCGCACTCGTGCATGGAGTGCGACGGGTACGAGTACAAGGACAAGCGGCTTGCCCTGATTGGTGAGACGGAGGACGTGGCCGAGCGCGCAGTTCTGCTGTCGCAGTGGTCGAAGGATGTCGTTCTACTCACCAACGGCCACGACGTCGTGAGCGACTGGTGGAAGGACAAGCTCGCCGAGCGCGACATCGCGGTGGACGGTCGAGTCATCGACGACATCGAGGGCCAGCCCGGAGGAATTCTGACGGGTGTGCGATTCGCGGACGGGTCAGTCCTCGAGCGCGACGGAATCTTTGTGCGCCCGCACTGGACTCCCAGCGTCAACTTCATCGACTCGCTTCACGTGGTTCGCGCAGTCGATGGACTGCTGTCTGTCGACAACGAAGGGCGCACGTCAGAGCACGGCCTGTGGGCAATCGGGGACATCACGCCTCCCGGTCCCGAGCAGCTGATGATCGCGGCGGGTGCCGGACAGCGCTTGGCGTCGGTCATCAACCGCACTCTCCTCGGCCTCCAGTAGCCCTCAATTTCGCGCGCCCGCTCGCGTTTGGTAGGCTTGCGCACAGCGCGTTATGCGCCCCTTGGGGTGTGGTGTAATTGGCAACACGGAGGTTTCTGGTACCTTTGTTCTTGGTTCGAGTCCAGGCACCCCAGCACTGAAATCCTCGCTCAGACCATCTTTTCTCGCTAATCTTGCGGAATGACAACGCTGTCCCGTCCCCACATTGCGGTGGCCATCAACCCTTCTGCCTCGCAGGGCAAGGGACGCCACGTCGGCACTCATCTGGTCGAGGCGTTGCGAGCGACGGGCCGAACAGTCGACGAATATCGGGCGGACAGCTATGAACATCTCGAGGCGGAAGCCCGCGCCGCCGTGGCAAATGGCGTCGACGCGTTGATTGTGGTCGGCGGCGACGGAACCGCCCAGCTCGGGACGAATGTGTGTGCCGGGACGAGCACGCCGCTCGGAATCATGCCGAGCGGAACCGGAAACGACACCGCCCAGGGGATCCTGCAGTTGCCGCTCGACGACATGGATGCGGCTATCGCGCGAATTATCGCGGCGCTCGACAAGCCGGTGTGGAACATCGACGCTGGGCTGATGCGGTGGAAGGGTGGCCAGCGCTGGTTCTGTTCGACGATGTCGGCCGGCTTCGACGCGCTCGTGAACGAACGTGTGAACCACCTCTCGTTCCCGAAGGGCGCATCGCGCTACACGGTCGGAATGATCCTCGAACTTCTCCGACTGAAGCCCATCAACTACACCGTCACGATCGACGGAGTTGAAACCCAGGAGCAGGCAATCCTCACCACAATCGCCAACAACAAGCAGTACGGCGGAGGCATGCAGATCTGCCCGGAGGCCAAGCCGGCGGACGGACTTCTCGACATCATGATGGTGCGACCACTCTCTCGACTCGACTTCATTCGCATCTATCCCAAGGTGTTCAAGGGGACGCACGTCGAAGACCCCCGAGTGGTGATCCGTCAGGGGAAGAAGTTCCGTCTCGATTCACCGAACCTCGTCGGGTACTCGGACGGCGAGCGCATCGCTCCGCTTCCGATGGACGTCGAGGTCATGCCGGGGGCACTTCCAGTGCTCGATACCCGCGCCTGACACCGGTTTGCACGCGCCCGCGCCGTTGTGCGATACTGTCTAGGTTGCACTTGGCCCCATCGTATAGCGGCCTAGTACGCCGCCCTCTCACGGCGGTAACGCGGGTTCGAATCCCGCTGGGGTCACGAACGCCTCCGACAGTCCGCTGTCGGGGGCGCTTGTGTATTCATAGGCTCCTCTAAAGTTCGCGCTGGTAGCCTTGAGCCATGATCGACCACACACTTCCTGCCTGGTTTGAAATCACTTCTTTCGCGGTAATGGGCGCGATTCTTCTCTTCGACCTGTTCATGGTCGTTCGCCGCCCGCACGTGCCGTCGACCAAGGAATCGGCGCTGTGGATTTCGTTCTACGTGTCGCTCGCCGTCATCTTCGGAATGCTCGTGTGGTGGGTCGCGAACGATGCCGGCCTCAACGCGACCGAGCTCAGCCTGCAGTTTTATGCCGGGTGGTTGACCGAGTACTCGCTCTCAGCCGACAACGTCTTCGTCTTCCTCATCATCATGAGCCAGTTCCGCGTCCCACGAAAGATGCAGCAGGAACTCCTCATGTTGGGAATCGTGCTCGCGCTGGTTTTCCGTGCAATCTTCATCCTTATCGGCGCCCAGCTTCTCGAAAGCTACTCGTGGCTGTTCTACATCTTCGGCGCGTACCTCGTTTACGTTGCCATCCAGCAACTCCGTGAAAAGGACGAGCACGGCAGCGGTGAGGACAACGCCGTCATGGCGTGGCTGAAGAAGGTTCTTCGCGTTCACCCCGAGTGGCGTGACAACGACCGCTGGCGCGTCATGGTCAACGGTCAGAAGTTCCTCACCCCCGCGATCCTCGTGCTCTTGTCGCTCGGCGCGATCGACCTCATCTTCGCTCTCGACTCGATTCCCGCCATCTTCGGAATCACGCAGAGTCCGTTCCTTGTCTTCGCGACGAACATCTTCGCGCTGATGGGTCTTCGCCAGCTGTACTTCCTGCTCGGCGACCTCATCGACCGACTCCACTACCTGGGTCACGGAATCGCGTTCATTCTCGGTTTCATCGGTTTCAAGCTGGTCAACCACGCACTCCACATGAACGAGCTTCCGTTCATCAACAACGGAAAGCACGTCGAAATCGTTCCCGAAATCCCGACCTGGTTGTCTCTCGTCGTGATCGTCACCACCCTCGTGGTCGCGGTGCTCGCCAGCCTTGCTCGCACCAAGCGCGAAGAGGCCGCAGCCGCGAAGCACTAACGCCCGCGCTGGTAAACTCGGGTTGATGAACGCCACCGACTCGGGTACCCACCAGCCCCGCACGCTTGCGCAAAAGGTGTGGGACGCGCACCGTGTTGTCACGGGCGAAAACGGCGAGCCGGACCTCATCTACATCGACCTTCACCTCGTTCACGAGGTCACCAGCCCGCAAGCCTTTGACGGGTTGCGATTGGCCGGGCGCCCGGTTCGTCGACCCGACCTGACGATCGCGACCGAAGACCACAACACTCCGACGCTCAACATCACCGAGCAGATCGCCGACCCGACGTCTCGCACACAGATCGAAACGTTGCGCGCGAACGCCAAAGAATTCGGCATCCGCCTGCACTCGCTGGGCGACATCGAACAGGGAATCGTCCACGTTGTCGGTCCGCAGCTGGGACTAACACAGCCCGGCATCACCGTCGTCTGCGGTGACAGCCACACCTCGACCCACGGCGCGTTTGGTGCAATGGCGTTCGGAATCGGAACGTCGGAAGTCGAGCACGTGCTGGCAACCCAGACTCTTCCGCTCAAGCCTTTCAAGACGATGGCTATCACCGTCAACGGTCACCTCCGTGACGGAGTCACCGCTAAGGACATCATCCTCGCAGTCATCGCCAAGATCGGAACTGGCGGCGGTCAGGGTTACGTTCTCGAATACCGCGGATCCGCGATCGAAGAACTGTCGTTGGACGGCCGCATGACCATCTGCAACATGTCGATCGAGGCCGGCGCTCGCGCTGGAATGGTCGCACCCGACGAGACGACCTTCGCATACCTCAAGGGTCGCCCTCACGCTCCGCAGGGTGCCGACTGGGACGCGGCGGTCGAATACTGGAAGACCTTGCCAACTGACCCGGGCGCAACGTTTGACGCCGAGGTCATCATCGACGGTGACGCTCTGGAGCCTTTTGTGACGTGGGGAACTAACCCCGGGCAGGGCGTTGCACTGTCGGATACTGTTCCGAACCCCGCCGATATCGCCGACCCGAACGACCGCGCTGCCGCCGAGCGTGCGCTGGAATACATGGACCTGACTCCGGGCACGCCGATGAAGTCGATTCCGGTCGACCAGGTGTTCATGGGGTCCTGCACCAACTCGCGCATCGAGGACCTTCGCGCATTTGCCAGTGTCATCAAGGGCAAGAAGTTGGCGCCCGGCGTGAAGCTCATGGTGGTTCCCGGTTCCGCACGAGTCCGACTCGAGGCGGAAGCCGAAGGCATCGACAAGATTGTCGAAGAGTTCGGCGGCGAGTGGCGTTTCGCCGGGTGCTCGATGTGCCTCGGAATGAACCCCGACCAACTGGAGCCGGGTGAACGTTGCGCGTCGACGTCTAACCGAAACTTTGAAGGACGTCAGGGTAAGGGCGGACGCACGCACCTTGTGTCGCCGCTCGTTGCCGCAGCAACCGCAATCCGCGGAACCCTGTCAAGCCCGTGGGATGTGGAGTAATCATGGAGAAGATTTCCGTCATTACGGGTGTGGGCGTTCCGCTCAAGCGCAGCAACGTCGACACCGACCAGATCATCCCCGCCGAGTTCCTCAAGCGCGTCACCAAGACGGGCTTCGAGGACGCCCTGTTCCAGCGCTGGCGTCAGGACCCGGACTTCGTCCTCAATCACGAACCGTTCAGCACCGGAACCGTCCTCGTTGCGGGGATGGACTTCGGAACCGGGTCGTCCCGCGAGCACGCAGTCTGGGCGCTTCGCGACTACGGCTTCCGCGCGGTCATCGCCCCCCGCTTCGCCGACATCTTCCGGGGCAACTCGGGCAAGCAGGGATTGCTCACGGTCGTCGTCCCTGAACCCGTGGTCGAGGCCATCTGGGCCGAGATCGACGCCAACCCCGGCATCGAGGTAACCGTCGATTTGGTGAACCGCTCGGTATCGTGTGGAGATGTGCACAGTCCTTTCGACATCGACGACTACACGAGGTGGCGACTGATGGAGGGACTCGACGACATCGGTTTGACCTTGCGTCACCAGTCGGACATCGACGAATTTGAAACTCACCGCGAATCGTGGCGACCGACGACGTTGCCGGCACGATGAGCTCGCTGAGCGAAGACGCCAAGCGTCAGGGTGAACGAGTCGGCCTCAGCGTCGACACCATCACCATCCACGGCGGCAAGCCGTTGGTGGGTCGCGTCGATGTTCGAGGCGCCAAGAACCTCGTCACCAAGGCGATGGTCGCAGCCCTTCTCGGCGACGAGCCTTCGGTTCTTCGCGGTGTCCCCGCAATCTCTGACGTTGCCATTGTTCGCGGGTTGCTCGAAGCCCATGGCGTCCGTGTCACCGATACCGGCGATGGCGAACTCACGCTTGACCCGACCAATGTCACCAGCGCACACTTCGCCGAAATCGATGCGCACGCTGGGTCGAGTCGCATCCCGATCCTCTTCTGCGGTCCGTTGCTTCACCAGCTGGGTGAGGCGTTCATCCCCGACCTCGGCGGTTGCCGCATCGGCGACCGCCCGATCAACTTCCACCTCGACGCCCTCCGCGCATTCGGTGCGCAGGTCACCAAGTTGCCCCAGGGAATCCACCTCACCGCCCGCGAGCGTTTGCGTGGCGCCGAGATTGAACTTCCCTTCCCGTCCGTCGGCGCGACCGAGCAGGTGCTGTTGTCGGCGGTTCGTGCCGAGGGAGTCACTGAACTCAAGAACGCGGCCATCGAGCCCGAAATCATGGACCTCATCTCGATCCTCCAGAAGATGGGCGCCATCATCTGGATCGAACCGAACCGCACCATCTTCATCGAGGGCGTCGACCGACTTGGCGGTTACGTTCACCGCGCACTGTTCGACCGCAACGAAGCGGCATCGTGGGCCGCGGCGGCGCTTGCAACCAAGGGCGACATCTTCGTCTCCGGCGCCCTTCAGCCCGAACTGCTCACCTTCCTCAATGTCTTCCGCAAGGTCGGCGGCGAGTTCAACGTCCAGGAGGACGGAATCCGTTTCTGGCACCCGGGTGGAACGCTCAACCCCGTCGTCGTTGAAACGGACGTTCACCCCGGCTTTATGACCGACTGGCAGCAGCCTCTCGTCGTCGCGATGACTCAGGCGGAGGGCACGTCCATCGTCCACGAGACGGTGTACGAGAACCGATTCGGGTTCACCGAGTCGCTCAATGCGATGGGCGCGAACATCGTTGTCCACCAGGACGGCATCGCGTCGATCACCCGCCGAGTCCCGCGTCGCGCTCTCGAGCAGGCCGCAGTTATCACGGGCCCGACCCCGCTTCACGGAGCAGACATTCGTGTCCCTGACCTTCGTGGAGGCTTCTCGCACCTCATTGCCGCTCTTGCAGCCGATGGCACGAGCACGATTTCAAACGTCGGAATTATCGCCCGAGGCTACGAGCACTTCATCGACAAGCTGCGCGACCTCGGCGCCGAATTCGAAGTCGCGGGCTAGGCTGAACGCCGTAGGAGGCGTGAAATGGCAACGAGCGAACGAGGGATGAGGTGGCGCGTCATCGCGGGTATCGCGTTGCCGCTCATGGGCCTCATCAGTTCCATTCGCGTTCGCGGTGAAAAAAACGTTCCCGCCGAAGGCCCGTTTATTGTCGCTCCCTGCCACTTCAGCGCCATTGACCCCGTCGTGATGGGTGTCGGTGTGTGGAAGGCCGGTCGTGTTCCGCGATTTATGGCCAAGATTTCGCTTTTCAAGATTCCCGTTCTCGGCGCAATCCTTCGCTCCTTGGGCCAGATTCCCGTTGAGCGAGAGGGCACGCAACGCGCGCTCGGACCGATGAAAGCTGCACGCACGCTGGCCAAGGAGGGCCACGGGGTCATCATCTATCCCGAGGGGACATTGACCCGGGACCCCGAACTATGGCCGATGCGCGGCAAGACCGGCGCTGTTCGAATGGCACTCGAGAGCAACATCCCGTTGATTCCCGCAGCACACTGGGGTACCGCCGATTTGATGCCGCGCTACTCAGGCAAGCTCCGACTCTTCCCGCGCACGCCGATCACGGTGTTGTTCGGCAAGCCGATTGACCTCAGCGCGTTCGCGGGCAAGCCGATCGACGTCAAGGTTCTTAACCAGGCGACCCTCATTCTCATGAACGCGATCACGGAGCTTCAGGCACAGCTGCGCGGTGAGAAGGCGCCCGAGAAGCGTTGGGATCCGCTCGAGCACAACCAGACCACGACAGGAAAGTTCTAATGGCAACCGTTGCAGTTCTCGGTGCGGGCGCGTGGGGGACCACGTTCGCCAAGGTCCTCGCCGACGCCGGAAACTCGGTCCAAGTGTGGGCTCGTCGCGAAGAGATCGCTCGCGAAATCAACGAGACGCACCGCAACACCAAGTACCTGCAGCGCGTCAACCTCCCGCTGAATCTCACCGCGTCCTCGTCTCTCGCGGTATCCCTCGCCGGTGCCGAAGCGATCTTCCTCTCGGTTCCCTCGCAATCTCTTCGTGGGATTCTCGAAGAGCTCGACGGTTTACTCGGCGACGACGTGCCTGTCGTCTCGCTGATGAAGGGCGTTGAGCGTGCGACGGGACTTCGCATGAGCGAAGTGATCGCCGAAGCCGGCCGAGTTTCAACCGACCGCATCGCCGTTCTGTCGGGACCCAACCTGGCGCTTGAGATGGCGAAGGAAGAGCCGTCCGCGTCGGTGGTGTCCTCGGAAAGCCAGGAAGTCGCAGCGGCAATCGCCTCGATGTCGACGAACCACTACTTCACGACTCTGACGAACAACGACGTCATCGGCACCGAGTTCGGTGGTGTGCTGAAGAACCTCATCGCTGTTGCCGTTGGTATCGCGGACGGTGTTGGTTACGGTGACAACACCAAGGCGTCGATTATCACGCGCGGGCTCGCCGAGTTGGCCGCGTTCGCCGCGGCGTACGGCGCGAAGCAAGAGACCATGTGGGGCCTCGCGGGACTTGGCGACCTCATCGCGACGTGTGAATCGCCGCTGTCGCGAAATAACACCGCCGGGCGCTTGCTTGGACAGGGCTATTCGTACGACATGGTGATCCGTCAGATGGACCAGACCGCCGAAGGGCTCTCGTCCGTCGACCCGATTCTCACCCTCGCCGCCGCAAAAAAGGTGTCGATGCCGATCGTCACCCAGGTGCAGCAGGTGTTGCGCGGAACCCTTGACCCGCGTGAACTTGCGCCGCACCTCGCCACCGACACGAGTGGACCGGTTGAAGAGTAATGGCGGTTCACGCGCTCGCCGATGGCAGGGTGCTCGCCGAACGAATCGGTGAGTTTCCTCCGCGCGTTGTCGCCCTTCACGGTTGGGGTCGCACGGGCACTGATTTTGTCCCGATTCTGAAGGGCCTTGACGCCCTGGCCATTCACCTGCCAGGGTTCGGCCCCACCGCCGTCCCCGATTCGGTGTGGGGAACCGAGGACTACGCCGAACTCGTCGCCGACGCAATTAGCCCGTTTGCACCCGTCGTGCTGGTTGGTCACTCTTTTGGTGGGCGCATCGCGGTTCGACTCGCTGCTCGTCACCCCGAACTTGTGTCGGGACTCGTTCTCACGGGTGCGCCGCTTGTCCGAGTTGCACCGACCGGTAAGCCGAAGTTGTCGTATCGACTCGCCAAGTGGGCGAACCGCGTGGGCGTCCTGTCGGATTCGGCGATGGAGGCTCGACGACGCAAGGCGGGAAGCTCCGACTACAACGCGGCGCAGGGAGTCATGCGGGACATCATGGTGAAGACCGTGAACGAAAATTACGACGAGGACCTCGCGCGCGTGGCAACGCCGACGTGGATGGTGTGGGGCGAGAACGACACCGCCGCACCGACCGCCGCGGGCAAGATCGCATCCGAACGAATTCGCGGAGCCCGCTGGACCGTCGTCCCCGGTGAAGCACACCTGTTGACACCGGCCCTCGGTGCCG
Organism: Micrococcales bacterium; assembly: GCA_024641015.1. Lineage (GTDB taxonomy): Bacteria > Actinomycetota > Actinomycetes > Actinomycetales > Microbacteriaceae > MWH-TA3. Next base: position 11,259 of record JAHEDU010000042.1, read on the forward strand.
CCGTGCGAACCGCAACCGAGGAGGCCTTGTCGTGACTGACGCCAGCATCGAAAAGATCATCATCCTTGTGTCCTACGTGATTTTCACGGGATTCATCGGTGTCAAGTGGTTGCGCGTTGCACAGCGCGAGCACTACATCTTCAGCTGGACCGAGCGAATCGCCGCCGGCTGGGGTAAGTCCCGGCCTCTATCGAGTTGGCCGCTGCTGGCGGCCGTAGTCCTCGGGTGCATCGTGATTGCCATGGGCAACTGGGGTGCCCAACCCTGGAACGCAGTGGTCACCGGCCTTGCGTTGGCGGCCTCGGCACTGTGGCCTTGGGGGTTGGGTTTCCGCGGAACGTCATCGAAACTTCAATGGACGGCACGGGCAAAGCGACTCTCGGTCATCTGGCTTGTCGTGTGGGTCGTCTCGACAATCGTCGGATTCGTCATCTGGTTCGTCAGCCTGTCGGCGTCGCTCGTGGCCCTGTCGGGGGTGTTGAACGCCTTCCCCGACGCGGGATTTTGGGTGATCGGCGGTTTCTTTGCTGCCGCAATCGTCGCACCAGCACGATTCGCGCCGGTATCGATGGACATCGCACTCGCAATTGCGAACCCGATTGAAAAAGCGCTGTCGAAGAAGTGGCTCGTAGCGGCACAGAAGAAGCTTCGCCAGGTGAACCCGACAGTTGTTGCGGTGACGGGGTCCTATGGAAAGACCTCGACGAAGGGGTACATTGCGCACCTCGTCGGTACCAAGTATTCGGTTGTGCCCAGCCCGGCGTCGTTCAACAACTTGATGGGTCTGGCGCGCGCGGTCAACGACAAGCTGACGCCGGGAACCGAGGTGTTCGTCGCCGAGATGGGCATCTATGGTGAAGGTGAAATCCGTGAACTGTGCAAGTCGTTCCCGCCGGACATCGCTGCGATTACCGTGATCGGTGAGGCACATCTCGAGCGCATGAAGTCGCGCGAACGAATCCTGCGTGCAAAGAGTGAAATCGTCGAAACCGCTAAGACAGTTGTCCTTCCGATCGACGACCCCGACCTCGCGGCGCTCGCCGACCGGTGTGACGGTGAAGGTAAGCGCGTGATTCGCGTATCGGCGACCGGTGCTTCGGCCGACGTCTCGGTCGACCCCGTGGCATCGACGGCAACAATCGGGGGCGAGAGCGTTCCCGTTACGATTTCCGGAGTGGGCCACGCGGTCAACCTCGCGGTTGCGCTGGGCATCGCCCACGCTCTCGACGTTCCCCTGTCCGCGATGGCACCGCGACTCTCGTCGCTGCCCAGTGCCGCACATCGCGCCGAACCGCAGCAGGCGCCGAGTGGGGCAATCATCATCGACGACTCGTACAACGCAAACCCCAGTGGCGCAGCGCGTGCGGTCGAAGGTGGATCGGCGATGGCGAAAGAACGCGGTGGCTCGTTCATCGTCGTCACCCCGGGAATGATCGAGCTCGGTCCGGTGCAAGCAGAGCGCAACCGCGCCTTCGCTGAACAGATTCATCGAGCTGGTGGCGAGCTGTTCGTCGTCGGGTACACGAACCGCAAGGCACTGGTTTCTGGCCACCCGACCGCCGAGGTTTTTGCGAAACGAACCGACGCGATGAGTGAAGCCCTCCGCCGAGCTGGCGCCTCGGGCGTTATTCTCGTAGAAAACGACCTGCCCGATCATTACGCGTAACTGACAGCTCCGGGGCGGGGGAGCGAGACAGGACCCCGATGAGCAACGCACCCTGGGCCGTGGTGTTTGGTGGGCCGAGCCCCGAACATGAGATCTCGATTCTCACGGGACTTCAGGCCGAGCGCGTTCTGACGGGTGCCGGCGATTCTGTTCACCCGATCTATTGGGCTCCGTCCGGCGAATGGTTCCTGGTCCCGAATGGAACCGAAGCCAAGGATTACCTCGAAGGTGCTCCGAAGGGCTCGAAGCCTCTCGAAGTCCGACTGTCGCCCGACCCCGGATTTGCCGCCAAGAAGTCGTTTGGTTCGGGCGTGCTCGACATCGAAGCTGCGCTGCTGTGCTTCCACGGCGGGACGGGCGAAGGTGGTGGCGCCGCTGCAATCTTTGACGCGATGGGAATCCCTGCGACGGGTTCGACACTCTTTGCAGGTGCCGTCGGCATGGACAAGTTGGCGTTTGGCGGCTTGATGGAGTCGGCGGGAATTCCGACACTTCAGCGCCGCGCGGTGTCGGACGTGTCAGAGCCCGGTTTCGCCGGTCCCTACATCGTCAAGCCGCGTTTCGGCGGTTCGTCCATCGGAATCGAAATTGTCGATGACCTGGCGACTGCTCGTGCCCTCGCAAAGAATTCACCGCACCTCAAGAACGGTGCCGTCGTCGAGCCCTACCGTCCCGCCCTCGTTGACCTCAACATCGGGTTCCGCACGTTCCCCTCGCTGGAGGTCACCGACCTCGAGAAGCCGCTTCGTGGTGGTGGCGAATCGGGACTCTATTCCTACGCAGAGAAGTACCTTGCCGGTGGCGCCGGTTCCGAGGCGGGACTGTCGAGCGCACCGCGTGAGTTCCCTGCGAACTATCCCGCACCGATTCACGAGAAAGCGACGGAGCTGGCCACGGCCGTCGCCGACGTCACCCGCCTGACCGGACTCGTCCGCGTCGACCTGCTGCTGGACGAGAAGTCGGGCGAACTGTTCGTCAACGAAGTGAACTCGATTCCCGGTGCGCTGTCGCTGTACCTGTGGGCGCCGAAGCACCCCGCGCTCACCGTATTGCGCGATGCACTGACCGAAGCGCGTGACCGCCGAGTCGTCTTCCCGCAAGCCGGTCACGGGGGCGGAGTCGCCCTGCGCGCAGCCGGCGGGATTTCCGCCAAGTTGCTCGGGCTTTAGCCGAACACGTCCTCGGAGGACAGGCACTTCGAGGTGGCGGGTATTGCCCCGACCGCGGTGCCGACCGCATCCACGGCGTCGACTCCGCTCGCGTGATCCGAATCGACGACGAGTTCGGTCGCGGGCGACCGTCCGAAAGTGGTGAACGTATAGATCGGCGCTTTCGAATCGTCTCGAAGCCAGTCGATCCCGTTGACCGTGAAGCACGGCAGTTCGGAAGGACCTGTCTCGGGAAGCCCGCATCGCAGGATGACCGCCGCGGGGTCGCCCCAGGCGCCGGTTGATTGCGCGTTCGTCGAACGACGTGCGAGCCCGCCGACGGAATCGGGAAGTCGAACCATTACCTCGGCGCAGGCGGGGTCGTTTGCGCCGTCAGCCGGTTGAAGCGGCACCGCGCTCGAACACCCGGCCAACAACGTGACCAGGGCGAGACTGGGGAAAGCGAGACGTGCATACATCGCTTTCAGGCTACCGTTGTTCCATGAGCGGTTCCGTGGAAACGATCGGCGACCTGGGCGAGGGCGCCACTCTCGCGCGCATCTTCCCGCTGCTTCCCGAGTCATCGCGGACGATCCTCGGACCCGGCGATGACTGTGCCGTCATCGATGTCCCAGGCAATCGTGTTCCGCTGACGACGGACCTCATGATCGAAGGCCCCGACTTCATCATCGGCCTCTCGACCGGTTATGACATCGGGTGGAAGGCATGTGCGACAAACCTCGCCGACGTCGCGTCGATGGGCGCAACCCCGACCGCACTCGTCGTCGGTCTCGCGGCGCCAGCGACCACCGCCGTCACTTTCGTCGAGGACATCGCCCGCGGGTTCCGTGACGCGGCGGCCGTGCTCGCGCCCGGTTGCGGAGTCGTCGGCGGCGACCTGTCTCACGGTCCCGTCGTCATGCTCGCCGTCACCGCGACAGGTGAATTCGACGGCGTCGAGCCCGTCACTCGGGCAGGCGCACAGATCGGACACACCCTTGCCGTGTCCGGGCAGCTCGGTGCGGCAAAGCGCGGACTGGATTTATTGTTCGAGCGGGCATTAGTCGATGGCGTGCCCGATCCTGCCGCCGTTGCCGAACTCTGGGCTTCCCACCCCGTCGACATCGCGGCTCAATTGCGACCCGAACCGCCGATCGCCAGCGGACGAGCTGCGGCTCTCGCCGGAGCCAGCGCGATGATGGACGTGTCAGACGGACTCGTGCTTGACGCCCGTCGAATTGCCACAGCGAGTGGCGTTGCCATCGACATCGACCTCGCTGCCGTCGGTTCGCCCGAGGCCCTCACGGGTGGCGAAGACCACGCGATGCTCGCGTGCTTCCCGCCACGCGCGACACTTCCCGCTGGCTACCGGGTCATCGGTCGCGTCACACCGGGCGAGGGCGTCCTCGTCGACGGTGTCCCGTTCGACCATCGCGGCGGTTGGGACCCGTTCGCTGATTACGCCGGCGACAACCAGTAAACGGTCGTTTCGCCGTACGACTTCGGCGTCAGCACCTCATACCCCGTGGGCCACGACGGTTCGTCATCCCGAGTCGACCGCTCGACCGCGACGAGAGCATCGGCCGACAGCCGGGGGAGCAGTAATTCGAGAGTGCGCTCCAGCACCGCGTTTCCGTGGTCGTAAGGCGGGTCGATGAAGACGATGTCCCATTCGGCGACGGACGACTCGAGGAAGGCCACGGCGGAAACCCGGTGCGCCTTCATCGTCGCGTTCGGAACCGACGGTTGAACGGTCGCGATATTCCTATTCATCACCGCAACGGCCTTGTCCGAATTGTCGACGAGGTCGACGCGACTCGCTCCGCGTGATGCTGCCTCAATTCCCAGTGCGCCGCTTCCCGCGAACAGATCGAGTACGTGCGAACCAGAAATCTCGGCCCACGATTCGATGCGTGAAAAAATCGCTTCGCGAACGCGGTCGCTGGTCGGTCGCGTTCCCGACGGAGGAACCGCGATGGTTCGCCCACCGGCGGCTCCCGCAATGATCCTCGTCACGCGTTAAGGCTATCGGCGCCACGGTCAATCGGCACAAACGCGGGGGCACGACGGTAGCGTGAGCGTGTGTCCGAACCCACTGACTTCCGCGATCTGCCGTTGGTGCAGATCCTGGGGGAGAAGACCGCGAAGGCGTTGACTCGTGCGTTCGGTTTTGACACCGTCGGCGGTTTGCTGGGGCACTACCCGAGGCGGTACGCCGAGCGCGGCGAGCTCAGTGCGCTTGACGCACTTCCCTTGGACGAATCGGTCACAATCGTTGCCGAGGTGGTTCGCGTCAATAACCGACCAATGAACGGTCGCAAAGGTTCGTTGCTCGAAGTCATCCTCACCGACGGCACCGGGCGGCTGTCGCTGACGTTCTTCAATCAGGCGTGGCGAGCGCGTGACCTTCGCCCCGGCGCTCGTGGAATCTTTGCGGGAAAGGTCACCGAATTCCGCGGGACACGACAGTTGACTCACCCCGATTACGAACTGTTCGACGAGGAAGTCGAGGTCAGCGAGGAAGCGGCGGCGAAATGGGCGTCGACTCCCATCCCGATTTATCCCGCGACGAGCACCGTCGCCTCGTGGCAGATCGCTCGGTCGCTCGGGGTTGTCCTCGACGTCCTGCCCGAACTGTCCGACCCGCTTCCCGGCGATGTGCGTGCCGAGCGCAAACTTCTCACTCTGCGAAACGCACTTCTCGCGATTCATCGCCCCGAGGTTCACGACGACTGGCGCGCCGCGCGCGACACCCTTCGATTCCACGAGGCGTTCCTCGTGCAGACGGCGCTGTTGCGCGACCGCGCTCGCGCCAAGGCGGCCGCGTCTGTTCCGCGCACGCCGGCCGCGCTTCGCGCCGCCTTTGACGCGGCTCTGCCATACAGCCTGACCCTCGACCAGGCATCGGTTGGTGCAGAGATCGATCGCGACATGGCGCAGGCACACCCGATGAACCGGCTGGTCCAGGGCGAGGTTGGTTCTGGCAAGACGCTCGTCGCCGTTCGCGCGATGTTGACCGCGATCGAGGATGGCGGCCAAGCCGCTCTCATCGCGCCAACCGAAGTCCTAGCGACCCAACACGCGCGGTCGATCGCGGCAACGCTGGGTGCTCTCGCAGAAGACCTCAACCCGACGCTTCTCGTCGGTAGTCTCCCCGCCGCAGAGAAAAAGCGCGCGAATCTTGCAATCGCCAGCGGCACAGCACGATTCGTCATCGGCACACATGCACTGTTGTCCGACTCGGTCCAGTTCAACGACCTCGCGCTCGTCGTTATCGACGAGCAGCACCGCTTCGGTGTCGAACAACGCGACACGCTTCGCCAGAAAGGGACGTCGCCGCACACGCTCGTTCTGACCGCGACACCTATTCCACGAACGGTCGCGATGACGGTGTTCGGCGACCTCGACATTTCGACGATCCGCACGATGCCCGCCGGCCGCGCTCCGATCGAATCACACGTCGTGCCGCTCGCGGACAAGCCCGGGTGGTGGCCGCGCGTGTGGAGTCGCCTGGCCGAAGAACTAGACCAGGGCCGCCAGGGGTTCATCGTGTGTTCGGCAATCGACGCGACGACCGACGATGCCGAGGCGGAACTTCTCGACGACGCACCAACCACGACTCCGCGCCATTCGGTGACTGAGACCCTACCCATCGCGCGGGCCGCCCTGCCCGGTCGTCGGGTCGAAGCGCTTCACGGTCGAATGTCGGGCGATGAGAAGGACGCGACGATGCGCGCGTTCGCGGCTGGCGAGATCGATGTTCTGGTCGCAACGACGGTCATTGAGGTCGGCGTCGACGTGCCCAACGCTTCGACCATGGTGGTTCTCGACGCCGACCGGTTCGGTGTGAGCCAATTGCACCAGCTTCGAGGCCGTGTTGGCCGTGGCGGACTACCCGGTCTCGCGCTCTTCGTCACCAATGCTGAGAACGGAACACTCGCACGCGAGCGAGTCGATGCCGTCGCCTCGACGCTCGATGGTTTCGAGCTCGCCCAGAAGGACCTCGAGCTGCGCCGCGAGGGGGACGTGCTCGGCGAACGGCAGTCAGGCGGTCGAAGCGGGCTTGCCTTGTTGCGCGTCGCAATCGACGGACCGATCATCGAAGCGGCACGCGACGCCGCGGAACGAATTGTTGCCGTAGACCCGAAGTTGGCGAAGCACCCCGCCCTGCGCGATGCCGTCGCCCGCAGGCTCTCGCAACGCGAGCGAGAGTTTCTCGGCAAAGCGTGACGCGGACCGACCCCGCCGATACGCTGGGGACATGACTTCGCTCGCTGTTGTGCCTGGCTCGTTCGACCCGGTGACCCTGGGTCACCTCGACGTCATCGAACGCGCGCGCAATATTTTCGACGAGGTTCATGTCGTCGTCGTTCACAACCCATCGAAGACTGCGATGCTTCCCGTCGCTCGTCGACTCGAACTCATCGAGGCCTCTCTGCGCGACGCGGGCATCTCCGACCGCGTTGTCGTCACGAGCTGGAGCGTCGGTCTTCTCGTCGACTACTGCCAGGAGGTCGGGGCAACCGTTCTCGTCAAGGGCATTCGTTCCGAGGCCGACGTCACGTACGAAACCCCGATGGCGATTGTCAACCGCGACCTCGCCAAGGTGGAAACCGTCTTCCTGCTACCCGACCCGGCACACAACCACGTGTCATCGTCACTCGTTCGCCAGGTAGCGGCTCTCGGAGGAGACGTGTCGCCGTACGTTCCCGCCGCCGTCTCGCGATTCATGGCGTCGGGCGACTTCGTCTAAATCGCGGGTAACCTGAGAGGGTGAAAAACCACCCCACCGATCCGTTCGTTGTCAGCGTGTTCGACGTCTCACACCGCATCGGTGACGAGCGCGAAGTTCACCTTGACGCGACGCTCGCCGAGCGTTGGGGCGAGGGCGTTGCCTACGTCGACAAGGGCCAGGTCGTCTCGGTTGACCTTCGCCTCGAAGGCCTGCACGACGGCATTTTGGTCTCGGCCGACATCGACACAACCGCCATTGCCGAGTGCGTCCGCTGCCTCGAACCGGTCGACGTTCCGGTCCAAGTGGAATTTCAGGAACTTTTCGCGTATTCTCCTACGGAGGAACTTGAATTTTCTGTTCACGATAATCACGTGAATTGTGAACAGCTTGTTCGAGACGCGGTGGTGTTGTCACTACCGTTCCAACCACTCTGTGACGACGACTGTCTCGGCCTTGACCCGGAAACGGGCCAGAAACTGACGGAACCGCGTGAACAGAACGCCTCCACCATCGATCCGCGGTGGGCGGCTTTGGAAGCACTGACTTCCACTGACAAGACCACGGCCAACAAACCGGCCGCCAAGAAGAGGACATAACCATGGCAGTTCCCAAGCGCAAACAGTCGCGATCCAACACTCGCTCGCGCCGTTCGCAGTGGAAGGCGGAAGCCCCCAAGCTCGTCAAGACGGTTGAGAACGGTCGTACCGTGTACAGCCTCCCGCACCGCGCGAAGATGGTCACCGACTCGGTGGGCACCGAACTGTTCCTTGAGTACAAGGGCCGCAAGGTCGCCGACGCCTAAATCAGGACGTTGACAGCGCGCCGGGGTTCATTCCTGCGGCGCGCTGTTTCTTTTCTATGACAACCACTCCCGCCTTCCGAGACCCCGCCGAACTGGCCGGGGTCATCGGGGTGGAAATTCCCGCCGACCTTCTCGAGCAGGCGCTGACGCATCGCTCGTTCGCCTACGAACACGGCGGCGGTCACTACGAACGACTCGAGTTCCTCGGTGACGCGGTTCTGCAGCAGGTCGTCACGATTGAGCTCTTCGAACGCTTCGCCGACATGCCCGAAGGCGACCTCGCGAAGCGTCGCGCCGCACTCGTGTCCACGGTGGCTCTCGCCGAGATCGCTCGCCGAATTGAGCTTGGCCCGTTCATCCGCTTGGGCAACGGCGAGATTTCCACCGGCGGCGCCGAGAAGTCGTCGATCCTTGCTGACGTGGTCGAGGCCATCATCGGCGCGACCTACCTCTCCGTCGGTCAAGAAGCGGCGACCACTCTGACGCTTCGCCTCGTGACCCCACTGTTCGAGGACGTCGACCGCTTCGGTGCGTCGATGGAACCCAAGACGGAACTGCAGGAGCTGTGCGACCGTCGGGGGATTGGCAAGCCCGTCTATTCGATCGCGTCGGCCGGTCCGGACCACGCGCGACGGTTCATTGCGACGGTGACGATCGACGATGTCGCTTACGGTTCGGGCGAGGGAACCAGCAAGAAGGCCGCCGAGGGCGTCGCCGCCCTCGCCGCCTGGACCGCACTGACGGCGAAGTAGTCGTGCCCGAACTTCCCGAGGTCGAAGTCGTCCGTCGCGGACTGGACCGGCACCTCGTCGGTTCGCGCATCGACGCGGTCACGGTGTTCGACCCGCGCGCACTGAAGCGCCATCCGGGTAGCGCAGCGGATTTCGCCGACAGGTTGTCGGGCTCGACCGTGCTCGCCGCGGTTCGTCGGGGCAAGTTCATGTGGTGCCCGCTCGATTCGGGGGATGCTCTTGTCGTTCACCTCGGGATGAGCGGTCAGATTCGGGTGCTGGGGGACGATTCGCCCAAGCACGAACGAATCCGACTCGCGCTGTCCAACCGTCCTCCCGTCGCTTTCCACGATCAGCGTCTTTTCGGCTCGCTGGCTCTCGACGTCACCGCCCCCACGGCCGATGGCTTACCGGCGGGCTTCGGTTCGGAATCGATTGAGCTTCCCAGCCAGGTCGCTCACATCGCAAGGGACATCCTCGACCCCGCTTTCGATGACGAGGTGTTGATTCGCCGACTTCGCAAACGAACGGTCGCCGTCAAAAATGCGATGCTCAACCAGGAACTGGTGTCGGGGATTGGAAACATTTATGCGGACGAAGCGTTGTGGGCCGCGCGCATTCACTTCGCGACTCCCGCCGACCACATCCAGCCGGCCGCGTATCGCGAACTTCTCGCTGCCGTCCGCGCAGTAATGCAGGGCGCACTGACGGTCGGTGGCACTTCATTCGATTCGCTTTATGTGAACGTCAACGGCGAATCGGGTTACTTCGACGTCTCGCTCAACGCCTATGGACAGACCGGCCGACCCTGTCCGCGGTGCGGGACTGCGATCATTCGCGAGCCGTGGCAGAACCGTTCATCACACTTCTGCCCCAGGTGCCAACGTCGCAAGCGTTAGCCGCGGGTAGCTGTCCTCACTTCTGACCAAGGACTGAACCCCGTGGCGGTGTGTGCGCGGACGCGGAAAGACAACGTCGTTCGCGCGGGATGTGAAACCGACAGCGATGTGGACGCCGTAGTCGACGTAGTCCAGATGTTCCCGCGCTTGACTCCAACTTCGTACTTGTCGATTGTCAAGCCGTGAGAATCTGGAGCCGTCCACGAAACCACCGTTCTGGCCCCGTTTCGCCGAAGGCTCGTTGTGAACTGCCCGACGGAATTGTTGGTGATCCAGTTATCGATACTCGCGAGCCGGGTGTTCACAAAGTTCGCCGTGTCGCTCTGGTACCAGCGAACCGTCCCCGAATCTGTTTCTTTGCGCGGGTCTGCCTCGACGCTGCTGTCAATCGCACTGCTCATTGCCGTCACCATGGTCGCCAACTTGAGGGAAGTCGTCACTTTCTTCAACTTAACGATGTTTGCGGCGTAGAGGTCCTTGCAGGCGGGGACGTTGTAACAACGATTGAACATCACTCCCTGGGGGCCTTCGTCGAGCCCATAACCGGGTTGCCAGGAGAACGTCTGGTCGGTGCCCCACGGCAACATGGTGAACTTGCCGTTGGGGGTGGAGTGCAAGTAGTAGTTGTTCCGTGTTACGTACCCGTCCCAATGGCCCATGTAGAACTCCGTTGCCCACATTGCCGACATTTGTTTCAGGTCTGCACGCGTGCTCATTGCATTCCACCACGCATTACCGGTTTGTTCGTTTGCATTCGCCAGCGATTCCAAGTCGGTGATTGTGGTGTTTCCTTCATCGATCTGGAATTCTCCCGCGCGACCGGCGGTGGCGTCTTGCCCGTAACTGCCCTCGTAAAGGTGCAGGGTCTGTCCCGCGCCGTACCACCGTGCCAGTGACACCTTGTCGTAGGTCTCGACGTTGGAATACAAACCGTAAAGCTGGCCGTTGAATGAGACGTTTGCGAAGCCAACTCGAGGTGCCGCAACCCCCATTCCCCTAAAGATTCGGTACGCCAGGGCTTGATGAATCATGGAAGGGTCCTGAACATTGTTGTTGAGCGTGAGTTTCTTTAGCCCAAGCAGTGTCTGGTTAGCAACCTGGTTGATCTTGATCTTGAACCCCGCCTTTTGGGACAAGGGGCGGTAGGACCCGTAGCAACCTTTGAGGTGGATGCCTACAGTCATGGGTCCGTAAGTGGCTGTGGTTGTCGTCAACGTCAACGTTCCGGGCTGGTAATCGCCTCCGTAACACATCGACTGCGTGAGGTTCGCGATGGCTTCATCCGACATCGTCAACTGAATGTCAACAACTTTTGTCGGGTCAAACAATTTGGCGGCGGGGTCGGAACCTTCAACGTATCTGTTGGTGGCCGCGGTGGCGGGCGAAGGCGAAGCAAACCCCACAATGGCAAGCGCCAACGCGGTAATCGCGGTCGCGACACGACGGGGAAACGCTCCGGACATTGAGCCCTTTCGTAGGATCTGCTTGTTGCATTGTTGCACTGTTCCCTCAGGAACCGGTGCTCAGGGATAATAGAACCCATGCACCTGAAGTCCCTGACTCTCAAGGGCTTCAAGTCGTTCGCTCAGCCGACCACCTTCGACTTCGAGCCCGGCGTGACCGCTGTCGTCGGTCCGAACGGTTCGGGAAAGTCGAACGTCGTCGACGCCCTCGCCTGGGTCATGGGTGAACAGGGTGCCAAGACTCTTCGCGGCGGAAAGATGGAAGACGTCATCTTCGCCGGTACGTCGACTCGCGGGCCGCTCGGTCGTGCCGAGGTCGTCCTCACGATCGATAACTCGGACGGCGCTCTGCCCATCGACTACACCGAGGTCACCATCTCGCGCACGCTCTTCCGCAGCGGCCAGAGCGAGTACGCGATCAACGGCGAATCCTGCCGACTGCTCGACGTTCAGGAACTCCTCTCCGACTCGGGACTCGGTCGCGAGATGCACGTCATCGTCGGCCAGGGTCGACTCGACACCGTCCTTCAGGCGACTCCCGAAGACCGCCGTGGATTCATCGAAGAGGCCGCCGGAATCCTCAAGCACCGCCGTCGCAAAGAGAAGACGGTTCGCAAACTCGATGCGATGCAGGCGAATCTCACGCGACTGACCGACCTGTCGGGGGAAATCCGCCGCCAGCTGAAGCCGCTCGGCAAGCAGGCCGAGGTCGCCCGCGAGGCGCAGAACATTGCCGCCGTCGTTCGCGACGCGCGTGCCCGAATCCTCGCTGACGATGTCGTCTCTCTTCGCCGCGACATCGACGACCACCAGCGCAGCGAGTCTGAACGTCAGACGGAACGCATCGTCGTCACCGAACAGCTCGAGCAGGTCACCCTGCGTCTGCGCATGCTCGAACAGGAACTCACCTCGGACTCGCTCGACGGAGTACGCCGTGTCGCGTTTGACCTCGAATCCGTTCGCGAACGCTTCCGCACGCTGAACCAGATCATCCGCGACCGCATCACGCTGCTGTCGCAGGACATCGCCGAGGCAACTCCGCTGCTCGCGATCTCGGACGAGATGGTCGACGCCGCTCGCGCCGAGGTTGCCTCGATGGAAGCGCAACTGACCGAAATCGAATCGCGAGTAGGTGCCGCCGCTGCGTGGACCGCGACCGCCGCCGCGAAGCTCGACACGGTAGACCAGGACATCGCCGAACAGGGTCAGAAGATCACCCAGTACGACATTGACCGCGCGAACCTCGAGGGCCGCATCGACCTCGCTCGCTCGCGCGTTGCCGGCGCCCAGGGTGAACAACTTCGCAACGAGAACTCGCGTGAAGCCGCCCGCATTCGACTGACCGAGGCCGAATCGGCGCTGACCGAAATCGACGCACCCGAGGGCGGAACGAACAAGGAACTCGAGGACGCCGTCACGACGGCGGACGCGCAAGTTCTCTCGTTGCAGTCGCAGTTCGATTCTGCACGTGACGAACTTCACACTCAGGAACGCGAGCGCGACGCTCTTGCCGCCCGCGTCTCGGCGCTGTCGCAGGC
>JAHEDU010000091.1 GCA_024641015.1 Micrococcales bacterium
GCCGTGCGCGGCTTCGGGTCCTTGCCCTTGATGACCTTCGGTTTCCATTCGGGAAGTGTGTACACGCCCTCGGACCCGGTGAGGATCTCGGGGTCGACGGGCTGTTCGACGATGTACGCACCGTAACGACCAACGCGCGCAGTGATCATGCTCGTACCATCGGCGCTGACACCGATTGCGGTCGACCCGGGTTCGGGTGCGTCGCGAAGTTCCTGCGCCTTTTCGAGCGTCAGCTCGTCCGGGGCAAGTCCGTCGGGGATGGACACGTTGCGGCGTTCACCTTCGGCGTCGGTGCACTCGAGGTACGGACCGTACTTGCCGCTGCGGACCACGATGTTGTCCCCGATCGGGAACGAGTTGGTTTCGCGAGCGTCGATGTCGGCTTTCCAGTCGACACAGGTGTTTACCAGTCCGGCGTGGTCGCCTGAGCCGAAGTACCAGTGCTGCAGGTAATCCTGGCGTCCGAGTTCACCGTTCGAGATGCGGTCGAGATCGTTTTCGAGTTCCGCGGTGAAGTCGTACTCGACGAAGTCGGTGTAGAAACGTTCGAGCAACGAGATGACCGCGAACGCGACCCATCCGGGAACCAGTGCGGTTCCACGCTTGGTGACGTAACCGCGCTCGAACAGCACACCAATAATTGACGCGTACGTCGACGGACGGCCGATTCCGCGCTCTTCGAGTGCCTTCACCAGGCTCGCTTCGGTGTATCGCGGAGGCGGTGACGTGAGGTGGCCCTTGGCCTCAACCTCGGGGACCGTCAACACCGCACCGACCGTGAGGTTCGGAATCTTCGACTCGGCGTCATCGGTGTCGTCACGCGACTGGTCCTGGCCTTCTTCGTACGCGGCCAAAAACCCGCGGTTCGTAATTGTCGTGCCTGCGGCCGACAGGGTCGCCGTTCCCAGTTCGCCGACTGGAGCGGTCATCGACACCGACACGGTCTCGCCCGTCGCGTCCACCATCTGCGAGGCGACCGTGCGCTTCCAGATCAGGTCGTACAGGCGGAGTTCGTCGGCCGACAGGACGGAACGCATCTGGTCCGGAGTCTTGAACGTGTCGCCGGCGGGGCGAATAGCTTCGTGCGCCTCTTGAGCGTTCTTGACCTTGGACTGGTAGGTACGAGGCGATGCGGGGATCGAACCCTCGCCGTACAGCGACACCGCCTGCGAACGTGCGGCGGAAACCGCCTGAGCCGACAGCGAAATCGAGTCGGTACGCATATAGGTGATGTGTCCGTTTTGGTACAGGCTCTGTGCGATGCGCATCGCGTCACGCGATCCCAGTCGCAACTTGCGTCCGGCCTCCTGCTGGAGAGTCGACGTCGTGAACGGCGCGGCGGGTCGGCGGGTGTACGGCTTGGATTCGATCGACGCGACCGTCGGCGCCGACACCTCGAGCGCCTTCGCGAGCGCCTGGGCGGTTGCTTCGTCAAGAATCGTCGCACCCGACGTCAGTTGCCCGTTGTCGTCGAAGTCACGACCACTGGCCAGGCGGTTGTCGCCCAACTTGGTGACTTTGGCCTCGAACGTCTCGCCAGTCTTCGTCGAGACGGTGGCGGCGACGTCCCAGTACGAAGCGGCAACGAATGCACGTCGTTCGCGTTCGCGGTCAACGATGAGTCGAAGCGCGGGCGATTGAACGCGACCAGCACTGAGCCCGGGCCCAACCTTGGACCAGAGGACAGGCGACAACTGGTACCCGAACAGGCGGTCGAGGATGCGGCGCGTTTCCTGCGCATCGACCATCGGCATGTCGATGTCGCGCGGTTGCTTGACGGCCTCGGTGATGGCGTCCTTGGTGATTTCGTGGAAGACCATCCGGCGAACCGGGACCTTGGGCTTCAAGACTTCGAGAAGGTGCCACGCGATGGATTCCCCTTCGCGGTCCTCATCGGTTGCGAGGAGAAGTTCGTCAGCGTTCTTCAGCGCTTTCTTGATTTCCGAGATCGTCGACTTCGCTCGTGGCGTCTCTATATATAAAGGTGTGAAACCGTGCTCGATGTCGACACCGAACTTTCCGTGGGTCGGCTTCAGCTCTGCGGGGACCTCTTTGGGCGCAACGAGGTCGCGAACGTGCCCGACGGAGGCCATGACGTCATAGCCGTCCCCGAGGTATTTCGCGATTGTTTTGGCCTTCGCCGGTGACTCGACGATGACCAACGTGCGCTTATCCGCCACAGTTCTCCTTGATCCGATTCAGTGCCGAGGGTACAGGGGCTGCTCGTCGACACCGAAAAATTTGGGCATGTTGTGTATGCGAGAACCGACTATACACACGCTGCCAAATAGGACCCCGTCCGTCGGCGCGTCGAATCCCGTGAGATTCCCTCGAAGTGGACGGCGAGTGAATCGCGCCAATATAGTTAGGGCAAGCAAACGCGACGGCGCGTGAGGAGTAGTGAATGAGTAGTACCCCCGCTATTCGGCTGACGGGACTGACGAAGAAATTCGGGTCGGTGACCGCAGTTGACGGAGTCGATCTCGACATTGCATCCGGCGAATTCTTTTCCATGCTCGGCCCCTCGGGCTCAGGCAAAACCACCGTTCTGCGCATGATTGCGGGCTTCGAAGCCCCGACATCGGGCCGCGTCGAGCTGTTCGGCAAGGACGTCACGGGCGACGCACCGTTCGACCGCGACGTGAACACCGTGTTCCAGGACTACGCGCTGTTCCCGCACATGACCGTCCTCGAGAACGTGGCGTATGGACTTCGAGTTCGTGGCGTCGGCGCAAAGGAACGCGCGGCCAAGGCTGCCGACGCTCTCGCGCTAGTCCGACTCGAGGGGTACGGCGACCGTAACCCCAGCCAGCTCTCGGGTGGGCAACGTCAGCGCGTCGCCCTTGCACGCGCACTCGTCGTCGAACCGAAGGTTCTACTGCTCGACGAGCCTCTCGGCGCACTCGACCTCAAATTGCGCGAACAGATGCAGGTCGAACTTAAGGACATCCAGCGCCGACTGGGCATCACGTTCATCTTCGTCACGCACGACCAGGAAGAAGCATTGACCCTGTCGGACCGTATCGCCGTGTTCAACGAGGGCGGAATCGTTCAGTTGGGGACCGCTGAGGACGTTTATCGCAACCCGGCCACCCCGTTCGTCGCCAACTTCGTGGGAACGTCGGCGGTCTTCACCGCCGATGAAGCCAAGGCAATCCTCGGCACCACCGGCGCGTGCTCGGTTCGCCCGGAACACATCGACATCGTTCGCGGCAAGGCCCCCGCAGGAACCATCACCGCGAAGGGGACCGTGTTCGACACGATCTTCCTCGGCGCCTCCACCCGCGTGATCGTTGACCTCGACGCCGGCAAGCGCGTCGCCGTACTCGAACAGAACGACCTCGCCCGCACCCCGAGCCACCGCGGAGACAACGTCACTGTTGCGATCCACCCGCAGTTCCTCAGCCCACTCACTTCCCCTCACTAACCACACAACAAAAGGAGAACACAATGCGCTCAGCATTGACCCGGCGTGCCGGGCTTGCCGGGATCGCGGTCGCTTCGATCGTCGTCCTCGCCGGTTGCGGAACGGGTGGAACCACCCCGGACGCAGCGAACATGCTCACCGAACTCGGTGACTACGAAGGTCAGGTTTCGATCCTCGCGTGGCCCGGCTACGTCGAAGACGGAACCAACTACCCCGAGTACGACTGGGTGTCCTCTTTCGAGAAGGAAACCGGTTGCAAGGTGACCGCCAAGACCTACGGGACCTCTGACGAAGCCGTCAACCTCATGAAGTCTGGTGACTACGACGTCGTCGCCGCGTCGGGTGACGCCTCGCTCCGCCTCATGGCTGCTGGTGATGTTCAGCCGGTCAACGTTGACCTGCTCAAGAACTACGCGGGCATCTACGACTTCCTCAAGAACCAGTCGCACAACTCGTACAACGGTGTCGAGTACGGTGTCCCCCACGGTTACGGCGCGAACCTGCTGCAGTACCGCACAGACATCGTGACCCCGGCACCGACTTCGTGGGGTGCCGTCTTCGACGCGAACTCGCCCTACAAGGGCAAGGTCACCGCGTACGACTCGCCGATCTACATCGCTGACGCCGCTCTGTACCTCATGAAGACGCAGCCCGACCTCGGCATCACCAACCCGTACGCGCTGGACGCAGACCAGCTCGCCGCAGCGGTTGACCTACTCAAGACCCAGCGAACCCTCATTGGCGAGTACTGGTCGGACTACCTCGTTCAGGCTCAGTCGTTCACCACGGGTGACTCAGTCATCGGAACGTCGTGGCAGGTCATCGTCGGGATGCTACAGGGCGAAAGCGCTCCTGTCGAAGCCATCCTCCCCGAGGAAGGCGCAACCGGTTGGTCGGACACCTGGATGATCGCGTCGGACACCCCGAACGTCAACTGTGCATACGCATGGCTCGACCACATGGCTGACCCGGAGACCAACGCTCTCGCGACCGGCTACTTCGGTGAAGCACCGTCGAGCGAGGCCGCGTGTGGCTTCCGTGAGGACTGCGACGCGTACCACGCTGGTGACGCCGAGTACGCCTCGAAGATCTGGTACTGGACGACTCCGATCGCCGAGTGCCTCGACGGACGCACCGACGTTCAGTGCACGGACTACAACGCGTGGACCGCTGCATGGCAGGAAATCAAGGGCTAGTTAGCCCAGCGGAGTAAACGATGACGACAACAACGCCATCTCCCGACCGGGTCGGGGA
>JAHEDU010000045.1 GCA_024641015.1 Micrococcales bacterium
TTGAACACGTCCGGCGCCTCGAAGACGCACTGACCGTAGTGCTGGCACTTGGTCATGTCGACATCGATCTTGATCATTCTTTTTCCTCCACTGTTGACGGGTACAGGTCTTTGGACGGGGTGCGAATTCCGCGGAATTCCCAGTCCCCGCCGAGCGCGGTCGAGACGACCTCTTCGCTCTCAGTCGGTTGCGCACCAACATCGGTGCGGATGGGGGTCGGCCCTTCGACGATGTGGTTCGTCAGTTTTCCGAGACCGTCGACCTCAACCTCGACGACATCGCCGGGGAAGACGGGTCGCGAATGTGCCGGAGTGCCCGAGAACAACATGTCGCCGGGGACGAGCGTGATGGTGCGGGCGATGTCGGCAACCAGGTAGTGCATGTCCCACTCCATGTTGTCGGTGTTGTCCTCCTGTTTGACCTCGCCGTTGACGATCGTGCGGATCGTCTTGTTGTGGAAGTCCCAGTCGGTGACAAGTCCGGGGCCGACGGGCGCGAGAGTGTCCGACCCCTTGACGCGCAGCATCGAACCGGCGTCGGTGTCACGGAAGTCATGCAGTCCGTAGTCGTTCCCGATCGTGTACCCGGCGATGTATTCCGCCGCGTCTTCGGGTGCGATGTTGCGGCAGGTCTTGCCGATCACGATGACGATCTCGCCTTCGTAGTTCAGCCACTTGCATCCCGCTGGGCGAACCACGGCACCCTTGTGGGTGTTGAGCGCGGTGATCGGCTTGTGGAAGTACGTCGGTGCGGCGGGGAGCTTCGTCATGAACTCCTGTGTGCGGCTGTCGTAGTTGAGGTGAACTGCGATGATCTTGGTCGGCTCTGCGGGGGCAAGGTGCTGTGCGTCCTCGATCGCGATGGTGCGACCGTCGTGCGCGACGAGCGTCTCGCCATCGCGAACCACCTCGGTGGGGTACCCGTCAAGCAGGATGCGTCGAATTTCAGTCACGAGAAAGCACCAGGTCCTTTGGTTCGGGGAATCCGCCCTCGGGCTTCGGGAACCAGACGTGAACCTGACCCGTTCCGATCGAGTTTTCGTATTCGCTGTACAGCTCGCCCTTGGCGTCAAGGTTCTCTTCGCCGAGCGCCCCCACCATCGCGAGGTAGTGGAAGAAGCCGGCCTCGGGCTTGTACTTCTTGAACGTGTCGAAGTCGTCGAGGATGGCGGCGTGGTTGCCCTCCTTCATCCACTCGAGCACCTGCAGGTCGTAGTGGTACGCCTCGGGCGTGTAAATGTGCTTCGGGTCCGACGCCTCGTGCTTGCGCAGGTCGCGCAGCTTGTGGAACGTGTGCGACAGGGCGCCCGAACCGACGATGAGAACCTTGCGGTCCGACGCACGAATCGCTTCGCCCAGCGCACGTCCGGCGCGGATGAAGTCCTCCGGTGTCGCTGTCTGGCAAACCGACATCGAGATCCACGCCTTCTCGTCGAGCCCGCGGCCCAGGTAGTGCCACAGGTTGACGGTCGCGTAGAAAATAGGCAGGTGCGGGTCCGCGATGGGGGTGATCCAGGTGCCGTTCTTCTCGTCGAAGCTGGCAATCAACTTCGCCAGTTCCGGGTCGCCCTTGATGGCGTAGGGGATCTGCGTCATGCCTCGGGGGAGTTCCTCGGACGTGAACAGTCCGCTGCGTTCGGCAGCCGACGTGATGACGAACTCGACCGTGGTCGCCCAGTGGCTGTCAAGAACAACGACCGTGTCATAGTCGAGCTTCTCGAAGACGTCGGCACGCAACTTTTTCAAACCGGGGACGAGACTGAGCTCCTGACCGTTGTTGAGGTCCTTGCGTACCGCCTCGGGCAGCATGATCGTGGGAACGTGAGCCAGGATCGCGGCTCCGACAACTTCACCCATTACTTGTCCTTCCATCCGTTTGGTGCGAACACCGTGTTTTTGACGTCTGCGTAGAAATCGAACGACCACGTGCCGCCGTCACGCCCGATTCCCGACTTCTTGGAACCACCGAACGGCGCTCGCAGGTCGCGTACGAAGAAGCAGTTGACCCAGATCGTCCCGGCGACCAGTTCCTTCGTGATGCGCTCAGCGTGGTCGCGGTCACCCGACACCACGACTGCGGCGAGTCCGAATTCGGTTCCGTTGGCCATCGCGAGTGCTTGCTCGTCGCTCGTGAACGTCTGCATGTTGAGGACGGGGCCAAAGATTTCCTGGGTCACGATCTCGGCGCCGGGGGTCGGGTTGCGAACCAGAGTCGGACGGAAGTACAGCCCGCCGAGCTCCTCGTTCGGGCCACCGCCCATGACGATGTTCTGGCCTTCCGCCTTGGCTCGGTCGACGAACCCCTTGATGCGGTCGAAGTGAACCTGGTGAATCTGAGGGCCGATGTCCGTGTCGGGGTCGCGCGGGTCGCCCTGTTTGATGAGCGCGGCCTTCTCAGCGAACTTCTCGGCAAACTCGTCAGCCACCGATTCGTGGACAAGGATTCGTGTTCCCGACAGGCACACCTGGCCAGCGTTGTCGTACTGTTCGACGGCGAGCGTCGCAGCGAGATCGAGGTCAGCGTCGTCGAAGACAAGTAGCGGGCTTTTGCCACCCAGCTCGAACGAGACTGGTGTGAGGTTATCGGCTGCCGCACGCGCGATGACCTTCGCGGTCGGCACGGACCCGGTGAACGAGATGCGGTTGACGTCGGGGTGTGCGGTCAGCGGAGCACCCGCTTCTGCTCCGTAGCCGAAGACGACGTTGAAGACGCCGTCGGGAATTCCGGCCTGCTTGGTCAGGTCGGCAAAAAAGCTCGCCGTCAGCGGCGTCCACTCGGCGGGCTTGAGGACGACGGTGTCGCCGGCGGCAAGAGCCGGGCCGATCTTCCACGTCGCGAGCATCAGAGGGGCGTTCCACGGGGTGATGAGCGCCGCGACCCCCGACGGGTCCCACGAAATGATGTTGATGTGACCGCGGGTCTCGAACGGTTCGTGGTGCAATTCGTTGATTGCCCACTCGGCAAAGAAGCGAATGTTGAGAGCGACGCGGGGCATGACGCCGCGCAGGTGCGAGCGAAGCAGCGAGCCATTGTCGAGCGTCTCGATGTTGGCGAGCTTCTCGACGTTCTCTTCGACGAGCTCGGCAAGGCGCAGCAGCTTCTCGCCACGGGCTTTCGGTCCCATCGCCGCCCAGCCAGGGAAAGCCGCCTTGGCGGCGGCAACGGCGAGGTCAACTTCGCGCTGACCGCCGCGAGCGATGTCGCCAAGGAACGCGCCATCGATGGGCGAGGTGTTGACGTAGGTTTCTGCCGATTCAACGCGCAAACCGTTGATGTAGTGGCGCGTGTCGATCGCGACTCCTGCAACCTCGATTGTGCTCACGCTGCTGGCTCCTTTGTCAGTGCTGGATCAATATCATTCGGATACTAATGAATTCAGAATACGCCATACTGTGAATTGCGCACCCCCTGCGTAGAAAATTTTTTCGAGGTGAATTATGACCCGTCCCCGCATCGCCATCCTCGCTCGTTTCGCCGAAAGCACGTCGGCGACTCGTTACGCCGCGATTGTCACTGCTCGCCGTTTGGCCGAGGTCGTTTGGGCTGCAGGCGGTGAACCGTTGTCGATACTCCCCGTCGCCGGATCGAACTGGGACGAGCGCCTCAAGGGCATCGACGGTGTTCTCATGCCTGGCGGAGCGGACATCAACCCCTCGAAGTACGGTCAGTCCATCGAAAGTGACGAGGTCTATGACGTCGACGACGTTCAGGACGATGTGGACATCGACCTCGTCCGTTATGTCTTTGCGAAGGGGATTCCGGTTCTCACGATTTGCCGAGGAACTCAGATCGCGAACGTTGCTCTCGGCGGCTCGCTGATTCAGCACATGGACGTCCCTCACCGTCACGTCGTCAATCCCGTTGCGGTGACGGCCCACGCCGAGCAGCTCGGACTGGCGGGCGCAACGGTCAACGCGTCGTGCTACCACCACCAAGCGATCGACCGACTGGGTGACGGGGTCACGCCCATCGCTCTCGCCCACGACGGGGTTGTCGAAGCGGTCACTTACGACTCGGCTGGTTGGGCGTTCGGTGTGCAGTGGCACCCCGAAGATAACTGGGACACCGAGCCGGGAAACCTGGCAATCGTCAAGGCGTTCGTTGACGCCTCGGCCAAATAGTTAGCGCGAACCCTCAGCGCGTTCGGTGATCGCGCGAAGTGCTTCGGCGACGATCGGCTGGTCAGCGGCTGAGATGACCGAAGCGACCGACTTCTCCTCTTTATTGAACTCGGGGAAGAGCGAGTCCATGAGCTTTCGCCCCGACGGAGTCAAGCGAACGAGCACCAGTCGGCCGTCGGTCGGACTCTTCTTGCGTTCGACAAACTTGCGACCCTCGAGGGTCGTCAGCACACCGGTCAGGGTCGCCTTCGAAAATCCGCCCTCTTCGGCAATCTGTCGTGTCTCGATTGGTTCCCAGATCCACGTGACCCAGAGCACCACGAACGCAGTCCAGCTGAGCTCGTGCTGGGCGAGGACCGTTCGCTCGAAGTGGTTACGGACCGCGCTGGCAGCGCGGAAAAGGTTTGACGTGACGGCCATCGCTTGGAAGTCGAGAGTCATGTGGGACAGTCGCTCGGTCACCTGTCGTTCGGTTTCCCGCAGAGTGTGTCCACCGGCCATGACTCGCCCCCTTCGAAATCGTTCGTGTCCTATTGATTCTCTCGTATCGCTGCCGA
>JAHEDU010000059.1 GCA_024641015.1 Micrococcales bacterium
GTCCCACCGAAGTTCGACAACCTTTACCCCGATTGGGAACTGTCGAAAAAGATGGTTCGCGAAGCGGTTTTCCCCGATTCAGCAAACGGTTAGTCGAAACGAGCCCCTTCGATGTCGACGGAACGGTCTGAACCGACCAGCACACAGGTGCGCGTCCTTCTCGACGCGACCGGCTTGGGTACTCTGACGCCCGATGTCGATTCCGACCTCATCGAACTCGCCAAGGCGGCGGGCCGTGCGAGGGACAACCTCGTCGTTGTCTGCAAACCGCGCGATGCCAAGCTGTTCAAATCATTCGAGCTTGAAGTCCATCGCGCACCGGACCGAGTTCGCACTGAGCGCTCGCGCCGGTGGTGGCTCGACTGTGGGCTTCCGAGGATCGCACGCAAAGTCGGCGCTTCGGTCATCCACTCACCGCACGGGCTCTTCCCGGTTCTCACAAGCTTGCCGCGCGTCGTCACTGTTCGGCAGTCCAGTGGGCCGAACGATCGAGCCCGTCGAATCGCGAAGCTGGTACGCACCGATGTCACCGTTGCGACGAGTGCGATTGCCGACGAATTCCGAGACTCGACCGGGTTGCCCGCGAATCGGGTTCACCTCGCACACCTTGGCGTCGACAAGGAACGCACCGCCATCCCTGGGTGGGAGGCAGTCGAAGCGATTGGGGACGTCTACGGCATCGCCGAATGGATCGCGGTTGTTGCCGCTCCGGACAATACATCAGCCACGCTCGCATTTCGTGACGGCTTCCGCCAGGCGACCGAATTCTCGGGTCGCAAGCCAACCGTCATCGTCCTGGGTCTTCCCGAAGCGCTCGCGTTGGAACACTTTGCGGGGCTCATCGACGCCGGTTTCGACATTCGTATCGTCAGTGAGCTTGACGACAACGAGCGGTCGGCAATTCTCGGTGGTTCTTTGTTGACCGTCGTGCTGGACGATTCACACGAAACGGGCCGCGCGCTCATCGATGCGATGGCCTGTGGTGCGACGGTGCTTACTCGAAGCACCCCCGCGCTGGTCGAAATTGGGTCAGACGCGGTCGAGTACGCCGATGATTCGCCCGCGGCATTTGAAATCTCGGTCACGGGCCTGTTGAAAGACGACGACCGCCGTCGCGCCCTCGCCACCTCAGCGGTCACGAGGTCGCACGCGTTCACGTGGGAAGCCAGCCTTGCTCAGCACCGGGCGGCCTGGACGCGAGCGAGCCAGCGCGTCTAGACCGCGGGCAGTCGCGTGTTCGCTCGTCGAGCGGAGATGGCAAGAATGACGAACATCGCGATTCCCCATTCGGTGAGGATCCGGCTTTCCGTCAGCGTCTGGACAATCATCGCGGCGAAGATTCCGAGGCTCATCAGCGACACCGCATCGGCGTCGCGAGTCGCACTCCGCCACAGCAACCAACCGGTGTAAACCAGGGCGACAGCGAACAGTGCTGTCCCGACGATTCCGACTTGCATTGCCAGATCTAGCCACACGTTGTGCGCCTGTTGGACGCGGATGTTGCGGATTGCGTGAATTCCGAACCAGCCCTCCCACGTAGGCCACCAGCCGACGAAGCCGAAGCCCGTGAATGGGCGAACCTGGATGCGCTCGATAACTGCGTTCCAAATTCCGAAGCGGTTGGTGAGATCAGGTGATTTGCCCAGGGCGGCGGTGACCGCCGTCCAGTTGGTGAGGGCGAATATCACGGCGCCCGCGCCAGCGGCAATAACGGTTCCAATGCTCAGTCGTGCAACAAATCGTTGTTGGCGCGCCAGCCACACGAGCACCCACACACCCACAACCGCGATGGCCGCCAGCGCGACAGTCGTGGACGCCGTCTTCACCAGCACAACTCCGGCGAGAGCAACGTCGACGAGTGCCAGCCTGCGCGTGCTGCTCTGCGCGACTCGAATGACGGCCAGGACGAGAGCGAGGAGCGCGAGCATCCCGAGAAGGTTTGCGTTGCCGACGATTCCCTGGACACGACCACCCGGCTCGAAGAAGATTGCGCGGCACCACGCCAACTCGATGGACGTTCCCGGAGGTGCATCCATTCCGACGGGGTAGAGCGGCTTTCCGCCCAGTCCGATGACAATCTCGAACACGAGCGACGACGCCAGAATCAGACGAAGTGCCGTTGATGCGCGGGAGAACAGACTTTCCGTCGTCGTGACGCTAACCAGAGCGACCGCGATAAACACTGTGAAGAACAGCGCCAGCGTCAACCCGGCCGACGACAATGCATACGGAGACCACGCCGGAGAGACCGCAATCCACGCAAGCGTCACAACTAGCGGCAACGGGACAACTTTCCACGACACACGCTCGACGATGATCGTCGTGATCGCCCACGCGGCACAGGCGAGTGCGAGTGCGACCCAGCCGGGAACGGTGAGGAGGTTGCGGAAGAAGTCTCCGGCGAAGAGGACGATGAGTACGGCCACGGTCAGTGTTTCGCTCGACAGGAATCGCCTCATGCTGGCTAGCCTAGAGGGGACGTGGAGGAGTTCGTGTGTTCGAGATAACCAATACTCCGCGCCCCTATTCCTGGGGATCGACGCTGGCGCTCGCGGAACTTCGCGGTGTCGAGCCGTCGGGTCGGCCCGAAGCGGAAATCTGGTTTGGTGACCACGCCGGCAGCCCAGCCCGAAGGGTCGACGACAACCGCACTCTCATCGAGTGGGAAATGGACGACAGAGCCCGCACGCCCCTGCCGTTCCTTCTCAAACTTCTCGCCGTCGCGACGCCTCTGTCGATCCAGGTCCACCCGACCCGCGAGGTCGCTGCGGAGGGATTCGCGCGGGAAAACGCGGCGGGGATTCCGTTGGAGTCGCCGACGCGCAACTATAAGGACGACAACCACAAGCCGGAGATCATCCGAGCCGTCACCGAGTTCTCGGCGCTATGCGGATTCCGCCCGGCAACTGAACGAATGGACATCCTTGTCCACCTGATCGGTGCAGGGATTCCCGGTGCCGCCGAGCTCGCCCTCGCGTGCGAAGGCGGTGTTCGTGGCGGAGTCGAGCGAATCGTGAACAAGGACCCGTTCGCCGAACGGCTCGCGAACGCGTTGGCCGGTCCTTCCGTCAGCACGGGACTTCGCCACGTCGATGACGCCGTGCGCACCGCGCGACTCGTCGCAACAGCGTTCCCCGGCGATCACGGTGTCGCCCTCGCGCTTCTCCTCAACCACGTCGTCCTCGCCCCGGGCCAGGCGCTTGCCGTTCCCGCGGGAACCGTTCACGCGTACCTGTCAGGTGTCGGCGTCGAGGTGATGGCCTCGAGCGACAACGTCCTGCGCGGGGGATTGACCTCAAAGCACGTCGATGCGAATGAATTCCTCGCGGTGGCGAACTGGGACGAAGAATCACCGGTGTTGCTCGAACCGCGAATCGACGGGGCAACCGCAGAGTTCCGCGCCGATTTCCCCGACTGCGGGCTGCTGGAGGTCACGGTCGATGACGCTACGTCCGTTGAGGTAGACGGCCCCGCGATCGCTGTGGTGATTGACGGTACGGTCACGATTTCGGCCGACGAATCGATCGAATTGACTCCTGGCCGCGCAGTCTTCATCGAGCGCGAAGACCGCTCTCTGGCCCTCAACGGACGCGGTCTCGTCGTCATCGGGCGTGGAACTGGTTCACGCTAGAGCGCGACACGCCCACCCTGCATTTTTGGTCGGTCTCGACTTGACTATTCGGAATAACAACGGTGTAATTATCGAAATGCTTTGTTCCAATGGAGGACCTTCGAAATGACCGACTACACCAACGACGTTCCCAGCGACTGGTTTGCTGACCCGATCACTCGAGGCGTCCCCGGTACCGCTGGTGAAGTTGTCGGCGATGACAATCCGCTCGCGTGGCAGGCAGACGCTCTCTGCTCGCAGACCGACCCCGAAGCATTCTTCCCCGAAAAGGGCGGTTCGACCCGCGACGCAAAGCGCATCTGCACCCAGTGCACCGTTCGTGACGAGTGCCTCGAGTTCGCTCTCGAAAACGACGAGCGTTTCGGAATCTGGGGCGGCCTCTCCGAGCGCGAACGCCGCAAGTTCCGCCGTCGCGGCTAACCGATAGGTTCGTCGTTTGGTCTCTCGTGACTCGGTCGCGGTCGTCGTTGTTGTACGGCGGCACCCCGAGCGACTCACGAAAACCCTCTCCTCTCTCGCGGGTCAGGTAACAGACTCAGCAATCGTCATCGCGAACCTCAGCGGTGGCTCGATTTCCGCACCCGGCGACCTGACCGTCGTCACCGTGGACTCGTCGGCGACGCTCGCGGACGCGGTTTCCCGAGCAGTTGCGGATCGCACGACCGAACTCGTGTGGATCCTCCGCGATGACATCGTCGTTCGTCCGGGCGCTCTGGCGGCACTGACCGCCGTGTTCGACACCAGCCCGTCCGTCGGAGTCGTTGGCCCGAAGCAGCTCGACGCAGACCTCACGATTGAGATCCGTGAGATGGGCGAATCGATTTCCCGCTCCGGCTTCGCGGT
>JAHEDU010000063.1 GCA_024641015.1 Micrococcales bacterium
GCGATGGGCTGGATGAGGGTGACTGCCATGTCGGTGGTGTCACCGGGCATGACCATCTCGGTGCCTGCAGGCAATTCGATGACGCCAGTTACGTCCGTGGTACGGAAGTAGAACTGGGGGCGGTAGTTGGTGAAGAACGGGTTGTGACGTCCACCTTCTTCCTTCGAGAGGATGTAGGCGGTGCCATCGAACTCGGTGTGAGGGGTGATCGAGCCGGGCTTAACAACAACCTGGCCACGCTCAACGTCTTCACGCTTGGTTCCACGGAGGAGGAGACCACAGTTCTCGCCTGCCCATGCTTCGTCGAGCTGCTTGTGGAACATTTCGATTCCGGTAACAGTCGTCTTCTGGGTGGGGCGGATTCCGACGATCTCAACTTCGGAGTTGATCTGAAGGGTTCCACGCTCGGCGCGACCGGTAACAACCGTTCCACGACCGGTGATGGTGAAAACGTCTTCGATCGGCATCAAGAACGGCTTGTCCTTGTCGCGTACCGGGTCCGGAACCGAGTTGTCGACGGCTTCCATGAGCTCGACGATCGATTCGGTCCACTTCGGGTCGCCTTCGAGAGCCTTGAGGCCCGAAACGCGAACGACGGGAGCGTTGTCGCCATCGAAGCCCTGGCTCGAGAGGAGCTCGCGAACCTCAACCTCGACGAGTTCGAGGATTTCCTCGTCGTCGACCATGTCCGACTTGTTCAGTGCGACGAGGAGGTAAGGAACACCAACCTGCTTCGCGAGAAGAACGTGCTCACGGGTCTGAGCCATCGGGCCGTCAGTAGCGGCAACCACGAGGATTGCGCCGTCCATCTGAGCAGCACCGGTGATCATGTTCTTGATGTAGTCGGCGTGGCCGGGAGCGTCAACGTGTGCGTAGTGACGCTTGGGGGTCTCGTACTCAACGTGCGAGATGTTGATGGTGATACCGCGCTGACGCTCTTCAGGAGCGGAGTCGATCGACGAGAAGTCGCGAACGACGTTGACGGCCGAAGGGTACTTGTCTGCAAGTACCTTCGAGATTGCTGCGGTCAGAGTGGTCTTGCCGTGGTCGACGTGACCAATCGTTCCGATGTTTACGTGAGGCTTGCTGCGCTCGAACTTGGCCTTAGCCACGGGGTCCTCCTAGGACGTTCGGTTTTTGCCTGGACTTTCCAGACAAAAGGATTGATATATCGGGGGATATGAAGTTTTAGTTTATCGCGTCGCGACGGATGTCGTCACGCGAGGAGCTCAGTCGCCCTTGCTCTTCTGGACGATCTCGTCGGCGACTGCCTTCGGGACCTCAGCGTACGTCTCGAACGTCATCGAGTACACCGCGCGACCCGAGGTCTTCGACCGCAGATCACCGACGTATCCGAACATTTCCGAGAGCGGTACCAGAGCACGGACAACCTTGACGCCGGTGGCGTCTTCCATGCTCTGAATCTGCCCACGACGGGAGTTCAGGTCGCCGATAACGTCGCCCATGTACTCTTCCGGCGTACGCACCTCGACCGCCATGAGCGGCTCGAGAAGTACGGGGTTTGCCTTACGAGCGGCTTCCTTGAAAGCCATCGATCCGGCAATCTTAAACGCCATTTCCGACGAGTCGACATCATGCGACTGGCCATCAACGAGCGTTGCCTTGACACCAACGGTGGGGAATCCGGCGAGAACACCAACCTGCATGGCGTCCTGAATTCCGGCGTCGACGGCGGGAATGTATTCACGGGGAACACGACCACCGGTGACGGCGTTGACAAATTCGTACTGCGTCTCGGTGGTGACTTCTGCGGGTTCCAGAGTGATCTGGACCTTTGCAAACTGACCCGAACCACCGGTCTGCTTCTTGTGCGTGTAGTCGTACTTTTCGACGGTCTTCTTGATCGTCTCGCGGTACGCAACCTGCGGCTTACCAACATTGGCCTCAACGCCGAATTCGCGCTTCATGCGGTCAACGAGGATGTCGAGGTGAAGTTCGCCCATTCCCTTGATGACGGTCTGGCCAGTTTCCTGGTTCAGTTCCGTGCGGAAGGTCGGGTCTTCTTCGGCGAGCTTCTGGATAGCAACACCGAGCTTCTCCTGGTCGGCCTTGGTCTTGGGCTCGATGGCGACCTCGATGACGGGCTCGGGGAAGGTCATCGACTCGAGGACGATGGGGCTGGTCGGGTCACAGAGGGTGTCACCAGTGGTGGTGTCCTTGAGTCCGATCACCG
The DNA here is from genome assembly GCA_024641015.1 of Micrococcales bacterium. Lineage (GTDB taxonomy): Bacteria > Actinomycetota > Actinomycetes > Actinomycetales > Microbacteriaceae > MWH-TA3. Next base: position 2,195 of record JAHEDU010000063.1, read on the forward strand.
CGTAGATGTGACCAGCGGTCACCGAGTCCACGGGGTTTTCCTTGTTCGAGTGCATCTGGAAGATCTTTCCGATGCGCTCCTTCTTGTCCTTCGTCGAGTTGATGATCTGCTCACCCGAGTTCAGCTTGCCCGAGTACACGCGCACGTAGGTCAGTCGACCGAAGAACGGGTGAACGGCAATCTTGAACGCGAGAGCCGAGAAGGGCTCGGTCGATTCGGGCTTGCGCGAGAGGTGCTTCTCCGGGTCGCGAACGTCGGTTCCGACAACGTCGGGAACGTCCAGCGGCGAGGGGAGGTAGTCGATGACGGCGTCGAGCATGGGCTGGACACCGCGGTTCTTGAACGCCGAACCACAGAGAACGGGGTAAGCGGCACCAGCGATGGTCAGCTTGCGGATCGCGCCCTTGATCTCGGGGATGGTCAGTTCTTCTCCGCCGAGGTACTTCTCGAGCAGGTCGTCGTCAGCTTCGGCGACAGCCTCAACGAGCTGTGCGCGGTATTCCTCAGCCTTGGCCTGGAGGTCTGCCGGGATGGGCTGAACTTCGTATTCCGCACCGAGCGAAACGTCACCCTTCGAGTCACCCTGCCAAACGAGGGCGCGCATTTCGATGAGGTCGACGACGCCGACGAAGGTCGACTCGAAACCGATCGGAAGCTGGATGACGAGGGGCTTGGCACCGAGGCGCTTGATGATGGTGTCGACGGTGAAGTAGAAGTCTGCGCCGAGCTTGTCCATCTTGTTGACGAAGCAGATGCGGGGAACGTTGTACTTGTCAGCCTGACGCCACACGGTCTCGGACTGCGGCTCAACACCTTCCTTACCGTCGAAGACGGCGACGGCACCGTCGAGGACACGGAGCGAACGCTCGACCTCGACCGTGAAGTCGACGTGACCCGGGGTGTCGATGATGTTGATCTGGTTCTTGTCCCAGAAACACGTGGTTGCGGCCGAGGTAATGGTGATACCGCGTTCCTGCTCCTGTGCCATCCAGTCCATGGTGGCTGCACCGTCGTGAACTTCACCAATCTTGTGGGTGATTCCGGTGTAGAAGAGGATACGTTCGGTCGTCGTGGTCTTACCCGCATCGATGTGGGCCATGATGCCGATGTTGCGAACCTTCTTGAGGTCGGTGAGCACGTCCTGTGCCATTAGTTGTTCTCCGTCAGTGTTTCGTATGGGGGAAGTTGAGGGGTGGGACCGGCCCGAAGGCCGGCCCCGGTGCGACTACCAGCGGTAGTGCGCGAACGCCTTGTTCGACTCGGCCATCTTGTGGGTGTCTTCACGGCGCTTGACTGCCGCTCCGAGTCCGTTCGATGCGTCGAGGATTTCGTTCATGAGTCGCTCAGTCATCGTCTTTTCGCGACGCGACTTCGCGTACGAGGTGAGCCAGCGCAGTGCGAGAGTGTTCGCACGGTGCGGCTTGACCTCGACGGGGACCTGGTAGGTCGATCCACCAACACGGCGCGAGCGAACCTCGAGCGTGGGGCGGACGTTGTCCAGGGCCTTCTTGAGTACGACAACCGGGTCCTGGCTCGACTTGGTGGCGACGCCTTCGAGTGCACCGTAAACGATGCGCTGGGCGAGGTCCTTCTTACCGTCGAGGAGGATCTTGTTGACGAGCTGCGAGACTACGGGCGAGCCGTAGACCGGGTCAGCGATTACGGGGCGCTTAGTTGCGGGTCCTTTACGAGGCATTACTTCTTCTCCGCCTTCGCTCCGTAGCGGCTACGAGCCTGCTTGCGGTTCTTGACCGCCTGCGTGTCGAGAGCGCCGCGAACGATCTTGTAACGAACACCGGGGAGGTCCTTCACACGTCCACCACGGACGAGCACCATCGAGTGCTCCTGAAGGTTGTGGCCTTCACCCGGAATGTAGGCGGTTACCTCGACGCCGTTCGAAAGCTTGACACGAGCGACCTTACGAAGGGCCGAGTTCGGCTTCTTCGGGGTGGTGGTGTACACACGGGTGCACACTCCACGCTGCTGGGGGTTCGACTTGAGCGCAGGTGCCTTGGTCTTGGTGACCTTGGGGCTACGTCCCTTGCGAACCAACTGCTGAATCGTTGGCACGACTTTTCTCCTTGTAGTAACTGCACGGTGACAGTTGTGGTGTGGGGGCCGATTTCTCAACCCTCCCGCCAACCGGCCGGCGGCCGGTATGCCGTGGGGACCTCGGTCGGTCACCATCACAGTGACCAATCGGATTGCGGTCCGCCGGTGATTTCCCCACT
>JAHEDU010000032.1 GCA_024641015.1 Micrococcales bacterium
ACGACGGGGTTCGCCATGACACCGGCAGTCCAGACGATGAGGTCCGACTCAAACGAGATTCCGGTCGAGAGCTCGATCTTGCCGCCAACCGCGGACTGCAGCTGAGTGTCGAGGTGAACGGTCGCGCTGCGCTCGGCGAGGTTCTTGAGAACCCACTTCGAGGTTTCGAGCGAAACCTCGGGCATGATGCGACCCATGGCCTCGATGAGGTGGAACTTGGTGTCTTCGATGGTCAGTTCGGGGTACTGCTTGAGCAGTCCCGACGCGAGCGAACGCAGTTCGGCGAAGGTTTCGATTCCGGCGAAGCCACCACCGACGACGGTGACGGTGAGCAGGCGGTCGCGTTCCTTGCCGGCAGGCAGGTTGGCGGCCTTGGCGAAGTTGTCGATAAGACGGTCGCGAACGGCAACGGCCTCTTCGATCGACTTCATTCCGATGGCTTCGTCTGCGACGCCGGGGATCGGGAACGTGCGCGAAACTGAACCAGCAGCGAGGACGATCTGGTCGTACTTGACCGTGTATGCCTTGCCCGCCGACGGTTCGATCGTGGCGGTCTTCTTCTTGTGGTCAACCGCAACGACCTTGCCCTGTATAACGTTTGTCTTCTTGAGGTGGCGGCGAAGCGGCACGATGACGTGGCGCGGTTCGATCGACCCGGCCGCGACCTCGGGGAGGAACGGCTGGTACGTCATGTAGGGAAGCGGGTCGACGAGCGTGACCTCGGCTTCGCCACGGCGAAGGTGCTTCTGAAGTTTGAATGCGGTGTAGAAACCGGCGTAGCCGCCACCGACGATGAGGATCTTGGGCACGAATTCTCCTGTTGAGAGTTGACAACAACCCTCCAAATCTATCGTGCTGAGGGCTCCGTTCGCGCCAGCAGCGCTCGGCGAACGAATCCATAGACGCCCCATGCGAACGAGGCGAGCAGGCCTCCGAGAGCGAGAAACGGTGCGAGGAACGACGTCCACGCCGAGTCGACCGCTGCGGCGGCGGCATCGCCAGGGTTCACGGACGGTTCGGTCACAGCAATGGGTTCGGGGGCCGGCAATGTGAGGTCTTTTGTCGTCCACTCGGTGAAGCGGTGAAGCGGAATCCACTCGGCGATCGTTCCCAGCGGGTTCGAATCGACGAGAGGCACGTCCGCTGTGACCGCCTCGTACGCATCGACGATCCCCCACCCGTATTTCACGTTGCCGACCTTGCCGACGGGATCGGCCGTGACGAGGATTCGGTTGACGACGTTGGCGGTGTCGAGGTCGGGGTGTGCCTGCATGACGAGCGCGGCGATTCCCGCCACAATCGGCGCGGAACCTGACGTTCCGTTCCACATCCGGCGACCACCACCGGGTAGCGCTCCGGGTAGACGTTCACTCGGAGCGACCACTCCGATCGTCGAACCGGGTGTCGACGCGTAACTGCTCACCACTCCCCGCTTCGAGACGCCGCCGACGGCGAGAACGCCGGGAATCGTTGCCGGCGCGCCAATCGATTCCGTACCACTCCCCTTGTTCCCCGCGGCCGCCACAATCAGCACACCCGCCTTTTCGGCCTTGAGAAACGCCTTGTCCCATTCCGGTGTCCACCAGGTTCGGTTCATCACGAACGACATCACGATGATGTCGGCGCCGTGGTCGACAGCCCAATTGACCCCGTCAGCGACCTGCACGTCGGTCGTCGAATCACCTCGGCCGAACGAGACGCTGATACTGAGAAGCTTCGCGTCGGGTGCGGTTCCCTTGATTCCCTCGTTCCCGACCCCGTGACCGGCGGCCAGTGCCGCGACCATCGTGCCGTGGTGCTTTTCGGGTGCTAACGGCTTCTGTCCGTCACTCGCACCGGAACCGGACATGTCGGCGCCCCCGACAACCTGGCCGACCAGGTCGGGGTGGGAACCGTCGATCCCCGTGTCGATGACGGCGATGGTGATTCCGCGACCGGTCGCCGTTTCCCACGCCTTGGTCACGCCATATTCGGACAGCCACCATTCGGACGCGCGATAGGTGTCGGCGGATGCGGGCAGCGGGCTCGCGCACAACAGCACGACGAGCGCGAGGACTGCTAGCCGCGTGCGTCGGGCAAACATTCGCACACTGCCGGACTCCAGCCGCACGCCGCGAGTGCCGCGTCGCCGATGGGGTTCACCCCGGGACCGGCGGCGAGACTGTGCCCGACCAGTGCGTGAAGACACTTGACGCGCGTCGGCATTCCACCCGCGCTAATTCCGTCGATCTCGGACACGAGACCGTTCGCATCACGATCGGCGATGTACGCGCGGTGGGCGGCCTCGTACGCGGCACGAAGTTCGTCGTCCTCGGCCAGTTTCGCCTGCTCGATTGCCATGAACCCGTTTGCCTCGAGGGTCGAAATCTTGGCCGTCGCCGCCGGGTGGGTCAGGTAATAGAAGGTCGGGAACGGAGTCCCGTCCGCCAGTCGCGGCTTGGTCGACACGACGGTCGGAGCACCGCAGGCGCAACGGGCAGCGATTCCCAGGACATCGCGCATGGGGCGGCCGAGCTGAAGTTCCATGATCTCGAGGTCGCGATCGGTTGCGGGCGTCAGGCTCACTTCGTCTCCTCGCTGACGGCGGCGGCGATGTACGAACTCACCAATGCATCAACCCAGTTGATGTCGGTGGTGCGAACCGCAGCCGAGGCATCGACGGTGACGGCTTCGTCGACCGTGATGTCGTTGACGATCAGGTACGAGACGTCACCGGGGTAGACAAACAACAGGCGCTGTCGGGCTTGGGCTTCGACGTACGCCTTGTCGCCCCAGCGCTTGAGGTCTTCCTGCATCGACGCCACGGCGGCCTTGGACTTCGTCACTTCGGCGCGAAGTTCGCCCAATCGCGCCTGCTGTTGGAACCAGATCTGAACCGGTTCAAAAAGAATCAACACGGCAACGATGACGACGACGAGAATGCCGACCCACATGCCGGAACGTTCGAGCTGACGGGCCCAGAGATCGCTGAGGCTCAGCGGCACCCGTGCGCGCGGCACACGACGCTGACGCGGCGCTGTCGCCGGTCGCTTCGGTCGTGGTTCGCTCATTCTTCAAGGGTAAGCGAAGGGGGTGCGAACCGCTTCGCACCCCCTCCGATTCAGCGTGTTAGCCCTTGAAACGCGGGAACGCCGAGCGCCCTGCGTAAACCGCCGAGTCTCCGAGTTCCTCTTCGATGCGAAGAAGCTGGTTGTACTTGGCGACGCGCTCGCTGCGGGCGGGCGCTCCGGTCTTGATCTGGCCAGCGTTCGTCGCGACAGCGAGGTCGGCGATCGTGGTGTCTTCGGTCTCGCCCGAACGGTGCGAGAGAACGGCGGTGTAGCCCGCGCGCTGTGCCATCGACACGGCGTCGAGCGTCTCGGTGAGCGACCCGATCTGGTTGACCTTGACGAGGATCGAGTTTCCGACGTTGCGGTCGATGCCCTCCGACAGGCGCGAGGGGTTGGTCACGAACAGATCGTCGCCGACGAGCTGAACCTTGTCGCCGAGTTCGGCGGTGATGGCTTCCCAGCCGGCCCAGTCGTCCTCCGACAGCGGGTCTTCGATGGTGACGAGCGGGTACGCGTCAACGAGCTCCGAGTAGTACGCAATGAGTTCGCCAGCGGTCAGCTGCTTGCCCTCGAAGTTGTACTTTCCGTCTGCGAAGAATTCGGTCGCAGCAACGTCAAGGCCGAGCGCGATGTCCTTGCCCGGGGTGTATCCCGCCTTGACGATCGCTTCCATGAGCAGGTCGAGAGCGGCGCGGTTGCTCTCGAGGTTCGGGGCGAATCCACCCTCGTCGCCGAGGCCGGTTGCGAGTCCCTTGTCCTTGAGGAGTCCCTTGAGTGCGTGATAGATCTCGACGCCCCAACGAAGTCCCTCGCGGTAGGTCTCTGCACCGATCGGCAGAATCATGAATTCCTGAACGTCGACGTTGGTGTCGGCGTGGGCTCCACCGTTGATGACGTTCATCATCGGGACGGGGAGGACGTGTGCGTTGGGTCCGCCGAGGTAGCGGAAGAGGGGAAGGTCGGCCGAGAGTGCGGCGGCCTTGGCGACGGCGAGCGAGACACCGAGGATGGCGTTCGCGCCGAGCTTCGACTTGTTGTCGGTGCCGTCCGCTTCGATGAGAGCGGCGTCAATCGCGCGCTGCTCGCTGGCGTCGAGGCCTTCGATTGCGTCACCGAGAACCTCGATCACCGAGGACACGGCCTTGAGAACACCCTTGCCGCCGTAACGCGACTTGTCTTCGTCGCGAAGCTCGTACGCCTCGAACGCACCGGTCGATGCGCCTGACGGGACTGCGGCCGATGCGACCGTTCCGTCCTCGAGAACAACATCAACTTCGACGGTGGGGTTTCCACGCGAGTCAAGAATTTCGCGGGCATCAACGAACGCAATTGCGGACACAGTTTCTCCTTGTAGATGTGGTGGTGGTTTAAGCCTAGGGCGTTACGAGAGCGTCTTCCACTCGAGCGGTTCGCCCGGGTTGAGGAAGGCGTAGCGGCGGAATCCGTCGCGGTCGAGCTGGTCGAGGATCGCACGCGTGTTCTTGGTCTTTGCGACGAGTCGCACGCGCAGTCCCTCGGCGAGAAGTTGCTTCTTCGTCGCGATGAGCTCGGCGGGCGACAAGGCCGCGTCGAAAATCACCGCAACGGCAGCCGAGTCCACCGAATCGCTGTCGGTGACGAGGTCAACGAGGCGTTCGAAGCCGAGTGAGAACCCGACCGCGGGTACGTCGGTTCCCAGGAATCGGCCGATCATGCCGTCGTAACGGCCACCGCCACCCAGCGAATAACCCAGGTCGGGGTGGGCAACTTCGAAGATTGCGCCCGTGTAATAGCCCATCCCGCGAACGAGGAACGGGTCGAAAATCAGTCGTCCGGCGTGACCGACGGCATCGGCGATGGCGGCGAGTTCGGCAACGGCTTCGGGGGCAACACCGGCGGGCAGTGCCGCGGTAATCGCCGCAACAGTCGGGGCGGCCGTCGGGTTCGCGTGGCTGGACAGCAAAACAGAGAGCGTGTCAATGGCAGCCGCCGATGCGCCGCGCTCGCGCAGCTCGTCAAGAACACCCGTCGCGCCGATCTTGTCCAACTTGTCGAGAGTGATTAGAGCGGAGTCGGTGTCGGTCAGTCCGAGAGCGTCGAGCAGCCCGAGCAGGATTCGACGATCGTTGAGGCGGATGGTTGTTCCGGTCACACCGAGTTCGTCCAGAGTCGCCAGCGTCGCGGTGAGCAATTCCACCTCGGCGAGGATTCCGGGTTCACCGATGATGTCGATGTCGCACTGAACGAACTGACGGAAGCGGCCCTTCTGGGGGCGTTCGGCTCGCCACACCGGCGCGATCTGGATCGCGCGGAAGACCGGCGGAAGTTCGGCGCGGTTGGTTGCGAAGAAGCGGGCAAGCGGCACGGTGAGGTCGTAACGAAGACCCATGTCGATCAGGTCGGCTGTCGATGCGGCAGCCGCGAGGTCCTCGGCGGTCAGTCCGCGCTTAAGAATTCCGAACGCCAACTTTTCGTTGTCGCCGCCGAGCCCGGCCGACAAACGGCTCGACTCTTCCATGACCGGGGTTTCGATTTCATCGAAGCCGTGGGCGCGGTACGACGCGCGAATGCGCGACAGAACTCGTTCACGCTGGGCCTTGACGGCGGGCGTGAAGTCGCGCATCCCTCGGGGTGGTGTCACGCTCGCCATATTTCTATTGTTTCACGCGACGGGACCTTTGACCGTCAGCCCTTCGGGCAACTAGTGGCACACTGAAGTCATGAGCAAGCAGGGATTTGTCGCTCGCGTGTTGGCGTCGACCACCGCGGTCTTCACCACCCCGCTGTGGGCCACCGTTGTCATCGCCGAGGGCGTCCTCGCCCTCATCGCAACAGCGCTGACGGTTCTCAGCAAGGAAACGAACACGGACGGACTCGATTCGGGTCGAATGGCGTTGTCGATCAGCACGCTGCTCGTCCTCGCGTTCGCGCTCTTTACGGTTCCCGCGATCGTCGATCGCATTCGGCACACGACCGGTGCGAGCGGCTTCCTCGACTCGTTGGTCACCTCGTTCGTCGTCGGCTGGACACTGGTCTTCGCCGCGACCCCCGCATTCCTGTGGGCAATGTTGTCGACCGGTGTCGGCCCCGAGGTGTGGATGCCCGCGCTTGGATCACTCAAGCTCGAAGTGCTCATCGTCGATCTTCTCGTCGCCGTCGCGTTCTCGACCATCCGCAAGCCGGGTGCAGCGACCGCGGTCGCTTATGCGGCTATCGTCTCGCTGGTCGTCGGACCGTTCCTCGTCCTCGCCACCACGGCGATGTTGCCGGGGACCAAACAGGCGACCGAGTACTGGGCGATGGACTGGGGCAAAGTCACGCCCGTCGAGACCGACCCGAAGACCGGCTTCCCGATCAACCCGTCCTGCCCGACAAAGACGCGAACGGTCGAGGACGTCCCGCGTTACGACCTCGTCTGGGCAGCCGTCCCCGTCAGCCCGTTCGTGTTGGTGTCGGAATCGGTCGAACCGACCATCGCGAGCTTCGTCAACACGATGTACATGGGCGAGTCGGAAGTCATCGCGCCCGATTCGCCTAAGACGACCGCGCCGATCGACCTGTTCTCAACGATCGCACTGAGCACCCGATCACTTCAGATTTCGGCTGAAGAGACGATCGTCGTCAACGAATGCGACCTGCTCAAGGAAACGGGCCAGCCGTACCCGAGCTACCCCTACGGTCGCGGATCCGAGTTCGTGCTCTCGGCGACTCAGTCGGGCTTCACCGCGGGGCTTATCGGCCAGGGCGCGATCGTCGGCGCCTGGATCGTCGGAATGGTCGTTAGCTCGCGGCTTCGTCGCCAGAAATAGCGCGGCGAACCGCGGCTCGCAAGGCGGCCTCGGCGTCAAGCCCTTGTTCGCGGGCGGCCGCAACGATTCCGAACAACAGGTCGCCGAGTTCGTCTGAGGTCGTTTCGCTCGGCAACGCCTCACTCGTCGGCGATTCCGACAGCTTGCCGATCACCTTGTCCGCGAGCGCCAGCGCAGGTAGCCCCTTAGGCAGTCCATCAAACTTCGATTCGCGTTCCGGCTTCTCGGCCGCTTTCCACTTCTCCCAGTTCGCGGACACCTCGTCGGCGGTGTCGGCGACGACGTCACCGAACACGTGCGGGTGGCGGCCGACCATCTTGGAGCGTGCGACTCGGGCGACGTCCTCGATGTCGAACGGGTGGTCGGGGTCGGCGGCGGCAAGGTCCGCGTGGAACAGCACCTGGTACAGCACGTCACCCAGCTCTTCGAGCATGTTCTCGCGATCACCCGATTCGACGGCGTCGATGAATTCGTGACTTTCTTCGACCAGGTACTTGAGCAGCGACTGGTGCGTTTGTTCACGATCCCACGCACAACCGTCCGGTCCACGAAGCGTCGCCATGACGTCGATCAGGGCGTCGAGTTCGGGGTGGCGGGATTCGGTCATGACTCTTCACCGTAAATCGCGTCGACCAAATCACCAACCCATTCGATGAGGTCGTCGCCTTCGCGAGCGGGCATCGGCACGATCGACGAGTTCATCGTCGTGACGTACTTGGCACCGGGGTAAAGACGTTGTAGTCGCACCTGTCGCGATTCGGGGATTTCTTCACCGACGATTCGCAGGTTGGTTCCCGTGGTGACCAGGTCGGTGATGCCCAGCTGGCCAATGCGACGGCGAAGTCGCGCGACGCTGGCAAGTGTCGCCACCTGTTCGGGGATGTCACCGTAACGATCGACGAGTTCCTCGATTTCGCGGTCGATGGCGTCGTCTGGTGCGCTGGGGAAGGACGCCGCCGACAGCTTCTGGTATGCCTCGAGTCGAAGGCGTTCCGAGTCGATGTAGTCCTCGGGGATTCGCGCGTCGACCGGGATTTCGAGTCGCAGGTCGTTCGATTCGGGCGCGACTTCACCCTTGAACTCGCCGACCGCTTCGGAAATCATGCGCAGATACAGGTCGAAGCCGACTCCCGCGATGTGCCCGGCCTGTTCCGCACCGAGCAGGTTTCCCGCCCCGCGAAGTTCGAGGTCCTTCATCGCGATCGCCATTCCCCCACCGAGGTCGGAGTTCTGCGAGATCGTTTTGAGGCGTTCGTAGGCGGTTTCACTGAGTTCGTGCCCGCGGTCGTACAGGAAGTACGCATACGCGCGCTCGCGGGATCGACCGACACGGCCTCGCAACTGGTGAAGCTGGCTGAGCCCATACTTGTCGGCGCGGTCGACGATGAGAGTGTTCGCGTTGGGGACGTCCAGCCCGGTCTCGATAATCGTCGTCGACACGAGGACGTCGTACTTGCGATCCCAGAAGTCGAGCATGACCTTTTCGAGCTGCGCCTCGGAGAGCTTGCCGTGAGCGACCGCGATGCGCGCCTCGGGAACGAGTTCGGCGAGACGATTCGCAACCCCCGGGATTGTCGTGACGCGGTTGTGGACGTAGAACACCTGGCCTTCGCGAAGCAGTTCGCGCTTGATCGCGGCCGCGACCTGATCATCCGAATACTCACCGACGTAGGTGAGGACGGGGTGGCGTTCCTCCGGCGGAGTCGCAAGAGTCGACATCTCGCGGATTCCCGCGATCGCCATCTCGAGTGTTCGCGGAATCGGCGTCGCGCTCATCGCCAGTACGTCGACGTTGTTCTTCAACTTCTTGAGAGCCTCTTTGTGCTCAACACCGAAGCGTTGTTCCTCGTCGATGATGACGAGTCCGAGGTCTTTGAACCGGATGTTCGACGACAGCAGGCGGTGCGTTCCGATGACGACGTCAAGCGTTCCATCGGCAAGCGATTCGACCGTGTGCTTCGCTTCCGAGTCCGTCTGGAATCGGGACAGCGGAGCGAGTCGAACGGGGAATCCCGCGAAGCGATCGCGGAACGTTTCGGTGTGTTGGCGAACGAGCAGCGTGGTCGGCGCGATGACCGCGACCTGCTTCCCCGCCATGACCGCCTTGAACGTCGCTCGCACGGCTACTTCCGTCTTGCCGAACCCGACGTCTCCCGCCAACAGGCGATCCATCGGAATCTCGCGCTCCATGTCGGCCTTGACTTCGTCAATCGTCGTCAGTTGGTCGGGGGTCTCGTGATACGGGAACGCGTCTTCGAGTTCGCGCTGCCACGGGGTGTCCGGCGGGAAGGCGAATCCGCGCGACTGTGCACGGGCGGCATACAACTTGACCAGTTCGATCGCGATCTCGCGGACGGCCTTACGGGCGCGACCCTTGGTCGCCGACCAGTCCGAACCGCCCATCTTGGACAGCGTCGGGTCCTCGCCACCGACATAACGCGACACGAGACCGAGCTGGTCGGTGGGCACATACAGCTTGTCGCCAGGGAACCCGCGCTTGCTCGGCGCGTACTCAATGACGAGGTATTCGCGCTTCGCCTTCGTCTTGGTGCGGGCGTTGACAATGATGTCGCGCTCGACCATCTCGACAAACCGACCGATTCCGTGGGTCTCGTGAACGATGTAGTCCCCTGCGACGAGCGACAACGGGTCAACGGTCGACTTGCGCTTGGCGGCCAGTCGAGTCGAATCCTTTGTGACGCGCGATTCACGACGGCCGAAGAATTCCGCTTCGCCGATGATCGTGAGCCCGGCCTCGGGAATTTCCACTCCGTGGTCGACCGCACCGGAAACCAGATACGCGACGCCCGTTTCGGGGTTCGCGGGGATTTCGTCGACGGGTCGGGCTGCGAGTCCGGCCTCGGACAACATGTCGCGCGCACGATCCAAGGTTCCGTGACCTGCGGCGACAATGACGACAATCCCGCCAGCCTTGAGTCGTTCGCCCGTGAACGCGACCGCGCCATCGGGGTCGCCGACAAACGACGGGATCGGCTTCGAATCAATTCGCGCTTCCATCCCGGAATCCAGCGAGGTCATCGTGAAGTATTCGCGGCGCGCGACGTCGGCTCGGAACTGGTCGAGGTCGACAAAGTCGGACATGGACAAATCGATGGGCACATCGCCGCCGTCACCGACGGACTGCCAGGCCGCTGCAAGGAATTCCTGGTTTGTCAGTCGCAGGCTTTCGGCGCGGGCGCGGACCCGGTCGGGACCGATCACGATGACCGTCGCAGTGTCGGGGAAGAACGAGATGAGCGGAACGACTTCGTCGACGAGCGCGGGAAGCAGCGATTCCATCCCGGGAACGGCAATGCCCTCCGAGATCGGCTCGGCAAGCGAGCGCAACGACGGGACACGTTCGGCCAGCTTCGCGGCGCGAGCACGAACCTCGGGCGTCAACAGGATTTCGCGAACAGCCGACGCTTCGATGGATTTCACGTCAGCGAGCGAGCGCTGGTCGGCGATGGAGAACTCGCGGATTTCGTCGATTTCATCGCCGAAGAAGTCGATGCGGACCGGGTGACCAGCCAGTGGCGGAAAGACGTCGAGGATTCCACCGCGAACGGCCATTTCGCCTCGGCGTGAAACCATGTCGACGCGCTGATACCCGCGCTCAATCAGGTCGCGCGACACATCGAGCAGGTTGTGGCGTTCACCGACAGCGAGAGTCAGCGGAGCCGCATCGGCGACAGCGGATGACAACGGTTGAAGTGCCGCTCGCACGCTGGCGATGACGACAAGCGAAGTGATCCCGTTCCACGTGCGAACCCGGCGAAGCGCCTGGACGCGCTGGGCGATGGTTTCGCTCGACGGGCTGAGTCGCTCGTGTGGCAACGTTTCCCACGACGGGAAGATGACGGCATCGACGCCCCAGGTGGACAACGATTCGGAGAGAGATTCGGCCTCGCGGCCCGTCGCCGTGACGACGAAAAGCACCTGCGGCTCGACGCACATCGCGGCGATGAGAGGTGCACGGGCGCCGTCTTCGAGGACAAGCGCGGGCCCGCGAAGGGTACGGGTCAGGGGCCTAACCGATGACACCAACCCCGCGAGACTCACTCGCTCAGTCTAGGGCGGGCTATTGCTGGGGCGAGTGGTAACGCAACTGGGCTGCGGAGAGCCCCTCGAGCACGATCGATTCGACCGCACCCGTCGCGTCCGCAATGAGGCTGGGCAACACCTCGCGCTCGGCCTTGCTGAACGGTTCGAGCACGTGCACGGCGGCGTCCTTCTGACCGGCGGGCCGACCGACACCAACACGAACTCGAACGAAATCCGCACCGATGTGCTGAATCGTCGACCGCAGTCCGTTCTGACCACCGTGTCCGCCGCCGAACTTGATGCGGACGGTGTCGAACGGAAGGTCGATGTCGTCGTGAACGACGATGACGTGGTCGGGGTCGACGCCGAAGAAGTCGGACAGCGCGCGAATCGGGGCGCCCGACGTGTTCATGAAACTGAGAAGCGTCGCAAGGATCACCTTGTCCGTGCCGGGCCGGAATCGGCCCTCGGCAACGTTCGCGATCGACTTGTGACGCTTGAACTTCTCGCCCATCTGGTCAGCAAGTGCGTCGATGACGCGCTGACCGATGGAGTGTCGGTGCGTGGCGTAGTCGGGCCCGGGGTTACCGAGCCCGACTACGAGCCACGTCGTTGACACGATTACTCGGCTGCAGCCTCGTTCGCCTTGGCCGCGGCGGCCTCAGCAACGTGTGCGGGGTCATTCTCAACCGACTCGGCGCGGGGCACCGACTGGACAGCGATGATGATCGCCTCGGGGTCGAGGTGAAGCGTGACGCCCTGGGGCAGCTTGATGTCCTTCGCCGACACGTGAGTGTGCTCGTGCATGTCGGTGACGTCGATCTCGATGTGCTCGGGGATGTGGGTCGCCTCGGCCTCGACGGTCAGCGTCTGGTGTTCGATCATCGCGACGGTTCCGGGGAACGGGTGACCGATCATGACGACGGGGATGTTAACCGTAACGGTCTCGCCCTTGCGGACGATGACGAGGTCGACGTGCTCGAGCGTCTGACGGACGTAGTCCTTCTGGACGTCCTTCACGAGAACGAGTTCCTTCTTGCCCGCGATGTCGAGGTCAATGAGGACGTTCTTGTGACGAACGAGGAGCGAGAGCTCGTGCGCGGGAAGCGCAACGTGCTGGGTGTCGCCACCGTGTCCGTAAACGACTCCGGGGACGAAGCCGGTGACGCGGAGCTTGCGGGCCGCGCCTTTACCGAATGCGGTGCGAACCTGTGCCTGGAGGGCGAACTGTTCTGCCATGATTTCAACCTTTCGCGGGGTCTGGACCCCTTGTGTGTTCTACTCGAACGCCGGAAGCGTGAGGAAAGACAAGTGCCTGACCACCGCGTCGATCACGGAGATTTCTCTCCCTCGCCGAAGTTCGCTTTCAGCATACCCGATAGGCTGGGGACTGATTTTCACCCGTCTTTTCGCGTCAGGAGCTGGAATGTCTCAAGCCAATATCGGTGTTGTCGGTCTCGCGGTCATGGGGTCGAACCTCGCCCGCAACCTCGCCTCGCGCGAGGGCAACCGCGTCGCGGTGTACAACCGTTCGTGGGACAAGACCGAAACCCTGGTCGAGGCTCACCCCGAGGCAAACTTCATCCCCGCCAAGACGATCCAGGACTTCGCAAACTCGCTGTCGAAGCCGCGCACCGCGATCATCATGGTGAAGGCGGGCGCGGGAACAGACGCCGTCATCGACCAGCTGTGCGAGGTATTCGAGCCGGGCGACATAATCGTCGACGGCGGAAACGCACTGTTCACCGACACCATCCGCCGCGAGAAGGCCGTTCGCGAGACCGGCATCAACTTCGTCGGCGCCGGTATTTCCGGTGGTGAAGAGGGTGCCCTGACCGGCCCCTCGATCATGCCCGGCGGTTCGGCCGAGGCGTGGGAAACGCTGGGCCCGATCCTCAAGGGAATTGCCGCCATCGCCGAGGGCGAAGCCTGCGTCACGCACGTCGGAACCGACGGCGCGGGTCACTTCGTCAAGATGATTCACAACGGCATCGAATACGCCGACATGCAGCTCATCGCCGAGGCGTATGACCTCATCCGCCGCGGAACCGGGCTGTCCCCCGCGGAAATCGCCGACGTGTTCGCTGAATGGAACAAGGGCGAACTCGAGTCGTACCTCATCGAGATCACCGCCGAGGTGCTTCGTCAGACCGACGCCGCCACGGGCAAGCCGCTGGTCGACGTCATCGTCGACCAGGCCGGCTCAAAGGGCACCGGCGTCTGGACCGTTCAGACCGCACTGTCGCTGGGAACTCCCGTGTCCGGAATCGCCGAGGCCGTGTTCGCCCGCGGACTGTCCTCGCACCCCGAACAGCGCGAGCTCGCTGGCGGACTCGCTGGCCCGTCGTCGTTTGCGGTTGCCGACAAGGACGCGTTCATCGAGGACGTTCGCCAGGCGCTCTATGCGTCGAAGATCGTCGCGTATTCGCAGGGCTTTGACGCGATTCGCGCCGGTGCGGCCGAATACAACTGGAACATCAACCTCGGCGAGGTCGCGCGCATTTGGCGTGGTGGCTGCATCATTCGCGCCCAGTTCCTCAACCGCATCACCGAGGCGTACCGCGCCGACGAGTCGCTCGCACTGTTGGTGGCCGCCCCGTACTTCGCGAAGGCCGTTTCTGGGGCCCAGGAAGCGTGGCGCCGCGTTGTTATCGCCGCGACGCAGGCTGGAATCCCCGCCCCCGCGTTCGGTTCGTCACTGTCGTACTACGACGGGCTTCGTGCCGACCGCCTCCCCGCCGCACTCGTTCAGGGTCAGCGTGACTTCTTCGGTGCACACACCTACAAGCGCACCGACAAGGGCGGCACGTTCCACACCCTCTGGTCGGGCGACCGCTCCGAGATCGAAGCGGAAGACACGCACTAACCGTTGCGGCTGCGCCCGCGCGCGGCTACAGTCTCCTCAAGCCGCAGTTTGGGCGTCCGAGAGGAGCCGTCGATGAGCACCACCCGTCCCGCCTGGATTCGCAGGTTGCAGGTCCTCTATGTGGTGACGCTGGGCATCTGGCTGGCCGCGGTCGCGTACGTGGCGTACGCCGCGATCCAGATCGGTGACTGGTCCGGAATGGGAACGCTGGCGATGTTCGCGCCGGGGCTCATCTATTTCACGATTGCGTCGAGGCGACTTGACGCCGTGCCCGAAGAGGTTGCGAAGGAAAAGGTCCGCACACTGTTTCGATGGCAGCGGATCACAGGAATTCCCGCGCTGGTCGGCGCAATCCTCGGCTTCATCCCCGCCGCCATCAACATTCCGATGCTTCTCGTTTTGGCGCCGGGCGACCAACTGTACAACGCTGGGATGTTGGTTCCGTGGGCGATGGTCTACGTCTTCACGGTCACGTTCCTCTCTGCCGAGGCCGTCCGTCGCGGGCTAAAGGCGCGAGCGTTGGCTGAACAGGCGGCGGCCGCGCCGACGCCAGTTCCAACAGATGCCTCGACACAAGTCGCGACCGAGTCGACTCCCCCGCCCGCCGAACCTAAAACACCCGAGTCCCCCACTACTGCGACCGGCGAGGTCCCGAAACTCCCCATTGCTCCGAACCTGTTCCTCGTTGGTGGCATTCTGTTGGCGATGTTCACCATCCAGGTCGAAATGACGGCATTCCAGATGGCGCGAGACGGGCAACTCGACGACTTGGGTTCACCGGGAATGGTGTTCAGTTTCTTCCAGTTCGTTGACCTGTTCCTCGGCAACGCGGCCGGGCTGGTCATCCTGATTTTCGGCATTATCAACTGGTCGCGCGACACGGTTCGGTTCCGCAAAATCGCGACACCGCTTCTCGCCGCGTTCGCCCTCGCGGTGACCCCGGGAACCCTGGGAATGGCGGCGGCTGGCTTCACGGGCCTGAGCCCAGAAGCTCAAACGCGAGACGCGAACGCACAGATTTCCAGCGACTGGATCAACAACTTGATGGAGTCGGGCAACCCCGTTGGCTTCACCGAACTCAGCGACATTGTTGACTGTTACGCCGAAAACTGCGCGGACGACCCCGACTCCTCGGTGACATTCGTGAGACTGGGCGACCACGAGTCACTCGCGGTGGACATGTGTGCGTCGGCGGTAGCGTTCGCTTTCACGAACGGCGCGACGAGCTGGGCGATCGCGCCGGACTATTCGCCGGTCGCTATGGAGAGCGCCGACGACCCCGCGGCGAACGAGATGTGCGTGACGAGCCTGGCCGACTACGAACAAATCAACCACGCGTACTCGATTGACTCCGCCACGTTTCGACTGATCGGGGACGGCGAAATCCCGTTCACGATGGACCTCATCGAAATCGACATGGGGACGGCCGACGTCGACCCCGACGCATTCAATTACCGCTTTACTGTGTGGACGACGTTCGTCCCCGACGAACTTCTGCCTGGACAGGACCAGCTCAGCGCGGGAACCCACGAACTTAACGATCTGCTGACCGCGGTTGGTCAGGCGCGACTGAACAATCCCGACATCGACCCGAATGACGGCAAGTTGATCCGTGACGCACTCGTCACGTATCCGCACGACATCGAGGTGACGCCGCTGGTCGACAAGGACGGCAAGATCCGATTCGTGACGGTCCAGACGTCGGACGACCCAGAACCTATGTGCGTGTCGATCGCACCGTGGGACGAAAATTATGAGGGGATTGCTGACCCTGGAACCGGTTACGGCGTGAGTTCCGCCGAATCGGTGAAAGACCTCAAGGCGAACCCGCACTTCGGCGCACAGGCGTGGGGCACCTGCTCTGAGTAAAAGGCGGAACAATGGGGACATGAACGTCCCCGAGTTCTCCGCTTTCCTTGCCTCGCGTCGAAGCACGCGCGATTTTCTCCCGATGCCCGTCCCCCGCGAGCTGATCGACGAGATCCTCACCGACGCGATGACCGCGCCGAGCTGGTCGAACACTCGCCCGTACATGGTTGCCGTCGCGACGGGTGATGTCCGTGACCGCATCACCACCGAACTGAACCGTCGGTGGGTCATCGCGGCGAAGGCGATCAACGGGAACTGGTGGGACAAGATCATGTTCGTGCTTCGCGGCGACGCACTGCCGTCCAGCGACTACCACGTGTACCGGCCGTACCCCAAGGATGTGCTGCCCCGCAGCCAGAAGATCGGCCGCGAGTTGTACACACACATCGGAGTCCCCCGTGGTGACCGTGTCGCACGCGACGCCCAGTGGGCCAGAAACTTCGACCTGTTCGGTGCGCCGACGGCGATTTTCATCTTCACCCACAAGGGACTACCGACGTATTCGGCATCAGATGCAGGACTGTTCATGCAAAACCTCATGCTCAGCGCGCACGCCCGTGGCCTGGGAACCTGCGCCGAGGGCGCCCTCGCCATCTGGTCGACTCCAGTCAAGAAAGAGTTCAACGTCCCCAAGCAATACAAGTTGCTGTGCGGGATCGCGCTGGGCTATCCGTCGACCGACAAGGTGAACGAGTTCCGGGCAGAGCGCCTGCCCGTCGCCGACATCACCATCCCCGAAAAGTGACGCCCTAGTCCGCTAACCTGTTGTCAGCCCTTTCGACAAGGAGAACCCCGTGAAGAAGCCCCGTTTCGTTGCATCACTCGCCGCCGCGGCGACGTTCATGTTTGTCGCTAGCCCCGCGCTTGCCACCCCGACGATGCCCGGCGGTGAAACGCTGTATACGGTTTTGTACCCTCAAGGTCAGGACAATGCGTTCCTGGGAAAGATCGGTTCCGATGGCATCGCCACCCCGATCGGAACAGGCGATGCTGGTGTATACAACGTTCGCGATGCCGACTACGACTGGGTGAACAACACCGCTTACGTTCTTTCTGACGGATATGCATCAGACGGTTCGTGCGACGTTTGGACAGTCGACCTTGTCACTGGCGAGTACACCTTCGCGTGGGCAGTCCTCGACGCTGATGGTGAATTCATGACGTTATGCGACGCGATGATGATTGGCGGGGTCGACAACTCGGAGATTTGGATTTCGGGCACTGACCACAATGACGCGGCCGCGAACCTGATCTACAACAGAACCACAGGCGCGTTCATCGAACCAACTGCTGAAACCGATGTGTGGCAGGCGATGGATTACGACGACGTCAACAACCGCACGACCTATTACTTCAACGGTGACGATGCGGGTGGACGTTTCTACAACGCCCTCGATTCAAACGCTGTGTGGCTGTCTGGATACGACAACATGCACTCGATTTCCTATACCCAAGAGGGTCAACTGTGGTTCATCGACTGGAACGAAGGTGTTGAAATTGGTCAGGTCGACCCCACAACCGGAGTCGTCGATCTCCTCACCAACGATTTGCGGTTTGAGAACGGCGATCAATGGGGAACCGACGCGATCTTCTGGGGCCCGGCAAACTCGGAGGCTTCACAGTCCGGTGCAGGCGGCCTCGCATCGACCGGTGTTGACGCCTCGGGCATCGCACTCGGTGGATTCGGGTTGATGGCACTGGGTGCCGTCGTTGCGATCCGTCGCCGCGCGACCCGCTAACGCGACAGGCGGCTGCGAACGGCGAGAGCCGCACAGGCGATGACGACCGTACCGCCGAGAAGAACCTGTGGTGTGATCGCTTCGCCGAGGATGATCGCCGACCACATGATGCTCATGACCGGTTGCGTCAGCTGAACCTGGCTGACGGCCGAAACTGGCCCGATGGCCAGCCCGCGGTACCAGGCGAAGAAACCGAAGAACATTGACACGGCGGCGAGGTAGGCGAACGCGCCCCAGTCGGTGATGTCGGGAGTGAACGGCTGGTTGAGCAGCGACCAGATGGTGACCACCAACAGGATCGGGCTCCAGACCACGAGCGCCCACGAGATGGTTTGCCATGAACCGATTTCTCGCGAGACGAGGGCGCCCTCTGCGTATCCGTATGCGGTGACGACGACCGCGGCCAACAGATAGAGGTCTTCGAGCTGAAGTGGCTCGAATCCACCGTGTGACGTTGCGGTGAAGATGACAACGGCGAGTGCGCCGGCGATGGCGAAAATCCAGAAGCGAAGAGGCGGTCGCTCTCCGGTGATGATGACGCTGATGACCGCGGTTGCGGCCGGCAACAATCCGACCACAACGGCGGCGTGCGATGCGGGAACGGTTTGCAGCGCAAGTCCAGTGAAGAGCGGGAAGCCGACGACAACTCCTCCGCCGATGAGGAACAAGCGCCACACCTGGCGCCGGGTCGGAAGTGGTTGCTTGCGGAAATACAGGAACGCGATGGCGAGTAGGGCCGCGACGACCGCTCGGCCCGACGTGATGAACACGGGGTTCATGTGATCGACGGCGGATCGCGTGAGTGGAACGCTCAGCGCAAAGAGAGCTACGCCGAAGAATCCCCAGCCCAGTCCGGCACGGTTGTGCGACGACAAGAGTTATGCGGCGCCGTCGAACATGCCGGTGACGGAACCTTCGCCGAACACCTCGCGAATTGCCGACGCAATGGTCGGAGCGATCGACAAGATCTCGAGTCGATCCCAGCGCTTCTCCTCCGGAATCGGCAGGGTGTCAGTGACGACGACCTTGTCGATGAATTCCGACTGAAGGATTTCGGTCGCAGGGTCCGAGAAGACCGGGTGGGTCGCCGCGACGACAACGCCCTTGGCGCCGGCGTTCTTGAGCGCCTCGGCTGCCTTGACGATCGTGCGGCCGGTGTCGATGAGGTCGTCGACGATCAGGCACACGCGGCCCTCGACATCACCGACGATTTCGTGGACGGACACCTGGTTGGGGATGAGCGGGTCGCGACGCTTGTGAATGATCGCAAGCGGAGCGCCGAGCTTGTCCGACCACACGTCGGCGACGCGAACGCGGCCCATGTCGGGGCTGACGACGGTGAGGGTTTCGGGGTCGAGCTGCGCACGGAAGTGCTCGAGCAGGACGGGCATCGCAAAGAGGTGGTCAAACGGGCCGTCGAAGAAGCCCTGGATCTGCGACGCGTGAATGTCCACCGACATGATGCGGTCGGCGCCGGCCGTCTTGAACAGGTCGGCAATCAATCGCGCCGAGATAGGTTCGCGACCGCGACCCTTCTTGTCCTGGCGGGCATAGGGGTAATACGGGGCGACGACCGTGATGCGCTTGGCACTCGCACGCTTGAGCGCGTCGACCATGATGAGTTGTTCCATCAGCCACTCGTTGATGGGTGCACAGTGCGACTGGATGACGAAGGCATCGGTTCCACGAACCGACTCGTCGAATCGTGCGTAGATTTCACCGTTCGCGAACGTGCGCGCGTCCGTGGGGAGGAGTTCGATCCCGAGTTCGTTGGCGATGTCCGCCGACAACTGGGGGTGTGCACGACCAGAGATAAGGATGAGGCGCTTCTTGCCTGCGAGTTCCATTGCCGTCACGTGAGTTCCCTATTCTTTCGGTGCTCGTTTGGCTGCCTCGGCGGCAGCCGTTCCGGGTCGATGTTCCTCGACCCAACCCTCGATGTTTCGCTGCGGGGCGACGGTCATGCCGAGTGACCCCGCGGGAACGTCCTTGCGGACGACGGTTCCGGCGGCGGTGTAGGCGCCGTCGTTGATGGTGACGGGCGCAACGAACACGTTGTGCGATCCCGTGCGGACGTGCGAGCCGACCGTTGTGCGGTGCTTGGCGACTCCGTCGTAGTTCGCGGTGATGGTCCCCGCGCCGATGTTCGATTCCTCTCCGACCGTCGTGTCACCAATGTACGACAGGTGCGGAACCTTGCTGCCCGCGCCGATGGTCGCGTTCTTGGTCTCGACAAATGCGCCGATCTTGCCGTTCGGTCCGAGGACCGTGCCGGGGCGAAGGTACGAGAACGGGCCGACCGTCGCGTGGCTCTCGATCACGGCGAGGGTCGCATCGACTCGGTTGAGCGTCGCGCCTTCGCCGATTTCGCAATCGCGAAGAGTGGTGTCCGGGCCGACCGTCGCGTTCGCGCCGATCGTGGTCGCACCGTTGAGGAACGTTCCAGGGAGGATGCGCGCGTCGGCGGCGATGGTAACCGCGCGGTCGATCCACGTCGTTGCCGGGTCGTCGATGGTGACGCCGTTCAACTGGTGGCCGCGCACGATCATCGCGTTGAGCCTCGCGGCAACCTCGGACAACTGCGCACGATCGTTCACGCCGGCGACGAGCCACGGGAACGCGACCGGCTGAGCATCGATGGCGTGATCCGCTGCGAGAAGTTCGATGACGTCCGTCAAATAACGTTCGCCGAGCGCGTTAGCAGTCGTGACCTTTGCCAGAGCGGCTCGAAGCGGACCGACTCGAAACACATACGTGCCCGAGTTCACTTCGGAAATAGCGAGCTCGTCTTCCGATGCGGCGGTGTGCTCGACGATTCGCGAGAAGCCAGCATCGGTGCGAACGATTCGGCCATAGCCGCTCGGGTCGTCGACGACCGCACTGAGCACGGATGCCGCGCGGTCATGTGCGCGGTGGTCGGCAATCAGTCCAGCGAGCGTCTCAGCGTCGAGAAGCGGAACATCGCCCGACACGACGACGACGTCCCCGTCGAAACCATCAAGTGCCTCGAGTGCGAGCTCGACCGCGCGCCCCGTTCCGGGGATGTCATCCTGGTCAACAATCGTGACGCCCTCGGTCAACTCGGCGACGACCTCGGCGACAGCGTCACGCTGGTGACGAAGAACGGCGATGGTGTGCGCGGGGTGCAGCGCCGCAGCGGTCGACAGCACGTGCCCGATCATCGGGACACCAGCAATGGGGTGCAGAACTTTTGCGAGAGAGGACTTCATTCGTGTCCCTTCGCCAGCGGCGAGAACCACCACGGCGAGGGAAGAATCGGTCATGACCCCATTCTGCCACCTGACCGCACGAGCCTCTACGGCGAACCGCCAATTCGATTCTGTCGGGCAGAATAGAGGGAGCCCTTCAGGGCGAAATGCCCCTTAGTGTAATGGCAGCACGGCATCCTTTGGAGATGTTCGGTCTTGGTTCGAATCCAGGAGGGGCAGCCCCTAACCCTCGAGCTTCTCCATCGCAGCGAGCCATCGAACTTCCAGACTTTCGAGGTTGGTGTCGGCTTCGCGAAGTCGCGTCGACAGCGCCGTGAGCCCCTCGTAATCGCTCTGGTCGTGCACCGCCAGTTCGCCGTGAATCGACTGGATCACCGCGCGCAAGTTCTCAATCTGACGATCAAGCGACTTGATTTCCTTGTCGAGAGCGTGCTTTTCCGCCCCCGACATGCTGGTCGTCGAGGCGACCGGCTTGGCCGCGGCGACCGGCTCAGCGATGCGGGCATCCAGTCGCAGGTATTCGTCGACACCGCCGGGAAGGTGACGAAGGTGGTTGCCGATGACGGCGTACTGGTTGTCAGTCACGCGCTCGAGCAGGTATCGGTCGTGCGACACGACGATGAGGGTCCCGGGCCACGAGTCGAGCACGTCTTCGAGAGCCGCAAGCATGTCGGTGTCGAGATCGTTGGTCGGTTCGTCGAGAAGGAGCACGTTCGGCTCGTCCAGCAGGATGAGCAGGATCTGCAGTCGGCGCTTTTGCCCACCCGACAGGTCCTTGACTGGTGTCGACAGGTGCGCCGACGAGAAGCCGAGGCGCTCGAGCAGCTGTCCCGGCGTGAGTTCGACCCCGCCGGCGTTGTAGTTCGTCTTCAGCCGTGCGATGACATCGCGAACCTTGTCGTCGAGGACCTCGTCAAGTCCCTCGAGGCGCTGGTCGAGTCGACGAAGGTGCACTGTCTTGCCGCGCTTCACCCGTCCGGCCGTGGCAGTCAGAGTTCCGTCAATTAGTCCAAGCAGAGTTGACTTTCCGGCACCGTTGCGACCCAGAATTCCGGTGCGCTCGCCCGGCGCAATTCGCCACTCGATGTCTTCAAGGATTGTTGTTCCGTCAATCGCGTAATCCACTTCGATGAGGTCGACGACGTCCTTGCCCAAGCGTTGCGTCGCCATCTTCGCCAGTTCGATGCGGTCGCGCGGGGGCGGAACGTCGGCGATGAGTTCCGTCGCCGCGTCAATGCGGAACTTCGGCTTACTCGTTCGCGCCGGTGCTCCGCGGCGAAGCCACGCGAGTTCCTTGCGCAACAGGTTCTGTCGGCGGTCCTCGATAGCGGAAGCCTGACGCTGACGTTCGACGCGCTGAAGGATGTACGCAGCGTATCCGCCCTCGAAACGGTCGACCGTTCCGTCGTGAACTTCCCACGTCTCGGTCGAGATCGCGTCGAGGAACCACCGGTCGTGGGTGACGACAACGAGTGCGCCTTCGCTCGACTTCCAGCGTCGGTTGAGATGCTCGGCGAGCCAGGACACACCGGACACGTCGAGGTGGTTGGTCGGCTCGTCGAGAAGGAGGACATCCCAATCGCCGACGAGGAGTTTGGCGAGGGCGGTGCGTCGACGCTGGCCACCCGAAAGCGACCCGATGGTCGCGGTGACGTCGACGTCGGACAGCAACCCCGTGAGGACCGCGCGGATGAGCGGATTCCCTGCCCATTCGTGCTCGGGGCCGTCGCCGACAACGGTTTGGGCGACGGTGGCGTCGGCTTCGAACACGTCGTCCTGAGTCAGCGTTCCGATACGCGTTCCGCCTCGAATCGTCACACGACCGGAATCCGCTGTGAGCGTCCCACCGATAATCGACAGCAAGGTGGACTTGCCGTCGCCGTTACGCCCGACGACTCCGATGCGGTCGCCGGCGTGGACTCCGATGGTCACATCGTTCAACACGACCCGGTTCGGGTATTCGTGCGAGATGCTTTCAAGGCCGACGAGGTTCACTTCGCAAGTTT
>JAHEDU010000071.1 GCA_024641015.1 Micrococcales bacterium
CCGGTATCGATGTTCTCGATGCCGGAGTTTTGCCTACCCCCGCAACGGCCTTCCTCGTCAGCGACATTCACGCCGACTTCGGTGTCATGATTTCGGCGTCACACAACAAGGCGCCCGACAATGGCATCAAGTTCTTCTCGCTGGGCGGCACGAAACTTCCCGACGAGGTCGAAGACCGCATCGAGAAGGCGCTCGAAGGCCCTCGACTGTTGCCGACCGGCGCTGGCGTTGGTCGCATCCGTCGCTTCGCCGACGCGGAAGACCGCTACATCCTCCACCTGCTGGCGACACTCGATGTGTCACTCGAGGGACTGCACGTCGTCATCGACTGCGCCAACGGTGCCGCCGCGGGAATCTCGCCGCGTGCGTTCAAGGACGCCGGCGCGACAATCACCGTCATCGGTTCCGACCCCGACGGACTGAACATCAACGAAGGCTGCGGGTCAACCGACCTCGCGCTGTTGCAGAAGACCGTTCTCGAAACCGGCGCGCATCTCGGGATCGCGCACGACGGTGACGCGGACCGCTGCCTCGCCGTGGACGCGGCGGGCAACATCATCGACGGCGACCACCTCATGGCGATCATCGCCGTGTCGATGAAGAACCGTGGGCTGCTCGCGCACAACACTCTCGTCGCAACCGTCATGAGCAACCTGGGGCTGGAACTCGCGATGGAGGCGAACGGCATCAACCTCGTTCGCACCGCTGTCGGTGACCGCTATGTTCTCGACGAGATGGAATCGACCGGGTTCATTCTCGGTGGTGAGCAGTCGGGGCACATCATTTTCCGTGAGTTCTCGACCACGGGAGACGGACTGTTGACCGGCCTGCACATCGCCGCCGAGATGGCGCGAAGTGGCAAGTCTCTCGCCGAACTTGCGACGGTCATGACGGCACTCCCGCAGATTCTCGTCAACGTCAAGGGCGTTGACCACAAGGGGCTGTCGACCGACGAATCGATCGCGGCACTCGTCGCCGAACTCGAGGCGGAACTGGGCGACACCGGACGAATCCTGTTGCGTCCGTCCGGCACCGAGCCGCTGGTTCGCGTGATGGTCGAAGCCGCAACGCAGGAGCGTGCCGAAGAAGTTGCACACCGCATCGCTGGACTCGTGACGGAACGACTCGGTCTTTAGATCTTGCGCAACGACACCGTCGACACGGTGTGGTCGCGTTCCTTGCGAAGCACGAGCGTCGCGCGGGCTCGCGTCGGCGCAATGTTCTCGACGAGGTTCGGCTCGTTCACCGAATTCCAGAATCCCAGCGCCACCTCGGTCGCTTCCGCGTCGGTGAGTTGCGCATAGCGGTGGAAGTACGAGTCCGCGCGAGCGAACGCGCCGGCTTTCAACTGCAGGAAACGATCGACGTACCACCGCTTGATGTCCTCGGTGTCGGCGTCGACATAGATTCCGAAATCAAAGAGGTCGGACAGCGCCAGGTCTTGGCCAAGGGTCGGCGGCTGCAGGACGTTGAGTCCTTCGATGATGAGGATGTCCGGGCGGGAAACGACGATGTGCTCGTCCGGGACGATGTCGTACGAGAGGTGCGAGTACACCGGGGCCGACACCTCGGCCGCACCCGACTTGATCTGGGTGACGAACTCGATCAGCGCACGACGGTCGTACGACTCGGGGAATCCCTTGCGGTGGCTGATTCCGCGCTTCTCGAGTTCCGCGTTGGGGTACAGGAACCCGTCGGTGGTGACGAGCGCGATGTTCGGGGTTTCCGGGTCGCGCGACAGCAGTTCGCGAAGCAGTCGCGACACAGTTGACTTGCCGACGGCCACGGACCCCGCGACGCCGATGACGAACGGGGTGTGAGTGTTCGACAACCCGAGGAACGTCGAGGTCACCGCGTGCGTCTCGCGCGCGGCCTTGGCATACAGCGACAAAAGGCGCGTCAGCGGAATGTAGATCGAGTCGACTTCGGCGAGGTCTAGGGCGTCACCGAGTCCGCGAAGGCGGTCAATCTCAATCTCGCTGAGCGGGTTGCCCATCGACGACGCCAAATCCGCCCAACGCTCACGAGGAATCTCGTGGAACGGGGTCAACGGGGCGGGACTGTCCGACATCGCCTCAACGATACCCCGAGCGGGGTGCTCGCCTAGACTGTAGGCATGTGCGGAATCGTTGGATATGTAGGACCCCGCGGCTCGGAAGCCGTTCTGCTGGGCGGACTCGGTCGACTGGAATACCGCGGATACGACTCCGCTGGCATCGCGATCATCTCGGAGAGTCTCGAATCCCGTAAGCGCGCTGGCAAGCTTCAGGAGCTGCGTGACGAACTCGTCGCGAACCCGCTTCACGACGGCCACACCGGCATTGGGCACACCCGCTGGGCAACTCACGGCGCCCCGAACGACGTCAACGCTCACCCGCACATCGCCGATGACGGCAAGCTCGCCCTCATCCACAACGGCATCATCGAAAACTTCTCCGAGCTCAAGGCCGAACTTCTCGCCGAAGGGTACGAGTTCACCAGCGAAACCGATTCCGAGGTCGCCGCGCACCTTGTTGCGCGCGCGTACCACCAGACGAACAACCTGACAGAAGCCCTGCGCGCGGTCGTCAAGCGACTCGACGGCGCCTTCACGCTCTTGGTCGTCCACGAGAGTGAACCCGATGTCGTCGTCGGCGCTCGCCGCAACTCGCCTCTCGTCATCGGACTCGGCGAGGGTGAAAACTTCCTCGGCAGTGACGTCGCCGCGTTCGTCGAATTCACGCGCAACGCGCTGGCCATCGGCCAGGACCAGATCGTCACGATCACGCGCGACAACGTCTCGGTCATCGACTTCGACGGCAACACCGTTGAGCCCGAGCCGTTCGAGGTGACGTGGGACGCATCCGCCGCGACAAAGGGTGGCTGGTCGTCGTTCATGGCAAAAGAAATCAGCGAAGAGCCGCAGGCCGTCGCCGACACCATTCGCGGTCGCATCAAGGACGGACTTGTTCACATCGATGGGTTCGACCCCAAGGCTCTCGCCGGAATCGAACGCATCATCGTGTTGGGCTGCGGAACCGCCGCTTATTCGGGACTGGTCGGTAAGTACGCCATCGAACAGTGGGCGCGCATTCCCGTCGACGTTGAACTGAGCCACGAATTCCGTTACCGCGAGCCCGTCCTGGGACCGAACACTCTCGTCGTGTCGGTGTCGCAGTCGGGCGAGACGATGGACACGCTCATGGCGGTCAAGTACGCCCGCGAGATCGGTGCGCGCACTCTGTCGATTTGCAACACCCAAGGCGCCACGATTCCTCGCGAAAGCGACGACGTCATTTATACCCACGCCGGTCCCGAGGTTGCCGTTGCGTCGACGAAGGCGTTCGTCGCCCAGGTCACCGCGCTGTACCTGCTCGGGCTGGCAATCGGCCAGGCGAATGGCAAGAGCGATCCCGCGGCACTCGCGTCCGTTGTGCGCGACCTCGAAGCCACCCCGACGCTGATCGAAACCGTCCTTCAGCAGGGCGAGCGCATCAAGTCGATGGCGAAGTGGATGGCAGACACCCAGGCGATCCTGTTGCTTGGTCGTCACGTCGGTTTCCCGATCGCTCTCGAAGGCGCACTCAAGCTCAAGGAACTTGCCTACATTCACGCGGAAGGTTTCGCGGCAGGCGAGTTGAAGCATGGGCCCATCGCTCTGATCGAACCGGGCCAGGTCGTCTTCGTCATCGTCCCGAGCCCGCGCGACCCGAATTCGCTTCACCCCAAAGTTGTCTCGAACATTCAAGAGATTCGTGCGCGCGGTGCACGCGTGATCGCCATCGCTGAACAGGGTGACGCAGCGGTTCTTCCGTTCGCCGACGAGGTCATCCCGATTCCTCTCGCGTCGTCGTTCATCGAGCCGCTCCTCGCGGTCGTGCCGTTGCACATCTTTGCGATGGAACTCGCCGCGGCCAAGGGGCTCGACGTCGACCAGCCGCGCAACCTCGCCAAGTCCGTCACGGTGGAGTAAGCCGTGGCGATTGTCGGACACGGCATCGACATTGTCGATGTGGCGCGCTTCGGCGAGAAGTTGGAGCGCACGCCGGCTCTTCGCGACCGACTGTTGACGGTGGCTGAGCAAGCGATGCCGCTCGAATCCATGGCGGCCCGATTCGCGGCCAAAGAGGCCCTGATCAAGGCGTTGGGCGGAAGCAGCGATTTCCGATTCGTCGATGTTGAAATCCCGCGCGGCGATGGTCGACCCGAATTCGTCCTCACCGGCGACATCGCAACCGCGCTCGACCACGCCCGAATTTCACTGCACCTGTCCATCAGTCACGACGGCGGAATGGCCGTTG
>JAHEDU010000040.1 GCA_024641015.1 Micrococcales bacterium
CCGTGTCGTGAGGACACTGGCCTAATGTTCACCATCGCCACAGCCGACGACATGGACCGGTTCGGGCGAACCGTCGCCGGTCACCTGCGCGCGGGAGACGTCGTCTGTTTGACCGGTGAACTCGGTGCGGGCAAGACCACCCTGACGCGTGGACTCGGCGCCGAACTCGCCGTCCGCGGAACCGTCACCAGCCCCACGTTCGTTCTCGCTCGAACCCACCCGCGCGAAGGTGGTGTGCCGCTCGTTCACGTCGACGCGTATCGACTGACAAACGCGGTCGAACTCGAAGACCTTGATCTTGATTGGGAAAACTCGATCACCGTCGTCGAGTGGGGAGCCGTCATGCTCGACACAATCATTGACGAGTGGTTGGAAATCGTGATTGACCGCTCACACTCCGCCGAGGACGAAACGCGAACCGTGACGCTCCACGCGCACGGGCCGCGCGGAAACGAACTTGCCGACGAGATTGGGCGCTCGTGGGAGTGACTCTGCTCGTCATCGATACGTCGACCGGCACGAGTGTGGCGGTGGTGGACGGAGACCGGGTCCTGTCCGAGCGGACAGTCGTTGAAACACGCAGCCACGCCGAGGTCATCGGCCGCCTCCTCACCGAGGTGCTTGGCGAAGCTGGCGTCGCCGTCGACGGTGTCGTAGCCGGGCTGGGGCCAGGGCCCTTCACCGGTCTTCGCGTGGGCATTGCCGCGGCTATTGCGTTTGCAGGGGCGCGTGACCTTCCCGTCTATGGGGTTCCCAGTCACGACGTCGGTTTGTTGGCCGAGTCGCCCATCACCGTGGTGACCGACGCGCGCCGCAAAGAATGGGCATGGACGAGTTACGCCGGGGGACACCGTGTAGCTGGGCCGGGTCTGGTTCCCGTCGCTGAATTGGATTTGGTTCCATCGCTTGCCACGCACCCCGAGAGACGAGTCGAATCCATCTCGGCGGGTGAACTTGGCCGTTCCGCATCAACGCGAATCGCTCGCGGCGACGACCTCAGCAACCTCACCCCGCTGTACCTTCGCGCACCCGATGCGACACCCAGCTCCGGACCAAAGCGGGTGAGCCAGTGAACATTCGACCAGCCACCGCGAACGACGTCGGCGAGGTGCTCGGCCTCGAACAGGCGATATTCCCCGATGACGCGTGGTCGGCCGACATGTTGGCCGAGGGATTCACGAGCGAATACGGGCACTATGTCGTCGTCGAACACGAGGGTGCGATCATCGCCTATGCGGGGGCGTACCATCTGCCCGGTGACGAGATTGCCGACATACACACAATTGCCGTCACGCCGGGTGCTCGCGGGAACGGGCTTGGTGCCGAACTGTTCGACGGTCTTGTCGCGTGGTGCACAGAGGACGGCGCCCAGCGGATTCTGCTCGAGGTACGTGCCGACAACCTCGTCGCACAAAACCTTTACCAATCCCGCGGATTTCAGACCATCGCCGTTCGTGAAGGGTATTACCAACCCGCGAACGTCGATGCGTTCGTGATGGAAAAGCGGGTGGCGTGATGCGTGAACCTTTAGTTCTGGGAATTGAGTCCAGTTGTGACGAGACGGGCGTCGGGATTGTTCGCGGCCGGACGCTTCTTGCCAACGTCATCGCCTCGAGCATGGACGCTCACGCCGTATTCGGCGGAGTCGTCCCCGAGATCGCAGCGCGCGCACATCTTGAGGCGCTACGCGGGACCCTCGACGAAGCACTCGAGACCGCGGGTGTGACGTACAACGACATCGACGCCATCGCCGTGGCGACGGGCCCCGGGCTGGCCGGAGCGCTGATGGTTGGTGTTGGCGCGGCCAAGGCGCTTGCCGTCGCTCTCGACAAACCCATCTATGGGGTCAACCACTTGGTCGGCCACGTTGGAGCGGACCGACTTCGCGAGGACGGCGGCGAGATCGAACTGCCGACCATCGCCCTCCTCGTCAGTGGCGGACACACCTCGCTCCTACTCGTGCGTGACCTCGTCACCGATGTCCACCTGCTGGGCGAGACGATCGACGATGCCGCGGGCGAAGCGTTCGACAAGGTCGCGCGCCTGCTCTCGCTTCCCTATCCCGGTGGCCCGCACATCGACCGCGTCGCGGCCGATGGGGACCCCGCGGCGATTCGATTCCCGCGTGGGCTGACCCTTCCCAAGGACATGGAGAAGCATCGCTACGACTTCTCGTTCTCGGGGCTCAAGACTGCCGTCGCCCGACACGTCGAAACGAACGGAACCGTGGCGCTCGCGGATATCGCAGCGAGTTTCCGCGAGGCAGTCGCCGACGTCCTCACTCGAAAGGCGGTCGACGCTTGTCTCGAACACGATGTCCCGCGCCTGTTGCTCGGCGGGGGTGTCGCCGCGAATGCGCGTATCCGTCAGCTCGCGGCCGAACGCTGTGCTGAACACGGCATCGAACTTCGAGTTCCACCACTGTCGCTGTGCACGGACAACGGCGCGATGATTGCGGCTCTCGGCGCACATCT
This sequence comes from Micrococcales bacterium, assembly GCA_024641015.1. Lineage (GTDB taxonomy): Bacteria > Actinomycetota > Actinomycetes > Actinomycetales > Microbacteriaceae > MWH-TA3. Next base: position 2,475 of record JAHEDU010000040.1, read on the forward strand.
CGTCGAGCGTGGTGTGGCTCCCTCGCCCATCGACTTCGCGGTGGACTCGACTCTTCCGGTCGAGACCGTGTCGGTCTAGGTGCGATCCGCGAGAATCGCGATTCGCCCGGTTGGCCCGCGCGTCACCACGAGGGTGGCCATGTTGGGGCCAGCGAGCTTCAACTTGGTGCGGAACTGGGCCGGGTCGATGTCGACGCCGCGCTTCTTGATTTCGAGAGTTCCGATTCCCAGTTCCTTCAGCCTCGTCGCAATCGCCCGTTGGTCGAGAGGCAGGATTTCGCGCACGCGGAATCGCTGAGCGAACGGCGTTTCGACGCCCGAGTCGTTCGACAGGTACGCGATCTGGTCGGCGATGAGCGTCGCATCAATCTCGCGGGCGAGCTTGCCCAGAAGTTGGGCGCGCAGCACCGCTCCGCAAGGGTCGTACAGAAACGCGCCAATCTCGCCGACGGGGACAACGGTGTCGGGGGCGTCAGCCGTCAGTTCGTTACTTTCACCATCACCGATGACGAGCGCGCTTCGCGAGATGCCGGGGCGAGCGAGTGCGCCCGTCCAGACAATCGCCTCGACAGTGTCTCCGCGATCGTCGATCCACTGACATTCGGCATCGTCGGGCAATATCGACTGGTCAATGGCGGGGGAGAGCTTGATTCCCGACGGCGTGGACTTCGCCACCTCGAACACCCAGTCGAGTGAGGGCGACCAATCCGACGGGTTCGACAGGCGCTTCGACGAGTTTCGTCGCGCGGGGTCGAACCACAGCGCGTCAAATTCCGACAGGTCGACGGACTCGGCGTCGCCGTGGACAACCTCGGCATTGTCGAAAGGCGCGAGGTTGTAGGTGGCGATGGCGGCGGTGACCTCGTCGCGGTCGACTGCTGTGACGCGAACACCGAGTCCCGCGATGGCGAGGGCGTCCCCGCCAATTCCGCAGCCCAAATCGCCCACGTGACGGCTTCCCGCGTCGCGGAAGCGGGCGGCGTGCCGGGCGGCAACGGACAGGCGAGTCGCCTGCTGGAGACCGTCCTCGGTAAAGAACATACGCCCGGCGAATTCGCCGAACTTGCCCGCCGCCTTCGTGCGCAGGCGCTGTTGCAGCAACACCACGCTCGTCATCTCGGCAGACAGACCGCGCTTGCGCAGCGCCGAAACGTTCTGGACGACGTTCGCCTTCGACTCGATCGGGGGAAGCGACGCGAGCACCTCAACCGCCTGTGGCGTAAAGAGGAGTTCGACGTCGTCGCGGTTCACTCTTCTATTGTCGCAGTCGTCGGTGTTGGCACTCACTTTGCGAGAGTGCTAACTCTCGCGGTACACTAGAACCCGCACGACTCGTGCACATCTGTAGCCCTACGAAGGAAGAGGTCAACCGTGTCGGTCGCAATCAAGCCGCTCGAAGATCGCATTGTCATCCAGCAGCTCGCTGCTGAGCAGGTCACCACGTCGGGAATCATCATCCCCGACTCGGCCAAGGAGAAGCCCCAGGAGGGCACCGTCGTCGCCGTCGGCCCCGGCCGCATCGATGACAACGGAAACCGCGTCCCGCTCGATGTCGCTATCGGAGACGTCGTTCTCTACTCGCGCTACGGCGGAACCGAAGTCAAGTACGACGGTGTCGAGTACCTCGTGCTGTCGGCTCGTGACATCCTCGCGATCGTCCAGCGCTAACACTCACTCTCGTTCAACGGCCTCCGCTCGCGCGGGGGCCGTTGTCGTTCGCGAGTAGTGTGAACACCGTGAGTGTGTCGACGCGGACAAGCGGTGTCATCGCCGGATTGAGTTCCTACTTCCTGTGGGGATTCCTCCCGCTGTACTTCCTGTTGACGGGAACTGCCGACGCTCTCGAAATCGTCGCGTGGCGAATCGTCTGGTCGCTCGTGTTTTGTTTCGGAATCCTGTTAGCGACGAGGCAGTTCTCGTCCACCTTTGGACTACTCAAAGACCGTCGCATCCTCGTGCTGACGATACTCGCCGGGGTGCTCATCTATCTGAACTGGCAGTTCTACATCCTCGCCGTCGTCACCGGTCACATCGTGCAGGGCTCGCTCGGCTACTTCATCAACCCGCTCGTGACGATCCTGCTCGGCGTCCTCGTGTTGGGTGAGAAGCTTCGAATCGGTCAATGGACCGCGCTCGTGTTCGCCGCCGTTGCCGTCATTGTGCTCATTGTCGGATACGGCGAGGTGCCGTGGTTCAGCTTCATCCTCGCCGGGTCTTTCGGGTTGTACGGACTCGTCAAGAACCGACTCGGCGGAGCCATCAACGCCACCGGGAGCCTCACCTTCGAGACCCTGTGGCTTGTGCCCGTCGCCATCGTCATCCTCGTCATCAGTTGGCCGACACTGCAGTTCGGGCACGGCGATGCGCTGACCAGCGTGTTGCTCGTCGGGCTCGGTCCCGTTACGGCGATCCCGCTTTTGCTCTTCGGTTACGCGGCGTCCAAGGTTCCGCTCGCCTGGATGGGGTTCATGCAGTACCTGGCTCCCAGCCTGCAGTTCATGGTCGGAGTCGTCATCATGCACGAACCAATGCCCTTGCCGAGGCTTCTCGGTTTTGCACTGGTGTGGGTGGGTCTGATTTTCCTGTCGCTTGATTCGTGGCGTCACGCCCGCTCAATTCGCACCAAATAGCGCATGCCGCAACCGATTTTTCATGTTTCAAAGCGTTACACGCTTGTAACCGTATTTCTGCCCGAATTGCGCTCATTGTCGGTAGCGTGAACATCAGTAACGGGTCAATCCGATCCGTTGCTCATGGAAAAAACAAGGAGAATCATGGGCGCATTTACGAAGGCTACGGCCTCGCGTAAGGCCGCAACTGTTCTCGGCAGCTTCGCTCTGCTCGCAACCTCGGCACTCGTGCTCGGTGGTTGTGCAGCTGGCGGTTCTGGCGGACCGGTTGGCGACCTCACCCTCAAGCTCGGTACGGCTCTGCCGGAAACCGGAAACCTCGCGTTCCTCGGACCCCCCGAAGAAGCTGGTGTTGCACTCGCTGTCAAGGATGTCAACGACGCTGCAAAGGGAATCACCATCGACGTCACCTGGGGTGACTCGGGTGACACCGACAACAAGGCATACGAGACTGAAATCCCGCGTCTTCTCGACGCTGGCGTTTCGGCAATCCTCGGTGCAGCTTCGTCGGGAACCTCGCTTCAGTTCATCGACCAGGTCACTGGCGCTGGAGTCATCCAGTTCTCGCCCGCGAACACCTCGGCTGAACTCACCACCTACGACGACAAGGGTCTGTACTTCCGTACCGCTCCTTCGGACGTCCTCCAGGGTGAAGTTCTCGGAAACCTGATCGCAGCAGACGGACACCAGACCCTCGGCATGATCGTCCTCAACGACTCGTACGGCACCGGCCTCGCGAAGTTCGTTGGTGACGCATTCACCGCTGCTGGTGGAACTGTCGTTGCACAGCCGACCTACAACACGGGTGACACCAACTTCACCTCGCAGATCGCAGAAGTTACTGCTGCTGACCCCGACGCAATCGTCCTCATCACCTTCGAAGAGGTCAAGACCATTGCTCCGGAGCTCATCGGTGGCGGCTTCCCCGCGAAGAACGTCTACTTCGTTGACGGAAACCTTGCAAACTACTCGGAGGACTTCGCTCCTGGACTCCTCGAGGGTGCAAAGGGAACCGTTCCCGGACTCGACCTCAACACCATCAAGGACTTCACCACCAAGATGAACGACAACTGGGTCGCTGAGGGTCACGATGACCTCGCCGACGTCTTCGCGTACGGCCCTGAGGCCTACGACGCAGTCGTCCTCCTCGCGCTCGCTTCGCTCGAAGCTGGCTCGACCGAGGGTGTCAAGATTGCTGAGAAGCTCCAGGAAGTTTCGGGTGGCGTTGACGGTGGCACCAAGTGCACCTCGTTCGCAGAATGCGCTGACATCATCAACGGTGGCGGCCAGGCTGACTACGACGGTGTCTCGGGCCCCATCACCTTCAACGAGGTTGGAGACCCCACCGAAGCATCGATCGGTGTTTACCAGTACGGCAAGGACAACGTAGCTGTTCCTTACTACGGGTAACAACTAAGCGGTCAACGGAGGGCCTCGGGGAAACCCGGGGCCCTTCCCCTTTGCCCGAATGGTGAATGTCGCCGGCTAGCGTCCCTTCGTAGCGTGGTTCGCTGGGTATCGAAGTCTCGCTCGGCCGCGACACCACTGTTTCTGCGCGCATGAGAAGAGCCCGCCCCCGAAGGGACGGGCTCGACTGGTGAAGCGGTTAGGCGCCGAGCGTACCGAGGTACAGCCCGATGACCTTGGGGTCGTTGAGCAGGTCGCGACCGGTGCCGGTGTACGCGTCCTTACCCTGGTCGAGAACGTAACCACGGTCACAGATCTGAAGGCAACGACGAGCGTTCTGCTCGACCATGATGGTCGTGACGCCGGCCTTGTTGATCTCCGAGACGCGGATGAACGCTTCGTCCTGGCGGGCGGGCGACAGACCGGCGCTGGGCTCGTCGAGAAGGAGCACAGCGGGGTCCATCATGAGCGCACGGCTCATGGCGACCATCTGGCGCTCTCCACCCGACAGCGAGCCTGCACGCTGCTTGAGACGCTTGCCCAGTTCGGCGAAGATTCCCGTGACGAACTCGAGTCGCTCCTCGAAGCGCTTCGAGTCCTGGTACATGCCCATCTGGAGGTTCTCTTCGATGGTCAAGCTGGGGAACACGTTGTTGTTCTGCGGAACGAAACCGACGCCGCGGGCAACGAGCTTGTTCGCCTTGAGGCCGGTGATGTCCTCACCGTTGAGTTCGATCGAACCACCGCGGACCTGAACGAGACCGAAGATCGCCTTGAGGAAGGTCGACTTTCCGGCACCGTTCGGGCCGATGATTCCGACGAGCTCACCCTTGTTGGCGTAGAGGTTCGTCCCGTTGAGGATGTTGACTCCGGGCAGGTATCCCGCGACGAGGTCCTTTGCGACGACGACGGGGGTTGTGCTGGACTGTGCCATTTACTTCTCCTTGCCCTGCTTGGGGAGCGTGATTCGACCCGTGACGGTGCCGAGGTCGACGTCCTGGTGGCTTCCCAGGTACGCGTCGATAACGGCGGGGTTCTTCATGACCTCGTACGGGTCGCCTTCAGCGACGACCTTTCCTTCGGCCATGACGATGACCCAGTCAGCGATGTGACGAACCATGTGCATGTCGTGCTCAACAAAGAGGACGGTCATGCCCTCCTTCTTGAGGTTGAGGATGTGGTCGAGCAGCGACTGCGTCAACGCGGGGTTGACACCCGCCATCGGCTCGTCGAGCATGACGAGTTCCGGCTTGGTCATCAGTGCGCGCGCCATTTCGAGGAGCTTGCGCTGACCGCCCGAGAGCGATGCCGCGTAGTCGTCCTTCTTCGCGTCGAGCTTGAAACGCGTGAGCAGGTCGAGAGCCTGAGTCTCGATCTCGACGTCCTTCTTCTTCCACAGGAAGTGGAACACGGACGCCCACAGCTTCTCGCCGGTCTGCTGGGTCGAACCCAACTTCATGTTGTCCATGACCGTGAGAAGGCCGAGGGCCTTCGTCAGCTGGAAGGTGCGGATGAGACCCATGCGGGCCACCTTGAACGCGGGGACACCAGCGAGGGACTTGCCGTTGAACGACCAGGTTCCTTCGTTGGGGATGTCGAAACCGGTGAGCAGGTTGAAGAACGTCGTCTTTCCTGCACCGTTGGGTCCGATGAGTGCGGTGATCGCGTTGCGCGGAATCTCGACGTGGGCGACGTCAACGGCGGTCAGACCACCGAACTGACGACGAACACCGTCGGCGATAAGGATCGGGTCCTTCTTCGCCACTCCGGGCTTGATCTCACCGACGTGGAGTCCGGTCGACTTGACCGGCGTCGTGGGCTTGTCGCTACTTGACAAAGGTCAGCTCCTTCTTGTTTCCGAAGATGCCCTGCGGGCGGAAGACCACGAGCAACACGAGCGCGACACCGATGAGGATGAAGCGGATCTGTGCGGCTTGGATCGAGTCGAACGGGAGGAGTCCCGCCTTGGCAAGCGCCGGGAACAGAAGGCCGAGGAAGGCCTGCAGTACCCAGAAGATGGCCGAACCGACGAGCGGTCCGAAGACGGTTGCCGCTCCACCGAGCAGAAGCGCGGTCCAGAGGAAGAACGTCAGTGACGTGACGTACACACCCGAGTTGACGTTGGTCGAGAAGGCGAGCATCAGTCCACCGAGTGCGCCGAAGACACCACCGATGATGAGTGCCTGCATCTTGTAAGCGAAGACGTTTTTGCCGAGCGAACGCACGGCCTCTTCGTCTTCACGGATGCCCTTGATGACACGGCCCCACGGCGAATTGACGAGGCGCCACACGAAGTAGACGCCGACCGCGAGGATGATGCCACCGACGATGCGGAGGTACCACGTGCGCTCGTCGTCGAGGAACGGCGGGAAGCCGTACTCGCCGTCGGGGATCGGGTTCGAGTCGTTGAAGCCACCAGCGCCCGCGATGGGGTTGGTGACAGTTCCACCGGGACCGTTGAAGCCGCTGAGGCCGTCGGCCGAACCGGTCACGTCGACGAACGCGGAGGTGAGCAGGAACAGTCGAATGATTTCAGCCGCCGCGATTGTCACGATGGCGAGGTAGTCACCGCGAAGTCGCAGGGTCGGGATTCCGAGGATCAGCGCGAAGACGATTGACGCACCGATACCGACGAACGCCGCGAGGTACCACGGGAGTCCGAAGGTGAGGATACCGATTGCGTAACCGTAAGCACCGAGGGCCATGAAGCCCGCCATACCCATGTTGAGCAGTCCGGCGAAGCCGAAGTGGACAGCGAGACCGAGACCGGCGAGGGCGTACGCCATCGTGGTCGGGTCGAGAATGAACGACGCCGTCGAGGAGAGAATTCCAAGAACGTCCATGGGTTATCCCACCCTTTCCTTGCGACCGAGAATTCCCTGCGGACGGAAGAGCAAGATGCCGATGAGGACGACGAGCGCTCCCACGTACTTGAGGTCCGAGGGGATGAAGAGGCTGGAACCTTCGACGAGGATTCCGACGACGAGCGAGCCGATGAGCGCGCCGTAAGCGGTTCCGAGTCCACCGAGGGTGGTGGCGGCGAAGATGAGGAGCAGAATCTGCCCACCCATGTCCCAGCGGATTCCGGGGCGGAAGTACGCCCAGAGGATTCCGGAGAATCCTGCGAGGAGCGAACCGACGATCCAGACGATGCGGATGACGCCGTCGACGTCAATACCGGAAGCCGAGGCAAGGCTCGGGTTATCCGAGATGGCGCGGGTTGCCTTACCGACCTTGGTGTAGGTGAGCCACCAGGCGAACGCGACGATGAGGAGGATCGAGAGACCCATGCTCACCATGTCGACGATGCTCAGCGAAACCTCACCGAACAGCTGAATCTTTTCGCTGTCGGCGCCCGGAAGCTGTTCCGTTCCACCGCCGATGAAGAACTGGTAGAGGTAGCGAATGGCCAGCGAGAGACCGATCGAGACGATCATCAACTGGACGAGACCGGTGTTGCGCTTACGCAGCGGTCGCCACAGTCCGGCATCGAGTGCCCAACCGAGCCCAGCCGACAACGCAATCGCGAGTCCGATTGCGAGCGGCAACGCAGCGTCTCCGAAGACGTGTACCAACCCGAAGGTCGCGACGGCACCGAAGGTGACCATCTCGGCGTGGGCGAAGTTCGAGATACCCGTCGTTCCGTAGATGAGCGACAGACCGACCGACGCGAGCGCGAGCATGAGACCGAAGTTCACACCCGAGATCAAACGCTGGACGACCTGGTCGATCCAGGCGACGGTGTGACGTTCACCCTGACCGATGAAGAAGTTCATCGCGACGCGACCACCGGGGCCGACCGACGCGGTCTGAACGTTTCCTTCAACGAAGTCGGGGGTGTTCGGGTTGTCAACAACCGCGATCCCGTCCGGCAAAGTCGTTTCGTCGAGCGTCACGGTGTAGTCCGCGTTCTTCTCGGGGACACCGACGACGAACTTGCCGTCTTCTCCCGAGGGGACCGTTGCCGTGAATCCGCCGCCACCGGTGACGGTAATCGTCACACCGGCAACGGGCTCACCGTTGTTCTGAACATTTCCACTCACCTTGAACGGCATCTCGGGGTTGACGATGTCGGCGTGAGCCGGCGTCGCGAGACCGAGAACTCCGAAGGCGAGTACGACAGCACCCACAGCGGCGAAGAGGCGCCCCATGGTTCGTCGAGTTGTGGCTACGAGTTCCACAAGACCTCCTGCGTTGAGCCGTGCGTGCGTCGGTGCGCGCACGGATGTTTGTCGTCATTGACGATACTGACTGATTATTGCGGAGTTGTTTCCCAGATACAAACGTCGGGCGTAACGATTCTGTTGTCGAATTGTGTCGAGGTCGCCGTTGCAATGCGGTAGGGGCGAAATCTGCGGGAAATCGAAACGATACGATTAAGAGAAGTGACACGCTGCCGCTTCGACGGCCCGGGTGAGAGAGATTGAACATGGCGACTGACGACCCGTTCGGACTGACTGGGCTGACCTATGACGATGTCATGCTCCTTCCCGCGCACACCGACGTCATTCCTTCCGAGGCGGACACGACCTCGCGACTGACCCGCAACATTTCGGTGTGGGCGCCGATTGTCTCGAGCGCGATGGACACCGTCACTGAAGCCCGCATGGCGATCGGCATGGCCCGCCAGGGTGGCATCGGAATTCTGCACCGCAACCTCTCCATCGAGGATCAAGCCGCACAGGTCGACAAGGTCAAGCGATCCGAATCGGGCATGGTGTCGAACCCCGTCACGACGACCCCCGACGCGACCGTCGCCGAGGTCGATCTGCTCTGTGGCCAGTTCCGCGTTTCCGGACTTCCCGTTGTCGACGCGAACGGCGTCCTCGTCGGAATCATCACGAACCGCGACATGCGATTCGTCGAGGGACCCGCGATGGACTCGACGCTCGTCAAGGACGTCATGACCCCGATGCCCCTGGTCACCGGTCAGGTCGGCATCAAGCCCGACGATGCCGTCGCCCTGTTCGCGAAGCACAAGATCGAAAAGCTTCCGCTCGTGGACGATGCCGGTCGCCTCACCGGACTCATCACGGTCAAGGACTTCGAGAAGAGCGAGAAGTACCCGAACGCGACGAAGGATTCGGCTGGCCGACTTCGTGTGGGTGCGGCCATCGGTTTCTTCGGTGACGCGTGGGAACGCGCCGAGGCCCTGCGCGACGCTGGAGTCGACATCCTCGTCGTCGACACCGCCAATGGTGACTCGGCTGGCGTCCTCGACATCATTCGTCGAATCAAGAAGGACGCGTCGTTCGCGCACATCGACGTCATCGGTGGAAACGTCGCCACCGAAGCCGGTGCACAGGCACTGATTGACGCCGGCGTCGACGCCGTCAAGGTGGGTGTTGGTCCGGGATCGATCTGCACGACTCGTGTTGTAGCGGGTGTCGGTGTTCCGCAGATCACCGCGATTTACGAATCGGCCAAGGCCGCGAAGAAGGCCAACGTTCCCGTCATCGCCGACGGTGGACTTCAGTACTCGGGTGACATCGCGAAGGCGCTCGTTGCCGGTGCGGAAACTGTCATGCTCGGTTCGCTACTTGCCGGAACCGATGAAAGCCCCGGCGACCTCGTCTTTGAAAACGGCAAGCAGTTCAAGATGTACCGCGGAATGGGTTCGCTCGGAGCTCTGCAGACGCGCGGCAAGAAGACGTCCTACTCGCGCGACCGTTACTTCCAGGCGGACGTCCCCAGCGACGAACAGCTCATCGCCGAAGGGATCGAAGGACGCGTTGCCTACCGCGGCCCGCTCGGGTCGGTCGTGTACCAACTTCTCGGTGGCCTTCGCCAGTCGATGTTCTACACCGGCGCTCGCACCATCGCCGACCTCAAGAAGAACGGCAAGTTCGTTCGCATCACCCCGGCGGGGCTCAAGGAGTCTCACCCGCACGACATCCAGATGGTCGTCGAGGCCCCCAACTACAAGCGATAGGACGTCACCGTGACGGAAATCGAAATCGGTCGCGCCAAGCGCGCTCGCCGTGCGTACTCGTTCGACGATGTTGCCGTCGTCCCTAGTCGACGCACCCGCGACACCGACGCAGTCAGCCTGAACTGGGCGATCGACGCGAGCAAGTTCGAGATTCCCGTCCTCGCAGCACCGATGGACTCGGTCGTATCGCCACGCACCGCAATCACGATCGGCAAGCTCGGCGGAGTCGGTGTTCTCAACCTCGAGGGACTGTGGACGCGTTACGACAATCCCGAAGCGATCATCGAGAAGATTCGCGAGCTGTCCGGTGATGTTGCAACTCAAGAGATGCAGCGCATCTACGCCGAGCCGATCAAGCCGGAACTGATTGAGCAGCGCCTCGCGGAAATTCGCGAAGCAGGTGTCCCGGTCGCCGGTGCGCTCAGCCCGCAGCGCACGGCAGAATTCCACGACATTGTCGTCAAGTCCGGTGTCGACCTGTTTGTGATTCGTGGAAACACCGTCAGCGCCGAACACGTATCTCCGTCGGGTGAGCCGCTCAACCTCAAGCAGTTCATCTACGAACTCGACGTGCCCGTCATCGTCGGTGGTGCGGCGACGTACACTGCAGCGCTTCACCTCATGCGCACCGGTGCAGCCGGCGTTCTCGTCGGCTTCGGCGGAGGCGCGGCGTCGACCACCCGCACCGCGCTCGGCGTTGAGGTCCCGATGGCAACCGCAGTCGCGGACGTTGCCGGCGCTCGCCGTGACTACCTCGACGAGTCTGGCGGACGCTACGTGCATGTCATTGCGGATGGGGGACTCGGCACCTCGGGTGACATCGTCAAGGCGATCGCCGTCGGCGCTGACGCCGTCATGCTGGGCACTGCTCTTGCTCGTGCGACCGACACCCCGGGCAACGGTTGGCACTGGGGCCAAGAGGCGTACCACGCTGAACTGCCCCGCGGGAACCGTGTGTGGGTCGGTCAGATCGGGCCGATCGAGGAGGTCCTCTTCGGACCGTCGCGCCACGCCAACGGCCAGTCGAACCTCATGGGCGCACTGCGCAAGGCGATGGCGACCACCGGGTACAGCGACCTCAAGGAATTCCAGCGCGTCGAGGTCGTCGTCGACCCGACCGCCTAAGGCACGCGTGGCAAACATCACGGGAGTGCGCGCATGAACGCCGATTGGTGGCGGATGGCGCGACAGCCCCGCTGGATTGCCGGGCTTCTCGCGATTCTTGTTCTCGCGGGCGGATTCGCCTTCCTCGCGCAATGGCAAATTGGGCGTGCGGTTGCCGAGGCGACCGTGGTTGAGGTCGATTCCGAAACTCCCGTCGCGATTCAGGAACTGCTTCGCCCTATGACTCCGCAAACGCGCGACGACGGTGGGCGACGCGTCACCGCAACCGGCACCTGGACTCAGCAGTCGACCGTCATTTATGGACGAACTCAAGACGGTGTCGACGGCCAGTGGCTCGTCCGCAACATGATGGTTGACGGATCCTGCCTTCCCGTCGCGGTCGGCTTCGCGGTTTCGATCGACCCGGCCGAGTTCGTCGTGATTGATGACAGCCCCTCGTCGATTTCGGGGCGACTCGTTCCCAGCGACGACATCCTCGCCAACGACATTCAGACCGACCGGCGCGAAGTGATCGCCGCCGCCGACCTCATCAACGAGTGGAATTGTGCGTCGATGTTTGACGGCTATGTCGTCCTCGACCAGGCGACCGCGCCACTAGAAACGATTCATGCGGCACCGCCACTGCCGCAGGCTGTTCTCAACTGGCTCAACATCTTTTATGCGATCGAATGGATCGCGTTCGCCCTGTTCGCCTTGTACTTCTGGTACCGACTCGTCAAGGACGCCGTCGAGCGTGAAGCGGAAGCCGCTGCGGAAGCGCGACCGTAGGATTGACTCATGGCGATTGACCGAACCCGAGCACTCAAGGCCGAAAAGACATTCCGCATCGCCGCGTACGTGACCGGTGGGATGCTCTTGCTCCTCACGCTCGAGATGATTCTCAAGTACGCCGGCGGAGTCGAAATCGAAGGATTCGGTCCCGGCGGATTCCTCGCCCTCGTTCCGGTTGACACCGTCACCGCGCTCAACGTCTCGACCTGGATCCTCATCGTTCACGGTTGGCTGTACGTCTTCTATCTCGTCACCTGCTTCCAGCTGTGGACGGCGATGCGCTGGCCCGTCCTGTGGTTCCCGCTTCTCGCCGCCGGCGGAGTAGTCCCGTTCCTCTCCTTCTTCACCGAAAGCCGTGTCCGTCGAATCGTTGAGGAGGCCGTTCGGTGACCACTCACCACCGACCCGTTCTGGTCGTTGACTTTGGTGCGCAGTACGCGCAGTTGATTGCCCGACGAGTCCGTGAAGCGCGCGTCTATTCAGAGATCGTCCCGCACACCGTCACCGCGGCCGAGGTCGCTGCGAAGAACCCTCTCGCGATCATCCTGTCGGGTGGGCCGTCGAGCGTGTACGAGCCCGGTTCGCCGTCGCTCGACCCGGGAATCGTCGCGCTGGGTGTCCCCGTTTTTGGAATCTGTTACGGGTTCCAGGTCATGGCGCAACAGCTCGGCGGCGAGGTGTCGAACACCGGTCTTCGTGAATACGGCGCAACCGAGGTATCGGTAAACGACGGTGTGCTTTTCGCCGGCCAGCCCGCTGACCAGACCTGCTGGATGAGCCACGGCGACCGTGTCGAAACGGCTCCGCCCGGATTCGACGTCACCGCGTCGACATCGGTTACTCCCGTCGCCGCATTCGAAAACCGTGACGCGAAGATGTTCGGCGTCCAGTGGCACCCCGAGGTTCTGCACTCGGAACACGGTCAGCGCGTCCTCGAAAATTTCCTCTGGAATGGTGCGGGAATCGCGCCAGACTGGACCAGCGGCAACGTCATCGACGAGCAGGTCGCTGCGGTTCGTGAACAGGTCGGCGACGACCTCGTCATCTGTGGCCTGTCCGGCGGAGTCGACTCGGCAGTTGCGGCTGCCCTGGTTCACAAGGCGGTTGGCGACCAGCTGATCTGCGTGTTCGTCGACCACGGGCTCCTGCGCTCGGGAGAGCGCGAACAGGTCGAGCGCGACTTCGTTGCCGCGACCGGCGTTCGACTCGTCACGATCGATGCGGTCGACACGTTCCTTCGCGAGCTCAAGGGTGTGACCGATCCCGAAGAGAAGCGCAAGATCATCGGTCGCGAATTCATACGTGCGTTCGAGGCCGCAGAAAAGGATCTCGTCGCGGAAGCGGCGAACACGGGCAAGCAGGTCAAGTACCTGGTCCAAGGGACGCTGTATCCCGACGTCGTCGAGAGCGGTGGCGGTTCGGGAACCGCGACAATCAAGTCGCACCACAACGTCGGCGGTCTTCCCGACGACCTGCAGTTCTCGCTCGTCGAACCACTTCGCACCCTCTTCAAAGACGAGGTCCGCGCAATCGGTCGCGAACTCGGCCTGCCCGAAGCGATTGTGGGGCGCCAGCCGTTCCCCGGCCCGGGACTCGGGATTCGCATCGTCGGCGAGGTTACCCGCGAGCGACTCGACCTGCTTCGCGAGGCTGACGCGATTGTTCGCGCCGAACTCACCGCCGCCGGTCTCGACCAGTCGATTTGGCAGTGTCCGGTCGTCCTTCTCGCGGACGTTCGTTCCGTCGGAGTCCAGGGCGACGGTCGCACATACGGCCACCCGATCGTGCTTCGCCCGGTGTCGTCGGAAGACGCGATGACCGCCGATTGGACGCGCGTGCCCTATGACGTCCTCGCCAAGATTTCCAACCGCATCACCAACGAGGTCAAGGATGTCAATCGCGTGGTCCTCGACGTGACGTCAAAGCCACCGGGCACCATCGAGTGGGAATAGAAAAAGGCGCCGATCGCTCGGCGCCTTTTCCGTTGGTTGTTCGTTAGTTGTTGCTTCGTGCGATGGCGAGCATGCGCAGGATTTCCAGGTAAAGCCAGACGACCGTGACGAGAACGCCGAAGGCGCCCTGCCATGCGTAGACCGCGGGAACGCCGCGGTCAGCGCCAAGCTTGATCGACTCGAAGTCGAGAACGAGCGAGTACGCGGCGAGGAACACAACGACGACACCGATGATGAGTCCGAGCGGGATGCCCATGATGGAGGCGGAGGACAAACCGAACGGCTGGTCTTGGGTGACGCCGGTATAGATGAGCACCATGTTGATGACCTGGTACACGAGGTAGCCGATCATCGCGACGGTGACGATCTTCGTCATACGCGCGGACGAGCGGAACTTGCCTGACAGGAACAGGAACAGCGTGACGCCGATGACGCCGAGGGTTCCGATGACGGCCTCGGTGACGATTCCGTCCCACATCGTGTTGAACATGACCGAGATGGACCCGACGAAAACGCCCTGAAGGACGGCGTAACCGACGATGAGTGCCGGCGACGGAACCTTCTTGAACGTGTTGACGAGTCCGAGGACGAGTCCGCCGATCATTCCGCCCCACAGGGTGATGGGGGATGCAAAATTCCAACCGACGACCGCGGCTGCGATGAGAATCGCGAAGACGATGATTGTCTTGACGACACTGTCCTCGACGGTCATGCGACCGGTCTGGGCTCCGCTCGCGGCGGGGATGCTGTAGGCCTCCTCGAGCTGGTCGGTGTCGACCTTCGCGTCGGTGGTGGCGGTTCCGTTCGATCCGTAAAGTCGCTCGAGCTCTGCTCGGGAGACCTGTCCGGGACGGAAGGCGGCGTTACGGGAGAATGCGGGGTTCGAATTCATGATGTCAGTTTAGGTACGAAACCTAAGCGCCACCTATGAATTACAGCGACAGCCACCAGAAGAAGAGGAGAACCGCGCCGGCGATCCAGACGAGGATGGCGACGGAGCCCAGCACGATGGCGGAAATCGCGAGTCCGCGGCCGCGTTCGCCTGACCGCTTGATTTGTTCACGGGCGAACCAGCCCAGCGGAAGAGCCATCGGCGACACGAGGATTCCCAGCACGAACGCGAGCACCGCGGTGGTGTTTCGGCGGGGCGTTGTGGGGGACTCGGTCACGCCGTCACTCTATCGCCGGCGCAATCGACGTCGGTGGCGACACCTAAACTTGGGAGGACATGACCGACACTCTTTTCCCCATCGACACCTCGTCCGAACCTCTCCTCGAGGGGCTCAACCCGCAGCAACGGGCGGCTGTTGTACACCGCGGACCGGCACTCCTCATCGTTGCCGGAGCGGGCTCGGGGAAGACCGCGGTGTTGACGCGACGCATCGCGCTGTTGCTCAAGAACCGCGAAGCCTGGCCTAGCCAGATCCTCGCAATCACCTTTACGAACAAGGCCGCCGCCGAAATGCGCGAGCGCATTGAATCGTTTATCGGCGACGAAGCCCGCGGCATGTGGATCTCTACGTTCCACTCGGCCTGTGTGCGAATTCTTCGTAACGAAGCCCAACGTTTTGGATTCCCCACGGCGTTCACGATTTACGATTCGGCCGACCAAAAGTCGCTGCTCAAGCGAATCCTGAAGGAATACGAAGCGGAATCGCTGGGGCTGACGGCGGGCGGGGTCTCGTCAAAGATGTCACGACTCAAGAACGAACTGATTGACGCCGACGCGTACGCCAGCCGGGTCAACCCGAACGACCCGAACGAGGTCATGTTCCTCGACATCTTCCGTCGCTACACCGCCGAATTGCGCAAGGCAAACGCGTTCGACTTCGACGACCTGCTCGCGCAGACCGTGTATCTGTTCCGTGCGTTCCCCGACATCCGTGCGCTGTATCAGCGTCGCTTCCGCCACATCCTCGTCGACGAGTACCAGGACACCAACAAGGCGCAGTACGAGCTGATTCACGAATTGACGCGACCGGTCAAACCGGAACACGTTCCGGTCGAAACCCCGCCGTCGCTCTACAACGTCAACGGCGGGATCGATTCGGCAACGCTCACCGTCGTGGGCGATTCGGACCAGTCGATTTATGCGTTCCGTGGTGCCGACATCCGCAACATCCTCGAATTCCGCGAAGACTTCCCCGGTACCGAAGTGATTGTCCTCGAACAGAATTACCGGTCAACGCAGAACATCCTTGACGCGGCCAACGCCGTCATCGGGAACAACTTCGACACGTCAATGTCCAAGAAGCTCTTCAGCGAACTCGGCACGGGCGAACCGATCACGGGATACACCGGCGTCACCCAGCACGACGAAGCGCAGTTCGTCGCGAACGAAATCAACACTCTTCATGAGGGCGGGATGGCGTTCCGCGACATGGCCGTGTTCTATCGAACCAATGCCCAGACGCGCGCGCTTGAAGAAGTGCTCATGCGCGAAGGCGTTCCGTACCGCCTGATCGGTGGCACCAAGTTCTATGAACGCGCCGAAATCAAGGACGTCATGGCGTACCTCATCGCCGTCGCGAACGAGGACGACAATCTTGCGCACCGCCGCATCCTCAATACTCCGAAGCGCGGAATCGGTGACGTCACCGAGTCCGCAATTCAACGTTTCGCCGACGATAACGGGATTTCGTTCCGCGAAGCGATGCGCCAGGTCGACAATCTCGGGCTGGGCGCGAAGGTCACGGGAACGATTCGTGAATTCGTTGCGACCCTCGACAAGGTCAGTGCGATGGCGCCGGGCGCCAAGGTGGTCGACGTGCTCCTCGCGCTTCTCAAGGCGACCGGCTACCTCATCATCCTCAAGGATTCTCGCGACCCTCAGGACAATGCCCGCGCCGAAAACGTCGAGGAACTCGTTGGGCAGACCCGCGCATTCCAGGCAACCAACCCAGAGGGCTCGCTGATCGACTTCCTCACCGAAGTCGCCCTGGTGTCCGCCGCCGACGATATCGATGACGAGTCGGGGACCGTCAGCCTCATGACCTTGCACACCGCGAAGGGACTCGAATTCGAAGCCGTCTTCATCACCGGCGTCGAAGAGGAAATCCTTCCCCACAGAATCTCGCTCGCCGAGGCAGGCGGGGTCCAGGAAGAACGCCGACTGTTTTACGTCGGCATTACCCGCGCAAAGAAGAAGCTCCACGTGTCACTGGCGACCAGTCGCGCGACGTACGGAGACATCGTGTCCTGCGTTCCCAGTCGATTCCTCAACGAGATTCCGGCAACCCTGATCGACTGGAAGGAATCGCAGCGCCGCTCGATCACGCCGTCGTTCACTACGACCTCGTGGAATGCGCCGAGCAAGCCGAAGACCGAATGGACGGGTGCGTTGACCCGCGAGGTGCGCGACAACGCCGACCTTGAGCTTGTCCCCGGCGACCAGATTCGTCACGACGATTTCGGGCAGGGCCGTGTTCTCGCCGTCACCGGCGAAGGAGCTAAGCGCATTGCCGAGGTGCAGTTCCAGTCGGCGGGCAAGAAAAAACTGCTCATCAAGATTGCGCCGATCAGTAAAGTCTGACCTTCGTTTTCCTGTCACCGAGAAGTGTGACCGCGGGTAGGCTGGAACACGGTCGCGAGGCATTGGGCCCCGACCAACTCTGACTCTCGTCGATTGGATAGTGGTGGATCTTTACGAGTACCAAGCCCGTGACATGTTCGAGAAGCACGGTGTTCCCGTGCTCCAAGGAATCGTCGCCGACACCCCCGAAGAGGCGCGTGCCGCCGCCGAAAAGATTGGTGGCGTAACCGTCGTCAAGGCCCAGGTCAAGACCGGTGGCCGCGGTAAGGCCGGTGGCGTCAAGGTCGCCAAGACGGCCGATGATGCGTTCGAGGCTGCGCAGGCAATCCTCGGTCTCGACATCAAGGGCCACGTCGTCAAGCGACTCATGGTTGCACAGGGCGCTCGCATCGCCGAGGAGTACTACTTCTCGGTCCTGCTCGACCGCGCCAATCGCTCGTACCTGTCGCTCTGCTCGTACGAGGGCGGAATGGAAATCGAACAGCTCGCCGTCGAACGCCCCGAGGCGCTCGCTCGCGTCGAGGTCGACCCGATTGAGGGAATCACCCTCGCGAAGGCGAAGGAAATCGCCGTCGCCGCTAAGTTCCCCGCCGAACTCGTTGGCAAGGTCGCGCCCGTGTTCGTCAAGCTTTACGGTGTCTACACCGCCGAAGACGCGACGCTCGTCGAGGTCAACCCGCTTGTTCTGACCGAAGACGGCGACATCATCGCGCTCGATGGCAAGGTGTCGCTCGACGCGAACGCCGAGTTCCGCCAGGCGGACCACGCTGCTCTCGAGGACAAGGACGCAGCTGACCCGCTCGAGGCGAAGGCGAAAGAGCACGACCTCAACTACGTCAAGCTCGACGGTGAGGTCGGAATCATCGGAAACGGTGCCGGACTCGTCATGTCGACTCTCGACGTCGTCGCCTACGCGGGCGAGAAACACGGCGGAGTCAAGCCCGCCAACTTCCTCGACATTGGAGGCGGGGCCTCGGCCGAGGTCATGGCGGCCGGCCTTTCGGTCATCCTCGGTGACCCGCAGGTCAAGAGCGTCTTCGTGAATGTCTTCGGTGGAATCACCGCCTGCGACGCCGTCGCCAACGGAATCGTTGCCGCGCTCGACATCCTCGGCGACAAGGCAACCAAGCCTCTCGTCGTTCGACTCGACGGTAACTCGGTCGACAAGGGTCGCGAGATCCTCGCCGCCCGCAACCACCCGCTCGTCTCACTGGCCACCACGATGGACGACGGCGCTGACCGCGCCGCCGAACTCGCCGCGAAGTAAAGGAACCGGAACTATGTCGATCTTCCTCAACAAGGACTCGCGCGTCATCGTCCAGGGCATCACCGGCGGTGAGGGCTCGAAGCACACCGCTCTGATGCTCAAGGCCGGCACCAACGTCGTGGGCGGCGTGAACGCGCGCAAGGCGGGTACCACCGTCGAGCACGGTGACGTGACTCTCCCCGTCTTCGGAACTGTCGCCGAGGCCATCTCGGACAAGGGCGCGAACGTGTCCGTCGTCTTCGTGCCCCCGGCGTTCGCCAAGGACGCGGTCATCGAAGCGATCGACGCCGAGATGCCTCTTATCGTTGTCATCACCGAGGGCATCCCGGTTCAGGACTCAGCCGAGTTCTGGGCGTACGCAAAGAAGAAGGGCACGAGCCGAATCATCGGACCGAACTGCCCCGGAATCATCACCCCCGGTGAAGCTCTTGCGGGAATCACCCCGGCGACCATCACGGGTTCGGGACCGATCGGTCTCGTGTCGAAGTCGGGAACCCTGACGTACCAGATGATGTTTGAGCTTCGCGACATCGGATTCTCGACTGCCATCGGTATCGGCGGAGACCCGATCATCGGGACTACGCACATCGACGCACTCGCTGCGTTCGAGGCCGACCCTGACACCAAGGCGATCGTCATGATCGGTGAAATCGGTGGCGACGCTGAAGAGCGTGCTGCTGACTACATCAAGGCGAACATCACGAAGCCCGTCGTCGGATATGTCGCCGGATTCACCGCGC
>JAHEDU010000077.1 GCA_024641015.1 Micrococcales bacterium
GTCTTAGCGACGGATTCCGAGACGTTCGATGAGCGAACGGTAACGGTTGATGTCGACACCGGCAAGGTAGCCGAGGAGGCGACGACGACGACCGACGAGGAGGAGAAGTCCACGACGCGAGTGGTGGTCGTGCTTGTGCTCCTTGAGGTGCTCGGTCAGGTCCTTGATGCGCTTGGTGAGAACTGCAATCTGAACCTCGGGCGAACCGGTGTCACCCTCGTGAGTTGCGTACTCTTTGATGATTTCGTTCTTGATAGCAAGATCGAGTGCCATTGTTCAGTCCCTTCGGTTCGCTGCGCGGTGCCCCACCCCGATGGTGAAGCGCTCTCTTTCCGCGGCCGTTTCACGGCAACCTCACAACCTTATCAGAATGCGGGTCGCCGTGCGAGCGGCTTATTCCGCGGAGTCGTCCTTGGACTTGCGACGCGAGATCACGCGGTACGCAACGACTGCGACTCCGGCGAGGAGCAGTCCCCCGCCGAGAAGGGTCATGGTGTCGACGCCTTCGGCGCCGGTCGATGCGAGGTCACTACTCGAGTCATTGGGGAAGCACTCGTCGTGGTGGTCGTCGCAGTATGTCGCGGTCGGCAGGACGCCGCGCATGTAGATGCCGGCGAAGTACAAGTTGTCGTCGTTCGACGGGTTTCGCGTGTAAACCTCCATTGAAGTGTCCCCCTCGGCGAGGAACGAGTTGAGCAGGTAGAGCTCTCCGTCGTAGGCGGATGAGTAGGACACAATTTCGGAGTCAACGTACCCGGGAACGGAAGGGGTGTTGCCCACGCCACCGATGGTGTTGTAACCGTGCGGGCCACATTCCTGACTGTTTTCAAATTCGATCGACTCATCACATCCACCGGCAACGGTCGTCAGATAATCTCCGTTGATCTTGACTTCCGAAGACTGCTGCCAGGCGTTCCACTGGTACGAGTTGGACGAGCCGACCGACATGACGATGTCATTTGCAAGATTTTCCGCGGTCAATGCCGGGAAATCGAGGGTGAATGTGTCGCCAGACGAGAGCGAAGTTCCCGCATTGAGATAAATCGACGACAACGGCGCGGACGGGTCATCAAAGATGACGATAAGTGCACCACCCTCAACATAATCACCGTCGCTGTCATCGCCCTGGTCGAACGCCAAATCGAAAGTTCCCGCAACATGTTCGTCGATGGTCGCCTTGACGATGTCCGTTACGTCTCCGTAGTACGTCTGGAACATGTCACCGCTGGTGATTCGTGCCCAATGAGTAAAGACAACGCTTTCACCGTTCAGGGTGAGGTCTTGCGGCGGGTGGTTGTTGCTGTTTCGGTTGCCACCGTCACCCGAAATGAAGATCGCTTCACGGACTGTAGCGCCTGCCGGCTTCTCAACTTGAATCGGCTGCGCATCCCCGACCACGTGGTACGCATCGCTGGAACCGTCAATCGACCACGAGATTTTTCCGAAGTACGAACCAATTTCCTGCAGACCCGCGTCCGCGAAGGAAGTTTCGGTCGGAAGGGCCGATGCCGCGGTCGTCCCTGCGAGAGCGAGCGCGCTAGCGGCGACGAGCGAGAAGAACTTTTTCATGGGGGATTCCTTTGTTGTACTGCCTAAACTTTAGACTAACTGTCTTCGCCACCCGCGAGAGAATTGAAGCATGCGCATCACCGTTCACGCGAAGCCCGGGTCGACAAAGGGTCCGCTCGTCGAGGTCGGCGCAGACGGACTGATCACGGTGTTTCTCAAGGAACGCGCGGTGGATGGCGCAGCTAATGAAGGTCTTGTTGCGGCATTGGCCGAACATTACGGCGTGCGCAAGTCAGCGGTGTCAATCGCGAGCGGTCATTCTTCCCGGCACAAAATCGTCGACATCGACATCTAACTGTCGAAGAGTTGCTGGCCGATGTATCCGCCGGCGGGGACGCCCGGCGGTATCACAAATTCGGACGATCCGATGGGAACCGTCCACACGTTGAGCAAATCGAACTCTGCAAGTCGCTTCTGGACTGGAAGAAATCGACGCTCGATATCTGTCGTGTAGGCGGCGAAAATTAGCCCGACATTAGCAGTGCCGTCTTCGGCAAAGCCGTCGTCGTAGTTGAACGGTCGACGCAAGAACCGATGGGTGGGGTCTCCCGTGTGGGCACGGCGAATGTGTGAAAAATCGGGGATTACTGTTAGCCCCGACGGGTTTCGAGCGCCAAAATCGGGCTCGTCGAACTCGTTCTCGCCAGTCAACGGTGCACCCGACACCATCTGGCGACCGAAAGCCGCTTCTTTATCGCCGGGTCCTAGCCGATCCCACGGGTCGAGCTTCATCGCGATGCGTCGAATGACCAGTTGAGTGCCCCCTGCGAACCACCCCGAATCGACTCCAGCCCATACTTGTTCGTCAAAGGATTCGTCGTTTCGAGGGTTCTCCGTCCCATCCTTGAACCCCATCAGGTTGCGAGGAGTTTCGTCTGGGTTGACCGAACCCGAGGCCCTCGCGAAGCCCCGTTGTGAATAGTGTGGATTTCCGATCGACGAGATGACACGAGTCATGTGTCGGTGAGCGTGGGACAGGGTGATCGGATCGTCAGATCCGATCTGGATGAGTAAATCGCCACCCGAGAATTCGGGTCGCAATTCATCAATTCCGAATGACGGAAGTTGAACAAAACCTTCTGGCTTCCTGCTGCCGAGCCCCAACTTGTCAAACAGGCCGTGACCAAAGCCGAACGTAATTGTCAGTCGAGCTGGAACGGTTGCGATCGTGGGGTCTGTATCGGACAAGCCGGGTTCGCCGGCGCACAGTCGAGATGCCTCAATTGTTGCGACGCGCATGACACCGCGAACGGTGTCGACAGTTGCGGTGTCGTTGAGCGTGTAAGCGGCAAAGACACCATGTGCTTGCGCCGCGGTGCGAATTCCGGCCTGGTTGGGTCCAAAGAACGGCTCGACGTTCGTTCCGATTGCTGTCGGTTTGCCCGCCAGAACGCTGTTCGAAATTGCCGCAGTCCCCGATGCGGCAATTGCAGCCGAGCCGAGCGCGACACCGGCCCCGAAAAAGAGATCCCTTCGAGAGATGGCTTTGTGGGGTCCGGTGTCGCTAGCCATGAGTTAGTGCTCCATCCCGCCGTTTGCAGGAACATACTTTTCGGTACCGCCGTCTAGTGTCATCGCGATTGCGTTGACATCGATGGTCGTTCCGTCACTGAGATTGAGCGTGAGCGTGATGGTGTCCCCGACTGCGATGGGCTTCGTCAGATTCCAATACATGATGTGGAAACCGCCCGGCATGAGTTGGACGCTTCCACCTGCGGGAACGAGGATTCCACCTTCCGCGAGTTGCATAACCATTTCCCCGGACGCGTCCGCGACCACTTCGTGGGCTTCGAGTGGGGTTTCGGTCAGACCCGTAGTGTCGGTGCCGCCCGTTACATATACGTCTTCGGTGCCACTGTTCGCAATGGTCATGAAGACACCGGTCATGTCGCCTTCGGCGAGATCGGGAACGGCACGAACCCACGCGTCGGTGACCGTTACGGTCGGTTCGGAATTTGTAACCGGGTTGGTGCAACCCGTGAGAACGGCGAGTGCCGCGACAAAAATGGCGACAGCGCCCATGCGATGTGTTTTCATGATGGCTTCTTTCTTTACCGGGCTGTAGGATTTTCTACATCACGTAGACGATATCATCATTTCTACATTATGTAGAAGAGGAGTGCGAATGTCCGGTCGCCGGAAAGGTGAGCTCGAGCAACTCGTTCTTGCCGCCCTGTGGGCAAGCACGGAGCCCCTCGCCGCAAACGATGTACGCGATTCCTTCGACGAGCCGATTCCCGCTGTGACCACGATCATCACCGTTCTCGAAAGGTTGAGGTCAAAGGGGTTGGTCGAGCGAACGAAGGCGGGAACCGATTCCTTCCGCTATTCGACAACGAGCGATCAGAGCACGCTGATCGCCGATTCGATGGCCAATGCCCTGGCTAGCAGCACTAACAAATCACTCGCGTTGATGAATTTCACCGGACAACTCAGCGACGAGGATCGCGAAACTCTTCGACTCATGCTCGACGCTCGTGAGTAGCCATTACGCCCTTGCGTTTACGCTTCTGGGCGTTTACGGCCTTGTGACGCTGGCCCTCCCCCGTTTCGCTGGCGCAATTCCCTTCGTTTCTCGCTTCCCCCGCGGCGCAATTGCACTCTGGCTGGCGGGTCTAACGGTCGCCATCGTTAGTCTGACGACGTCATT